>JAWOCQ010000105.1:0-12149 GCA_046483725.1 Candidatus Bipolaricaulota bacterium
TGACCAAGGTGGACGGGCCGTCCTTGGTGTGCGGGAGGCCGAAGTTCACCTCGGACATCGATCTCTCCGGATCGCTGGTGGGAATGATCCTGCCCTCGCCACATGCCCACGCCAGGATCAAGTCCATCGACACCTCGGAAGCCGAAAGAGTGCCCGGCGTAGCTTGTGTTCTGCACCACGGCAATGTCTCCCGCATCGCCCACACCACTGCCGGCCAGGGGTGGCCGGAGCCCTCCCCTTACGATGCGTTCCTGTTCGACGACAAGGTGCGCTTTGTCGGGGATCGGGTAGCCGCTGTGGCCGCGGTGAGCGAAAAGGTGGCTAGAGAGGCCCTGGGCAAGATACGTGTGGACTACGAGCTCCTCTCGCCGGTGCTATCGGTGGAGGAAGCTCTCACCGAAGGGGCCCCGGTCATCCACGATGAGCTCGATAGCGAGGGGATCTACGATGCGCGCCGCAATGTGGCCGCAGCGGTGGACATCCCTGTGGGGGACGTGGATGCTGCGCTGCGCCAGGCGGAGGCGACTGTGGAGACCACCTGCGAGATCCCTTATTCCCAGCACGTCCCTCTCGAGCCGCACTGCGTGCTGGCCTACTTCGATGAGGACGGGCGGCTGGTTCTACGTACGTCGACCCAGGTGCCCTTTCACGTGCGGCGTATAGTGGCCGGCGTGCTGGAAATCCCCATGCAGCAGGTTCGCGTGGTCAAGCCCCGCATTGGGGGGGGATTCGGGGTGAAGCAGGAGGTGCTTCTGGAACCAGTGGCTGGTGCTCTGGCGCTGAGAGCCAGGAAGGCTGTACACATGGTGCTGTCCAGGGAGGAGGAATTTGTCTCCTCGCGTACTCGCCACCCGATGCGCGTGCGGGTTGCCTTGGGAGCGAGTAAGGACGGCGTCCTCCAGGCGTTGGAGATGGAGGCCACGTCGAACACCGGAGCCTACGGGTCCCACGCACTGACGGTGCTTTCCAATACCGGTTCCAAGAGTTTGCCCCTGTACAACAAGCCGTCCGCGCTGCGGTTCCACGGGCGGGCGGTGTATACGAACCTCCCCGTTGCTGGGGCATACAGAGGTTACGGCGCGACCCAGGGCTACTTCCCATTGGAGGTGGCCATGGACCAGCTAGCGGAATCGCTGGGCATGGACCCTGTGGAGCTACGACTTAAAAACCACATCCGGGAAGGGGAGACATCGCCCATCTTTGAGAAGATCGGCGAAGGGCGCGAGGGCGTGCCCCAGGTGGTGCGATCGTGCAAACTCGCCGAGTGCCTACGGGTGGGGGCCGAGAGCTTCGGCTGGCAGGACAGCCGCGAAGCACCACGACACGACGGTGCGTGGTCCTACGGCGTGGGGATGGCGTGCGCTATGCAAGGGTCGGGAATTACCGGCATTGACATGGGGTCGGCTACCCTCATGATGAACGAGGACGGGAGCTTCCGGCTTCTCGTGGGCGCCACCGACTTGGGTACGGGCTCCGACACTGTGTTGGCGCAGATTGCGGCGGAGGTGTTGGGCGTTCCCGTGGAGAGGGTGATGATATACTCGTCGGATACCGACTTCACGCCGTTCGATGTCGGCGCGTACGCCTCCAGTACGACCTATGTCTCGGGAACGGCGGTGCTCCGCGCAGCGCAAGACGTCCGGCGGCAGATTCTCACGGTAGCGGGTGCGTTGCTGTCCCAGCCCGCGGAGGGCCTTGAGCTAGTGGGAGAGCAGGTACGGGGGCTCGATGGTAAATCGGTCAGCCTGGGGGAGGTGGGACACCGGGCTACGTACGTGGTGGACCAGCACCAGATAGCCGCCACTGCCTCCTGCGTTCCCGAAGAGTCACCGCCGCCGTTCGCCGCCTTCTTTGCCGAGGTCGGCGTGGACAGGGAAACAGGCATAGTGCGGCTGGAGCGGATGCTCGGAATAGCCGATTGTGGGGTTGCCCTGCATCCTCGCTTGGCCGAGGGGCAGCTGGAGGGGGCTATGGCCCAAGGGGTGGGACAGGCATTGTTTGAAGAAATGAGCTTTTCCGAGCGCGGACGCTGCGTGAGCGCCAATCTGCTCGACTACAAGATCCCCACCGCGTTGGATGTGCCTTTGTTGGAGGCAATTCTGCTGGACTCTTATGAGCCCAGCGGACCACTGGGGGCGAAATCCATCGCCGAGATCGGTATAAACGGCCCCCTGCCTGCATTGTCCAACGCCATCCACCATGCAGTGGGACTGCGTTTGACACGGGCGCCTTTCACTCCAGAACGCGTGCTTGGGGCCCTGGATGCGGGGAGGTAGCTCCTCGGTTCGCTGCGGGCTAGCTGTCTTAAGCCTCAGAGGCTGAGTGGGCCGGGGGAGGCCAGTGCTCGGGCCAATGCTCGGGGAGCGCGGCGGCCCCGTATAGCCCCACGTCGTCTCCCAGTTCGGTCAGCCGAAGCGGCGGGGCGCTACGGGCCATAGCGGAGAGGGCGCGCTCTACTTTCGTCCCCAGATAGGCCCATGAGCGGGTGATGCCCCCTCCTAGGACCAACACCTCCGGTTCCAATAGCTCGCTCACGATGGCCAGTCCTTGCGCCATGGCCCGACAGGCGGTTTCCACTATCTCCTCTGGGATCCGCTCCCCCTTCTGTGCACGGGCGACCGTCTCCTCGGCGGAAAGCGCGCTACCCATCTTTTCCTGGGTAAGCCGGCGGATGCCCGTGCCGGAAGCAATTGCCTCTAGGCACCCGTGCTTGCCGCAATCACACAGGGGACCGTCGGGCCAGAGCACTATGTGTCCCACCTCCGCCGCCATACCGGTGCTCCCCCATAGGACTCGTCCGCCGCTGACAAACCCTCCGCCGATCCCTGTAGACCAGGTAACGTAGGCGAAATCACGGGCACGGGAGCCCCTAGTAAGCTCCCCCAGGGCGGCACACGAGGCGTCGTTGCCCAGATACACGGGCCGTCCCAAACGTTTGCCTAGCTCCGCCGGGAGATTCAAGTCTTGCCACCCCTTGAGGTTGGGGGAATTGAGGATGCACCCGCGCCGCATGTCCAACGCCCCGGCAAAGGCTATGCCCACCGCGTCGAGGCCATCCGGATCCACGGCGGCGATAGCGGCAATCAGCACGTCCAAGTCTTGGGTAGGAAACGCCCTGCGATCGTTAAGCCTCCCGCCCTCCAGGCGGGCCACCCGTGTCTGCGTTCCCCCTATATCAACTGCAACAACGCTCACCCCGCACCTCCGCCGGCACAGAGTTTGACCTAGGCGAGGACGGAGGGCAACGCCCGGGGATCAGCCCGGAGGGAGGAGATCCTTGACGTCCGGGGTGCGGCCGGCCGCCAGGACAGCGCGTATCCCGGCCATGAAGCGGACCATGGTCCGCAGGTTGTGGAGGGTGGCCAGCCGGTAGTAGGTGAGTTCCCCAGACCGGAGCAGGTGGTGTAGGTAGGCTCGCGAGTGCCTTGAGCAGCTCGGGCAGTCGCACGCTGGGTCCACCGCCCGATTGTCGCGACGGAAGCGCGCTGCACGGATGCCCAAGCGCCCCCCTGGCTCGCTCAGGGTGAGGAGCGTCCCGTTTCGGGCCATCCGCATGGGGGCGGCGCAGTCGAAGGTGTCCACTCCCCGACGGACAGCCTCCACGAGGTCCTCCAGGGTGCCGATTCCCAGGAGGTGGCGAGGAAGCTTGCCGGGGAGCTCGCCGTTTACCCACTCGAGGACCTGGAGCATCTCTGACCTGGACTTGCCCAACGAGCCGCCTATTGCTGCGCCCGGGAACCCCAGGCCTGCTATGAGGCGGGCCGACCGGCGGCGGAGGTCTTCGTATGCCCCGCCTTGGACAATCCCGTACAGCGTCTGGCCAGTGTTCGGCCCTGAATGCGCGGTCTCCTGCCAGGTGGCCAGGGCGCGCTCGGCCCAGCGATGGGTACGCTCGCAGGCAGCCTCCGTGTACTCTTTGCTGTGCCACGGGGAGGTGCACTCGTCGAGGGGGAGCACGAGGTCCGCCCCTAGGAGGCGCTGGGCGTGGATCACCGACTCGGGAGTGAAGGTGATCCAAGAGCCGTCAAGCACTGAGCGGAACACTACTCCCTCCTCGGTCAGCCGAACCAGGGACTTACCTTGCGGCCGCGGTTTGCTCTCCCCGGAAAAGACGGAGGCCACCTTCCCCACCCCGTGCTCTTTGCCTGCTCCCAAGCTAAACACCTGGAACCCGCCTGAGTCGGTCATCCAGGGGCCGTTCCAGCCGCTGAAGCCATGCAAACCTCCCAGGGCGGACACCATCTCCGGCCCTGGCCGCAGGACGAGGTGGTAGGTATTGCCGATGAGGGCCTGTACCTCTAGAAGCTCGAGGTCCTGGAGGCTCACTGCCCTCACCGCAGCCCGTGTGGCCACTGCGACAAAGGCGGGGGTATGTATTGCCCCATGTGGCGTGCAGAGGACTCCCAGGCGTCCTTCGCACCCTCCCCCTGGTTCTCCTACCTGAAACAGCGCCACTGCGCTAGCGCACCAAGTCCTGCGCCGGAAGCTCTCCCATGGCTTTACATTCCCCGATAGTTACTGTCGACTTCCGCATGTGTTACCTCCGTGTGAGCTCCAAGGCGCCAGGGCCTTTCCCTCCCCCTAGCGACGGCGCACCACAAGCGACCGCCCCTCCTGGCGCACCACCTCGACCTCGTCGCCTTTGTGTGCGGTGTCCCCCTCCGCGCGGGCGCGCCAATACTCGCCTCGGATTTTGACCCAGCCTTCGCCCTGTTCGAGGTCGTCCTCGGCCACGCCGGTCAACCCTACCATTGTGGTCAACGCGCGCCGTGGGTGCCGTTGGGCGAGGAGCCCTTTGGAGATCACGAACACAAAGACCACACTTAGGATCCCCACCGTGGCCGCCACCGTCGGCCAGGACAACCCAAGCGCCGGGGAGTCGAGGTCGAACAACGAGAACGAGCCCACCACAAGACTCACGATTCCTCCTACAGTGAGGATACCGTCGGTTTGGGTGAATACGTCGAGCACCATCAGGAGCGCGCCGAATACGATCAGCCCTAGCCCAGCGAAGCTGAACGGCAGGACTTGCAGGCCAAGCAGCGCGAGGATCATGGAGATCCCGCCAGTGGCAAAGCCGAACCCCACGCCGGGTGAGAAGAACTCGTAGATCAAGCCGTACAGTCCCAACATGAACAGGATATAGACGAGATTGGGATTGGCCAGGACGCTGAACAGCCGTTCTCTCAGGGACATGGGGACCTCTTGAATGGCCACCCCTTCCGTACGCAGGACGCGTCCGTCGGGGAGTTCCCAGCCCTCAAGCGCGGTAAGCAGTTCCGGCATTTTGTCGGCGAGGAGGTCAGCTACGTTCAGCTCTACGGCCTCGCTGGCAGTAGCGGTGGCGGATTCCCTGACGGCCTTCTCGGCCCATTCTTCGTTTCGCCCACGGAGTTCGGCGATGGACCGGATGCGAGCCACCGCCTCGCTGACGACCTTTTCGGTCACGGTATCATCTTGGGCCTCCGAATCCGGCGCTAGGGCCACCGGATGTGCTGCCCCTACGGTTGTTCCGCGGGCCATTGCCGCTACATCCGCCGCCAGTAGGATGAAGGCGCCTGCAGAGGATGCTCTTGCGCCCGGCGGGCCCACCCAGACGACTACCGGCACTGGCGAGCCCAGCACTGCCTCTACGATGTCCTTCATGGCCGTGTCCAGCCCTCCGGGGGTATCGAGCTGCAACACTGCCAGGGCCGCCTCGGTGTCGGCGGCGTGCTGCAGGCCACGGATCACGTAGCTGGCTGTGGCAGGGTTGATGGAGTCGGAAATGTGAAGGTGGGTCACTTCGGCGGCGCTCGCGCCGATACTCAGCGTGCCCACCAAGAGAATCGCCCACGCTTTGATGCCCATCGCGATCATATTCTACAGCGACGGCACCAACTGAACAGGGGTAATCTGCCCCTGGACAGATTACCCAGCTGCCAGTCCAAACCTACCCTAGGCGGTCGCGGACAGGACCTTCTGTGTGGTTACCTTGCTCTCACTCCTCCCTGTGGAAGAAGCTCAACACCCACTCACACAGTACGCGGACGAAGAACGGTCCTGCAAAAAGGAGCACCGCGCCGTGGAAGATGAGTCGGGGATCGCCCGTACGTGCCCCGTCTGTAAGGTTCCAGATCGCCATTATGAGGGCAATCACGATACCTGCCCAGAACAACACTGGCATCAGCGACGGGGTCACCCGCTTGCGAAACATCAGGAAATCGAGCCACCAGTCTTTCATCTTTCCCTCCCGAGTTGCCGGATTGTCCGACGACAAAGGCTAGCACGAGGGCCTCCCCATGGTCAAGTGAGAGCTACCGTTATACTTACCAGCTATGGGTCGGTGGCTGACCGCGGCGGCGTTGGGGTTACTGTTGGCGGCCTTGTGGGTGGGGCTGTGGCGACAGGTCAGCGTCCCGGTGCTGTTGGGTGGTGTGGTGCTGTCCATGCTGCCGGCGGGGCTGGTGGTGTGGGGAAAGGTGGATCTCCGCCAGCCCCCCTCCGCTTGGCTTCGACTCGACCTGTGGGTGGCCTTCATCCTGCTTGTCGCGGCCCGTGTGACGCATTCGGTAACGGTCACCGCGTTGGTGGCGCTCACCGGCCGGGAGCGTTCGGGCATCGTTGCCGTGCCGGTCTCAGTACGCTCCGACATGGCGCGGCTGCTGTTGCTGTGGTCCATCACCGTGACACCGGGCACCATTGCCTTGCTGTTGGACGGGAACCTTCTGTACATCCATTGTCTCTGTCAGCCGGTGAAACCGGGACTGCCCGGGCTGCAACTCACCCAACGCCTGCTGGGAGGGCTGTGGGGATGAGCCCGATCCTGACGACCGCGGTCGCCCTGTCAGCGCTCCTTCCGCTGGCACGCCTGTGGCGCGGGCCGAGCCTGTGGGATCGCCTGGGGGGTGCCACGTCTGTGAACGTCCGCATCACGCTGCTACTCGCTCTGGAGGCGGCGCGCAGCGGTCATGGAGTGTTGCTGGACGTGGCGTTGGCCTACGCGGCGTTGGGGTTCCTGGGGACTGTGCTCGTGGCGCGCTTCGGGGAGAGGGGGGAGCGATGATCGCCCAGGTATTCCTTTGGGGTGGATCGTTGCTCCTCTGGCTCGGCGGAGTGGGGCTCCTCAAGATGCGCAACCCCTACGACCGTCTGCAGACGGCAGGGGTGGGAGATATCGGCGGGGTCGTCCTTGTGTTGGTTGGGGTGATGCTGGAGATGGGGTTCTGGGACAGCGGCGGGATTCCCCTCCTGCTTCTTGTGTTCTTGGCGTTTACCGGACCGCTGGCCACTCACGCTATCGCCAAAGCTGCCTTTGTCCGCGGGGAAAGGCCGGAAGAATGACGTTCGCAGGGCTGTGCGTTGTGACATTCGGCCTGGCCGTGTTCGCTCTCACCCGGCGCAGGCTGTTGTGGGGGGTGATTGGTGTAGGAGCGCACTCGTTGGCCCTGGCCGGGGTGTACTTGTTTCTCGCTGCTCCTGACGTGGCCTTAACCGAGGCGGCTGTGGGATTTGCGTTGGTGACGTTCATCTATCTTTTGGCCTTGCGCCGTACGGGACGGCTGGTGGTGGCCGCCACCGAGGCGGCGCCGCTTTTGTACACAGAGAACGAGGAAATAGTCGGTTTGGAATGGGAAATCCTGCAGCGCTTCGGAAGGTGGCTCCACCTGGACGTGGAGGTACTGTGGGTGCCCCGCTCGGAGATGCCCCGCCTGCTCCTCTCCGGCGAAGCGGAGCTCGCCGCGGGGGGGTTCGTTCCAGGGGAAGGAGACCGGGAGCTTAGCGTCACAAAGCCTGTGGTCCCTACACGTATGGTTCGCCTGCAGGCGCCCGGCCGTGCGGGTCCGACGGTGGCCGTACGCGGTGATCGGGGCGCGGACCTGCTGCCCGAGGGGGGGCAGATGGTCGATGGGGTGGACGACGTCGCTGACGCTGTGGAGGAGGGCTCCGCCGGGGGTGCAGTGGTGGATGCTTTGCGGCTTTGGATGTGGCATTTGCGGGGATGGGGAGAGGGTTTGGAAGTGAGTTCTGTGGAGGAAGACTTGGGTTTCTGCATGGCGGTAGCACCCGAAAACGAAGAACTTGGGGAGAGCCTGGATGCATTTCTCGCTGAGCTGGTTGCTTCAGGTGAGCTGGAGGAGTTGGTGCGGAGGTATCTAGGATGAGGGTGTTCTCGGCCTTCGCTGTATTGGGGCTGGTCGCGGTGCTTGCCCTGGGAACCCTGGGGTTGTTTCCGCGGGGCCCGGTGGGGGATTGGGAGGGGCCGGCCGTGGCCTACGGCGCCCGCAATGCAGTAGCGGCCATCGTGCTGGGGGCGAGGCTGTGGGACACCTTGATGGAGGTCCTTGTGTATGCGATGGCCATGCTGGGTGTACGCATGGGGATGAGCACGTTGCCGGAGATGCGCGCGTCGCAGCCGCCAGTGGCGGAGACGCCGCTCCTGCTAAAAGCGGCGGATATATTGATAGGAGTGGTGTTGGTGTTCAGTTTGTACCTGGCGGCCAGTGGTCACCTGGGGCCGGGTGGCGGATTCCCGGCCGGGGCCATCCTCGGCTCGGGATTACTCCTTTTGGCCCTGGCTAAAGGGGCGGACCGCCTGGCCGAGGAGCTGTACGAACCCACGCTGGAGGGGCTGGAGTACGGCGCGGTCGCGGTGTTGATCGCGATCGGGGCGGCGACCTTGCTCCTGGGGGCTAGGGGCGCGATACCGCTGGTGGGAGCGAACCTAGTTATCGGTCTCGAGGTGGCCATCGGGGCGTGGGTGGTGTTGCATCGCTTCGCCACCCACAGAGGGGAGGTGTGAGCTGGAGGGGCTGACCGCGGCGCTGATGGCGGTGGCGTTGGCGGGTCTGGGGCTCTGGACCCTGGTCCGCCGGCGCAACCTGATCTGGAAGCTTCTGGGCCTAAACGTGGCCTCGGGAGGATCCATTCTGTTCTTGGTGGCGGTAGCCCATCGATCGCAGGCACGGCCGCCCATCCTGGGGCTGGGGCCCGGGCCGGCTGCGGACCCGCTGCCACAGGCGCTCGTGCTCACCGCCATCGTCATCCACTTCGCCACACTGGCCCTGTCCCTTGTATACGTCATCTTCCTCACTGAACGGCGCCACACGCAGGACGTCCCCAAGCTGGAGCGGCCGAGGGGGCGCAGTTGATATTCGCAGCCGGTGGCGTACTGGCCTACTTCTTCCTTGGGGTAGTAGGGATCGTCGCTGGGCGGGGCCGTCTGGGCGGCGCGCTGGCGATTCTGGCGGGGCTAGTCTCCTTGGGGCTGTGGGCGCCGGGGTTCCCGGAGGGGCTCCTGGGAGACCCGCCGTGGGGCATCCCTCTGGTGGGGGACAGGCTTGCCCTAGCTTTTTGGTGTCTCATCCCCCTGGTGCATGCGGCAGTGTGGTGGCACGAACGGCGGAGGCCGTCGGCGTTCCATGGTTTGGTCACCCTGCTGGTGGGGACTTGCCTGGCCACGGTGCTCTCCCGGGACCTGTTCAACCTGTACGTGGTCTTGGAACTGGGGTCGCTTCTGTCCTTCCTCCTCATCGGCTACGATGCTCGCTCCCGGGCCGTGTGGGCCAGCCTGCAGTATCTGATCCTGGCCACTGTGGGGATGGTGTTGTACTTGTTCGGGGTGGGGCTGGTGTACGGGACGCTGGGGACGTTGTCCTTGTCGCGAATTGCGGAGATCTCCCCCGATTTCTCCCAGCCCTCGCTGGCGGTAGGGGTTGGGCTCCTGGTGACCGGTGCGGCGGTCAAGGCCGGCGTGTTCCCGCTGGGCCTGTGGCTTCCCACCGCGCACGGCCAGGCTCCCACCGGGGTGTCCACGCTTCTTTCGGGCCTGATAGTGAAGATGAGCATCTTGGCCTTGGCGAGGCTGGCCCAGGATTTGCCTGTAGGTCCGATAGTGGTGGCCTTGGGGGTGCTCACAGGCTTTGGAGGGCTCCTTTACGCCCTGTGGGAGACGGATATAAAAGCATTCCTTGCCTACCATACGATGTCGCAGATGGGGTATTCACTCATTGGGATTGGCTTAGGAGGGCCGGCACTATTTGCAGGGATCCTGTTCGCCGTAGCCCATTGCCTATTCAAAGGACTCTTGTTTCAGGCGGCTGGAGAGGGGGTGGAGGCCGTTGGGGAACGGGACGTTCCTGCCTTGGCCGGGCGCCTGCCTCGCCCGGCGGCCTGGGGATTGGCGCTTGGCACGTGGACCATCGTCGGCCTGCCGCCCCTGGCGAGCTTTGTGGCCAAGGAATACCTGGGCCAGGGCATTCCACCCGCCCATTCTTGGGTGCTTGTCTTGTTTGCGGTGGGCACAGCCGCTTCCTTTTCCAAGCTGATCCCACTGTTCCGGGCGGGAAGCAAGGGGGACGGCTGGGGTGGCGTGGGGTTGTTGGCCGCGGGGCTCATTGGATTCTCCGTGTGGGGCCTCATGGAGCTACCCGCTCTGTGGGCGGCCGATGTGTGGGCAAAGGCCGTGGGCGCCGTGGTCCTCGGGTACGGGATGTACCTCCTGCTGCGGCGGGTGCGGCCCCGCCTCCCCGCGGTGACCATGGATCGAGTGTCTGTGGCCATTTTGATCGGCGCCGTTGTTATCCCCCTGGCCATGCTCCTGCGCCCCTGAATCTTCGCTACTGCCCGGGCGTACGAGTTGCCAAAATACCGCAATAGAAGTACATTGTGGCGCGAAGGAGGGATCGTCATGCGCAAGGTCCACAGCAAGCTGTTCACACCGGGACCGACCGAGGTGCGCCCTGAGGTCCTCCAGGCGATGGCGGTGCCGCAGGTTCACCACCGCTCGCCGGAGTTCTCGGAGCTTTACGCTCGGCTTCAGCCCAAGTTGCAGCGCTTTTTGTACACGGAGAACCCGGTTCTCCTGTTCACCTCTTCCTCCACGGGAGCGATGGAGGCCGCTGTGCAGAATTGCGTGAGCAAGAAGTGCTTGAACCTCGTAAACGGGGCCTTTTCGCGGCGGTGGCACGAAATCACCGTGGCTTGCGGGTTACCCTGTGAGGTGCTGGAAAACCCCTGGGACCAGGCCATCAAGCCGGAGCAGGTTAGAGAGAAGCTGGCTACGGGCGCGTTCGACGCGGTGACATTGGCGTTCAACGAGACCTCCACGGGGATGATGAACCCGCTGGAGGAGATCGCGCATGTGTGTCGCGAGTTCCCCGACGTGCTTCTGCTGGTGGACGCGGTGTCGGCCATGGGTGGAGTGAAGATCGAGGTGGACCGGCTGGGCCTGGACGTATGCCTGGCCGGGGGGCAGAAGGCCGTAGCCATGCCTGCGGGGCTTACCATCTGCTCGGTCTCCGAGCGGGCCTTGGCCCGGGCCGAGGAGCTGAAGCCGCACACCTACTACTTCAGCTTTCCGGTGATGATGAAGTATCACAAGAAGGACCAGACACCCTCTACGCCGTCAATCTCCCACATGTACGCCCTTGACGTACAGCTTGATGCTGTCTTGAACGAGGAGGGGTTGGAGCGCCGCTTCGCGCGGCACGAGGAGATGGCGAGCCTCGTGCAAACCTGGGCGCGGCGGCACTTCGACATGTATCCTGAAGGGGGTTACTGGTCGAAGACGCTCACCTGTGTTAAGAACACCCGTGGGATCTCGGTGAAAGACCTGAACAACAACCTGGTCGAAAAATACGGGATGCGCATCTCTAACGGCTATGGGGACCTCAAGGAGCAGACGTTCCGTATCGCCCATATGGGTGATATCACTGTACCGGAGGTGCGGGGGCTTCTTTCCACAATAGACGGAATACTGGGATTGTAGGAGGGCCGATGAAGGTACTTGTGTGTGATCCGTTGGCGGAGCGTGCGCTGGAGCGGCTCAAGGAGGCAGGGCTACAGGTGACCGTCCGGCCGGGGATGTCCCCGGACGAGCTGGCCCAGGAGCTCTCGAAAGGACACCAAGCCGTGGTGGTCAGGTCGGCGACCAAATTGCGCAAGGACGTGCTGGCTTTCGCTCAAGGGGTGGAGCTAATCGTGCGCGCCGGCGTCGGACTGGACAACATCGACGTGGACGCCGCTCAGGCGAAGGGCATTCGCGTGCAGAACACCCCCCAGGCGAGCAGTGATTCGGTCGCTGAACTCGCCCTGGGGCATATGTTTGCCTTGGCGCGCCTTATCCCTCAGGCTACCGGCTCCATGCGTGAGGGACGCTGGGAGAAAAA
>JAWOCQ010000072.1:0-13529 GCA_046483725.1 Candidatus Bipolaricaulota bacterium
CCAAGGGGGTGAGCTGGGCGCGCAACGTACCGTTGCTCGGGGTCAATCACTTAGCAGCCCATCTGTTTGCCCACCGCTTGTCATATCCGGAGGTGGAGCCACCCCTTCTGGGGATGATCGTCTCCGGCGGCCACAGTTCGCTTGTCGAGGTAAGGGACTGGGACGAGTACCGGATTGTGGGCAGTACACGAGACGATGCGGCAGGTGAGGCTCTGGACAAGTTCGGTCGGCTGGTGGGGCTTGGATACCCGGCCGGCCCGAAGATCGACGAGCTGGCTGCCCAGGGTGATCCGCAGGCTATTTCCATGCCCCGGCCCCTCCTGGAAACGGGCCTGGATATGAGTTTCGCCGGGCTTAAGACTGCAGCCGCCTACTGGCTCAAGAAGCACTCCCACTTTCGGCTGGAGGACATGTGTGCCTCTTATTTGGAGGCAGTGGTCGATGTTCTTGCCGAAAAGGTCCTGCGCGCCGCCCGCCTGCTCAATATCAGGCACATCGCGGTGGTCGGCGGCGTGGCGGCAAACCGCAGACTACGGGAGACAGTGCCCCGGCGAGCGGGTGAGCGGGGGCTGGATGTGTACTTCCCTCCGGTGAGGCTGTGCACTGACAACGCCGCCATGGTGGCTGCCTGCGGCCATCAGCGCCTCGTATCTCAGGGACAGGGCGACCCATTGAGCCTCCGGCCGGACGCCGGACTAGCCTTGTCAGGTTAAGCCTACCGCCCTGCCTCCCGCAGAAGCCCAGTTGACGTGCAGGTGAGCCTGCCGCTATCCTGCGCATGTGGCAGTGGAAAAGCTGGAAAAGTCCGTACGGGATCGCGAGATATCTGGCGTCCTCAAGCTGTGGAGTGCGGGCGGTTCCCTCAGCAAGCGCGTCGTGGAGTCCCTGGCTGACGATGGGGCGCTACAGTGGGCGGATTCCCTCTCGGCCCATGGCCTGCAGGGCGCTCGGGCCGCGGCTGCGGTGCTTGCCAAGGCCGCGGCCGAGCCCGATGCCATCGGCTCCCGGCTGCGCGCTTTGTCCATTCACCCCGATCGTACAGTCCGCCAGGGAGCAGCCCAGGCGTTGGGCCGACAGCTCACAGCCCGTTTCTCGGACCTGCTACCTGTGGTTGAAGGTTGGGTGGCCGATCCGGAGCCGGGCGTTCGTCGTGCCGCGGTACAAGCCACCTCGGTCGCCGCGTCCACCGGGAACATCGGCTGGAGCGGCGCGCTTCTGAACACCCTGGCCCCGCTGCTTTCCGATCGTTCCCCCCACGTAGGGCGGGCGCTCGGTCCCGGGGCATTGGCCCGGACCTACCTGGAGGTATTCCCCGACGACACAGTCGAGCACCTGGCCCAGTGGTCCACCTCGCACGACGAGCGAGTCCTGTGGAACGTGGCCATGGCCTTCTCCGGCCCTGCAGCGGGCAAGGTGGCGGGCAAGGCGGTAATCGTCCTCGGTCGCCTGGCCCTGGACGACCGACCTTACGTCCGAGCGGCCGTGGCCGCCGCCTTGAGGGCTCTGACCGATCATGCTCCGCCCGTCGCAGTTCCTAAGCTTCGCAGCTGGCTCTCGGACGAAGAGCGTGCCCCAGTGGCGAGGGCCGCGTTGAGGCACACCAGGTGAAGCTCTGCAGAGAGATCCCCTAACCCCTGGAGCAGGCGGGACTACAGTTCCAGCTCCGGCAGCCGCTCAGGGATGAAAACCTCCTCCGCTACTTTCTCCCTGGAGCGCTGTTCAATCCGGATCTCGGCACGGACATCTTCTTTGAGGTCTTCCACCACCAATAGTCGGGCCACGGCCCCTAGCTCGTCCTCTTCCAGCTCCGCTGCGGTGATCCTCCGGCCAATCTCCCCGTCCTCATCCTCGAAGTCCGCCCGCATCACGACGAAGTTCGCTTGGTGAACCCACAGGAGGATCGATGCCCAGTCGGCGTCCTCGAGATCCAGTGGTTTCACCTGCAACTTCCAGCATGGGTCTCCGTCCAACTCCTCCTCATCCAGAAGCTCACTTTCGTAGCCGTTGCGATAGGTGAACCCATGTGCAAGCTCCTCGTAGGTGATACCGATTCCGGCAACGAACTCCCCTTCAGCCCGCGCACCAACCAACTCTATGACGTCCCCCACCTCGGGCAGCATGAGCCACAGACGCGGATCCTCCTCCGGGAAGGCGTGGAACAGGAACACCGTACCCTCTATCAGCTCCGGATACGCGTAGAGGATGGTCGTCTTCACCGTCCCGTCCTCTTCCTCCCGACCCCAGACCCGAAACCGGTACTCCTGCGGCTCCTCGTCTGGCTCGTACGTGGTCAGCGAGAACTCACCCTGGAAGTCCCCTGCCCCGAGTCCCAGTAAACCTTGTTCCTCGACACGCTCGAGGATCTCCTCGGCCGTCATTGCCAGCCCGGTGCTGGATAGCACAATAACAGCCCCCACCGCCAGAAGGTACCTAGTCATCCTGGTCATGGTTCACCTCCTTTGATTCCGTCGCCGACGTGCCGGCTCGGAAGAATGGAAACGGGGACTGCAAAAATGACGGCTGCACCATCCCCAGCACGGCAGGCAACACGAACAACGCCCCCAGCAAGGTAGTCACCATGGTCAAGGTGATCAGCCAGCCAAAGGCCACCAACGCTCCGAAACTGGACAAGAGCATAACCAAGAAACCCATGGTCAGGGTCAAGGCGTTTATCAGTATCGCCCTTCCCGCAGTGCTGTAGGTCTCGGCCAACGCCTCGCTATGAGGCCGCCCCCCGCTCCGGAGCCTACGATAGCGCATCAGAAAGTGCACGGCGTAGTCCACCCCGATACCCACGGCCAAGCTGGCGATCATCACTGTGGCCATGTCCAGCTGCGCCCCTGCATAACCCATAACGCCGAAGTTGCCCGCGATCGCTACCACCAGCGGAATCAGGGCGCAGAGGCCGGCAACGAAGGAGCCCATAACCAGCGCCACGATTATCAACACAGCGCCCAAGCTGGTGCCCAGGCTGACTACCTGCGACTGGATAATCCTGCGGGATATCTGCATGTAGATGCTCGGCGCACCGGTAACGTACGCGCTGGTTCCGGAGGGAAGCTCCTCGGCCAAAAACCCCTCCACCGCCTCCTGTAGCTCCAGGAACCCGGCCATCCCCACCGAACGAACCCTGGCCGTCACCAACCCGGTGCTGTAGTCCTGGGTTACGTGAGGGCGGAGGCCCTCTCCGCCCCCCATCTCGTAGATTAGCAACAGCTGGGCCACAGCCCGCGCGCTGTCCGGCAACTTGTAGTAGTCCTGGTCATCTCCCCGGAAGGTGTAGTGCACTTCTTTCACCACATCCGCCAACGAGGAGGTATCGCCCACCTCTTGGCGATCAGCCAAGAAGTCCTGTAGCCCCGCCATGAAAGCCAGCATCTCCGGCTTGTAGAAGGCATCTTGACGATCGGCTTCCACCACCACCCGCAGCTCCTGAGAACCTCCAAATCGCTCTTCGACGAACTTCTGTCCCTGGATGAACGCCGAATCCTCGTGGAAGTACTCGGAGAAGTCCGACTCCACCTGGAGCAAGGGCACTCCCACCAGCAAGCCCCCCATCACCCCGACCGCAACAAGCAGAGTCCAGCGCGGCCGTCGCGCCAGGGTCCCGGAAAGCCTTGCCACAGCCCTGTCCCAACGCGGCACGCCGCGCCTATGACCAGCGGGGGGAGCGGGGAGCAACACCAGAAAGGCCGGAATCAGCGTCATGGTGAGGACGAAGGCCGCCAGGACCCCGAACGCGGAGAAGACGCCGAACTCCCTGCTGGGAATCAGGAACGAACTGAGCAGCGTCAGAAATCCGGCGGCCGTGGTAAACGCGGTGCCGGAAACCGGCCCCAACATATCGCCCACTACCTCTTGTACCGCCTCCTCCCTGGACCCTCCCAGCTTCGCTCGCTGGAGGAACGCGTTCATCACATGGATTCCATACGCCGAGCCCACCGCCACCAGCAAGACAGGCAAGAAGCTGGAGATCATGGTCAGCTTGTAGCCGGTGGCGCCCATCAAGCCCAACGTCCACACCACGGCCAACAGCACCACGGCCAGGGGAAGGAGCAGGCCCCGCCACAGGCGGAAGCTTGCCAGCAAGACACAGGACACCACGAGCACCACTACGGGGAACAGGAGGCTCAGGTCTTGCCGCATGTGCCGATTTGCATGTACCAACATGGGAGCATCCCCAGTGATGTAGAAACTCTCCGGTGCCTCATAGCGACCAGCTACGTCTTCCAGCGTTGCCTGGATCTCACCGAGGATGTCCTCCCGGTCTTCCACATCCGGGTGAACACGCAACACCAAGAGCGCGGCCGAGCCATCTGCTAGCACTAGGGTGTCCCGTAGCTCCCGCTCTGAAAGCACACGTTCACGAAATAGCTCCGCATCGTCCGGCGACTGAGGAGGCCCGGGAAGGACCGTGTCCGCGACTACCTCTCCCTCCCTACCTTCCACCACCTCCACGCTGGCGGCGGAGACCACCTCTTCCAGCCAGCCTCGCGCCTCAAGCTCCTCCAGCTCTTCAGTAATGGCGTAGAGCTTCTCCAGCGAAGCCAGATCAAACACCGAGCCGCCCTCGGAGGCGGCCATAGCCACCATGAACACAGATTGGGCGCCAAACTGGTCCAGAGTACGTTCGTACTGCTCCACGACCGGGTCGTCCCCAGGAAGCATGAGCGAGTAGTCAGCCTGAAACTCAAGCTGCGGCACGAACACGCCCAGCCCCAAGGTCACCGCAAGCACTGCGGCGAGCACCCACCACGGTCTGCGGGTGACAACCCGTCCGAGCCACGCCCTCATTGGCCGCCCTCAACAAGATAGCCAAGCTGTATAACAGGTTCAGCGTCCCACCGCTCAGCGGGCCACTGCAACACCGCGCGCTTCATCTCTCCACCCCCCTTTACGGTCGCAACGCTCGCCAGGCCAGCTCGGCCAATTCCTCGGGCCCTCGACAACGCAGCTCCTCGGCCTTTTTATCTCCTCCCAGTGCCCGCGCGGTGACCGCCTTAGCCATCCCCAGAAGCGCATAGGCCGCGGTCCATGCATCACACTTCCGCACTTGGCCTGCCTCCATCCCCTCCTCAAGCAAGCGGGCCACATGGCCAGCGAACTCCTCCTCCAGAGCCTCCAACTGACCCCTAAGCCGCGGGTGCTCCCTGGGGAGCGTCTGAGAGAGGAGGCGAACCGAGTCTCGCCGCCGATGCAACAGCTCAAAATGGAGCTTGGCCACACGACGAACCATGTCCCGGGGAGGCAGCCCCTGGGCCTTCAACTCCTCGATTGCCACCCGCCGTCGCTCGTACTCCTCCCGGAGGATGGCAAGGAACACGTCATCCTTGGACGGGAAGTGATGGTAGATGGCACCGATCGACACGCCTGCGGCGTGGGCTATGGCCCGCATGCTAGTACCGTGAAACCCTCTCCCAGCAAAGAGCTTCACCGCTGCTTGCACAATCTGCTCTGACAAAGGCTGCATAGTCCACCTCCCGAAGCGAACGAACGTTCGGTCGCTCATAGGTTAGCGGGGACCTATTAGAAGGTCAACCTGGCCCACCGCTGTGATTCCTTGCCTTGCCCTGCCCCGGCTCGCTCTACCTGCCGGCCCTCCATCGCACCCAAGCAACTCGAACAACCTGCTCTACTCGTTTAACACCTGGGGCCGGTCGGCTATCCTGTGCGCACTGTGCTTCTGATCCTAGCGGCGGTGGTGTGCTGGTCGGGCCTGGGGGTGATGGGTAAGGAGCTCTACCGCTTGGGGGCCGATCCCCTAACGGTGGTTGTTCTCCGGGTGGCCGTGGCCGCAGGTCTGCTCGGACTTATACTGGCCGTATTCCGTCCCGCCTGTTTGCGGGTGCCGGCACGCCGCCTTCCCGGCCTCGCCGTGTACGGGCTGCTCGGGGTGGCGGTGAACATGGCTTGTTTCTTCTACGCCCTCCAGTACACCACTGTAACCACGGCCATCGTGATCGCCTCCGCCCACCCGGCAATGGTAGTCCTGCTGGCCCGGCTGGTGTTCGCGGAGCCCCTAAGCCGACAACTTCTGGGAGCTCTTGGCGTGACACTCGCTGGCGTGTTCTTGGTAGCCGAAGGGTACAACCTGGACGCGCTGCGTCCGAATCTTCCCGGTGTGGGCTTTGCACTGGCCAACGCCTCCGGCATCGCAGCGTTCAACGTCCTGGGGAAGCGCTTGGTCCGTGGCACGAACAGCTGGACGGTTTTGATCTACGGCCTTCTATTCGGCGGGGCGGTGCTTGCGGTAACGTGGGCGTTCCAGGGGGAGGGCTTCCAATCTCTGCCTGCATATGGCTGGTCCTTGATTCTAGGGCTGGCCGTGTTCCCCTCCATCTTGGCCTATGGCTTCTACCTCAAGGCACTGACCCGCCTGGCAGCAGGGCGTGCGGCCATCGCTTCCACTCTGGAGCCAGTACTGGCCTCCTTTTTGGCCTGGGCCGTCCTCGGCGAGACGGTGACCGCACTGCAAGCACTCGGTGTGGCGCTTGTATTAGGCGGAGTACTCATTATCCGCAGAAGGCGCGGGACCTCCGGACCGCCGCCGCCCCAGCGCGCATGAAACACGACGCGCCCGCATGCATACCGCACTCTGAACAACAACAGCTTACACCAGGTCCCTCAGCCAGCCCCGCAAGGCTCGGCGCACCACTGCCAGGAGCAATACAGCTCCTACCGTCACCACGATGTGCAGCACACCTACATCCAGCACAGCAAAGGCGAGGGCGTTTCCCGCGGCGGGAGGGTGCTCGGTGTTGGTTATCACCATGGCCAAGATGGCCAAGCTGACGGACGCTCCGGCTACTACACAGAACCCGAGACCGCCTCCCGCCAACCACCCCTCGCGGAGAGGTATCGAGCACGCCAGCCCCACAGCGAGGCACACCAGGTGACCGCCGACCAGGCGGCGGGGCATCGCGGAGATCCGGTGGGGCATCGCAAACACGATGAACGCGCTGGAGCCCAGGGCAGCCACAATCACCGCCTCGGCCACCGCGCTGAAGAAAGCTATCAGTCCTGCTATGACCAGGAAAGCCAGGGCGCACTGGGCCAAATACCGCCCTGGGGCTTTCCGGAATCTAGGGTCGAAGATCGACATATTGCGCGATGATACAACGGTGAGGTCCGCTCTCCACTAAGATCCTTATCATGGGAACAGCGCCGCCCGGGCCCGAGAAGCCCACCACAGCCTGGCCATGCACCAACCGCAGACATGCTCGCCGAAGGGTGCAGAGACGACGTGCACGTCCGTTATACTCCCCACAAGATGGAGCCCACTCCAATGATGCAGCAGTACCAGGAGATGAAAGAGCAGTACCCCGACTCTATCCTGCTGTTTCAGCTGGGGGATTTCTACGAGACGTTCTACGATGACGCTGCGCTGGCCGCACGCGAGCTGGACATTACCCTCACCGCCCGCGACGGCATCCCCATGGCTGGCATCCCGGTTCGAAAGGCGGAACTGTATGTACAACGCCTGCTCAGGCGCGGGCATAGAGTCGCCTTGTGCCCGCAAGTAGAACAGTCCGGCAAAGGTCAGACCCTTCTGCGGCGCCGCGTGACGCGCGTGCTCACCCCGGGCACGGTCCTGGAGGAGGAGGGCCTCCATCCAGAGCAAGACACGCTCCTTGCGGCGCTCTTCCCTGAGGAGGGGCGTGCGGGCGTAGCGTGGGTGGAAGCAGCCTCAGGCCAATTCGCCGCCGAGGAGATACCACAGGCCCAACTCGCGGATGTAGCGGCCCGCCTAGAGGCACAGGAATGGTTGTTCCCGGAGGGGTGTCCATCCTCCCCCGAACTGACAGGGGCGCTGACCTACCGACCCCTGCACGTCTTCGATGGACAGAAACTCCAGGAACGCTTTCCGGGCGTCCTGCCCGATGCTCCGTTAGCCGCGCGAGCGGCGGGGGCACTGGTCACCTACCTCGATGAGACGGTGGGAGAGCTCCCCCACCTACGGCCTCCCGCACTGCGTGACGAGTCGGACCACATGCTCCTGGATGCCTTCACCCAACGATCACTTGAGCTGACCGCCCCCTTACGGGAGGAAGGAGGTCCTACACTCCTGTCGGTGCTGGACCACACGACCACCTCCATGGGCAGGCGTCTCCTCCGCCGCTGGATCCTATCTCCTTTGCGAAAGATCCGCGCCATTCAGGAACGTATGGACGTGGTGGAGGCCCTCGTGGAAGGCGGCGACCGCCGGAGCCTAAAAGACGAGCTGGCACGCTGTTGCGATATGCCCCGTCTGACAGGAAGGGCCGGCCTGGGTAGGCTGATGCCACCAGACCTCGCGGCGATAAGGAGCACGCTGGAGTCCGCAGACACCCTACGGCAAGAGCTACAGACCATGCCGAGCCCGCCAGGCGGTCTGACCAAGCTGACCGAGAAACTGCAGGCGGCCCCGGGGGAGCTCGTTAACAAGATCGCTGGCGCGCTGGTCGACGACCCGCCGCGGGACCTGGAGAGCCAGCCAGTAATCCGGCAAGGCTGCGACCGCGTACTCGACGAGACGCTGGCCCGCGCAGCGGAATTGCGGCGGCAGATCGCCAACCTGGAAGCGACCGAACGGAAGCGCACCCATATCGGCAACCTGCGCGTGAGATACAATAAGGTGCTGGGGTATTTCTTCGAGGTCAGTCAGGGGCAGCTATCGAAGGTGCCCCAGGATTGGCGGCGGAGGCAACAGCTCACCGGGGGAGAACGTTTCACCTCCCAAACCTTGGACGGGCTTGCCGACGAGCTGCTGGCCGCCGAGTCCTCGGCGGCCGACCGACAACGCGAGCTCTTGCAGGAGCTCTACGAATGCGTGCAAGAGAACCTGGAGAACCTCGCCGAAGTCGGCGCGGCCTTGGCCGAGCTGGACGTGCTTCGCTCCCTGGCCACACTGGTCCGCAGGCGAGGATACAAACGGCCCTCGTTCAACTCGGAAGGATCTGTGCGAATCGCAGAAGGACGACACCCTGTGGTGGAAACAGCGGCCGAGTTCGTCCCCAACGACCTGGTATTGGATCCCGGCCAGCGTTTGGCCGTGGTCACCGGGCCCAACATGGCGGGCAAGTCCGTCTATCTAAGGCAGGTAGCCCTGATCACCTTGCTGGCTCAGATGGGCTCCTTCGTGCCGGCCCAAGAAGCCGTCCTCCCCGTGTTCGACCGGGTGTACACGCGAGTAGGGGCGTCAGATGCTGTCGCCGACGGGCTGTCCACGTTCATGGCCGAGATGCAGGAAGCGGCCTCCATCCTCTCCGGAGCTACGGAGCATTCACTCGTCATCCTGGACGAGCTGGGCCGGGGCACGAGCACACACGACGGGATGTCCCTCGCCTGGAGCATAGCGCGTTTTCTGGCTCACAGAGTGCACTGTATGACCCTGTTCGCCACCCACTACCGGGAACTGGCCGCCCTCGCCGACGAACTCCCCGGCGTGGTCAACCTGCACACAGCCGTGCGGGAGTGGCAGGGGAGGGTAGTGTTCCTGCACCGAGTACTGCCGGGTGTCGCCGAACGCAGCTATGGGGTACACGTGGCCCGTCTGGCACAACTGCCGGAGGAGATCCTGCGGGAGGCGGAACGCCTGCTTGCACGCTTGGAACACGGGGGCGGGCCAGCCGCGCCGGCGGGGTTGCAGCTTCCCTTGTTTGGTCCTCAAGAACACCCCGCGGTCGCTCGCTTGCGGGAGGTGGATCCGGAAACCCTTACGCCGCTGGAGGCGCTAAAGCTCCTCACGGAGCTGAAGACAGAGTTTGATTGAAGCTTTCATGAGTCAACTGGAAATCGAGATTGCTAGCGGTGGGGCGTTCTCTCGACAAGACAGCGCACACTCTCGAGGTCGGTCCACTGCGTGACCTTCAAGTTGAGAGGATCCCCGGGCACCGTGGCCACCGGATGGCCGTTCAGAAGAACCGCAGCAGCGTCATCGGACAAGGAGCTCGCGTGCCCTGCAGCGGCCTTGTATGCCTCAAGCAAAACCTCGCGGCGGAACCCTTGCGGCGTCTGTATGTGCACCAATCCGCCACGAGCCGGTCCCTCGGCCCGGAGGAAACCTTCCTGGTCCAGGTAGCGCATGGTATCCACTACCGGCACCGTGGGCACGGCAGCTCCGTGCCGCCGGGCCGCTTCCAGCACCGCCTCCACCATGCGGGGCTCCACCACCGGCCGAGCCCCATCGTGCACCAGGACGTACACGCCCGCCGCAGCTTCCACCCCTGACCGAGCCGAGTCCTGCCGTCGCGCCCCGCCCACCGCACACCTGAGCGGAAGCTCCAGTTCATCCGAGAGTTTGTCCACATGTGCACTCTCCTCCGGGCGCAACACCACCACCAGCTCGTCCAACAACCCACTACTCCACAGAGCGCCGAGAGCGTGATGCAAGAGAGGGCGTCCGGCCACTTCAGACCAGACTTTATTGGCTGCCCCGCCGAAGCGTTCCGCTCGCCCGGCGGCCAGCACCACTCCACTGACCTCCATTGGCTAGTCGCTCTGCGGGCGGTCTATGGACAAACGACGCAACCCCGTTCCGTCAGGCTGAATGGCGTAGGCAGCCCAAGGGCCGTCGCGGTCAGAGTTGAACACGATCTCCCCGCTGGCTGCCCACGAGGGGTTGACGTCGAGGCCCGGGTCGGCCGTAACCCGGAATACGTCACCCGTGTCCACCTCCACGGTGAAGATGTCCCAGTTGTCCTCCTCCTGCATGGCCATGAACGCGACCATCTCTCCCTCGGGGCACCAGCTCGGGTACAGCTCCTCACGCCCTGTACTGGTCAAGGCGCGTTCGCTGCCCTCCTCGACATCCAAAACAAAGAGGTCATAGCTCTCAGGACCCTCCCCCACATATACCATCTGGGTCCCGTCGGGCGACAGTGAGGGCTGCCAGAAATCCATATCCATCTCGGGCTGACCCAAAAGCGCGCAACCCCCCAGGGCAGCGGCCAAACTCAAGACCGCCAACGCCTTCAATCCTGCGAGCGCCATACAGCCTCCTTTGCGGTTATCATTCGTATATGAAACATTGTACGCGGTTGTCCACACCATCTACCAGGCATGCCGACGCCATGGAGCTTCTCCGCTGGAGCGAAACTCTTTTGGAAAGCACAGGGATTATCCCCGCGAGGGCCGAGGCCCGGCGGCTGTGGGAGGCCGTAGGGGGAGACCCTCCCTGGCGCCTGGAGCGAGGGGCTCGAGTGGTTCCAGCCCTCGCCGCTCACTACGGCCGTCTGGTGCGCGCCCGATCCCGCCGCGTTCCCTTGGCCTACCTTACCCGCAGTGTAGGGTTCATGGGCTTCGAACTCCTAGTGCGGCCCGGTGTGTTTATCCCCCGGCCGGAAACCGAGGAGTTGGCCGAGCTGGCCACCTCCATGCTACAGCGGCTTCCGCCCAACCCCCGAGCCCTCGACCTGGGCACGGGCAGCGGCGCCCTGGCCTGCGCACTTGCCCGAGCTCGACCTGATGTACGGGTGCTTGCTGTGGACGTGGCGCTCTGTGCGCTCTCCTGCGCCCGGGATAACGCGCGCCGGTTGGGAGTGTCCAAGCGAGTGGAGACCCGCCGGTCGGACTGGTTTGCCTCGGTACCCGAGCGCTTCCACTTGATAACAGCCAATCCCCCCTACATCGGCTCGGCAGAGCTCTGCAAGCTGGAACCCGAGGTGCACAGGCACGAGCCGCCACAAGCCTTGTGTGCTGGCAAAGATGGGCTGGAAGCCCTGCGTACTATACTGGCCGGACTTCCTTCCCATCTGCTCCCGGGTGGCCAAGCCTTGGTGGAAATCGGTCATGGACAAGCCCAAGCGGCGCTCGCACTTGCCAAGGGCGTGCCCGGTCTGGTAGAAACGGAAGTGCGCTACGATATGGGGGGGAGGGCTCGGATCCTGGCCGTCCGATGGATGTAATTCTGCAGGTTTCGGAGCTAAAATTCGCCACGGGCGAGGGAGTGCTGATCCTGGACCGCGTTTCCTTTGGGGTCACGCGGGACGGGGTCGCGTTGCTGGTAGGCCCGGCGTCATCCGGGAAGACATTGCTCATCAAGCTCCTGCTCAGGGAAGTCTCACCCACCGGTGGCCAGATTCTCATGCTGGGACGCAACGTGGCCAGGCTCCCCTCAGGAAAGATCTCACAGCTCCGGCGTCGAGTAGGGTACATGCCCGAAACCCCACCCATCCTGTGGGATAGGCCCGTACTCGAGAACTTGGAGTTCAAGCTACGGGCCCTCGCTACGCCCAGGGAAGAGATGCCCGATCTTATCACCAGGGCGATTCAACTGGCCGGACTCGACGGGGAAGAAGAGACCATGGCCGCAGAGCTCCCCCCGCTGGGTCAAAGGCAGCTCGCTCTGGCATTGGCTATGTCTACGGAGCCCCCGCTGCTTCTGTCTGACGACCCGCTGCGCGAACTGGAACGGGGCGAGCAGGTGGCAATGGTAGAGCTTCTCGACGGCGTGCGGAGAGCAGGCACGGCGCTGGTAGTTACGGCCCGCGAGCCTGAACCTGCTCGCCGACTGGTGGAGTCGACCCCCCAGGGAGTGCTGGTGCGTTTGCGTCAGGAGGCTGTACTGTGAGCTCGGGAGTTTGGTTCATCATCTGGGACGGCCTTCGGGCGATGCTGGGGGCCACCGGCAGATGGTGCCTATGGTCGTTGGCCATGGCCGCCGTACTGGTGGCAGGCACGGCTGTGGTGATCTTGCCCGGCCAGGAGGAATCTCGCGGCCCGCAGACCCACCTGTTCGTGCTTGCTTATCTGGAACAGGCGTTGTCCGAAGCGGACGTGAACCGCCTGGCGTGGGAGACGTGGCGCTGGCCTGAGGTGACACAACAGGGGTTCCGCTTTCCTGGAGAGACCGATCCCAAGGACATTCAGCGACGCGCTCTGGTCCTTCAGGTGGAGGACGAAGCGACGCGGGTAGAGGTAGAGGATCGCCTGCACGCCACAGACGGCGTGGCCGGGGTGGAACAGCTGAGACAAACCGTTGCTCCCCCGCCCCAATTGCCTGCTGCATCGCGCCTCGGTGCGCTGATAGGCTTGGTGTTGGCCTTGGCAAGCTCTGTGCTTGTTGCACGCTGGGCTATGGGAGCAATGGCCGCTCGCTGGCAAAGCGAACTCTCTCTCCTCAGGCAATCGGGTCTACGCGAGTCCGTGTTACGGATTCCCTTCCTCGCTGCCGGTGGGGTTGCGGGGCTGGCGGCTGCGTCCCTGTACCTTGCGTGCTACTGGAGCGTTTGGGCGTGGTCCCAAGGCGTGCCGGATGTCCTCCACGCGGCGCCGGCGCTGGCCACAGGGGGGCCGATGGCCACAGGAATGGGAATGGTGGTGGCGCTCCTGTTAGGTATGCTCGGCGCCGCCCTGGCCTACCCGCCGCGCAGACCAACGCCATAAGCCCAGCCCCCAACAGACAGACCCGCGGGCAGACCGACGCTTGGGTCATGGACGCACGTACTGCACCAGCTCCATCTCCATACGCATCTCTCCGTTCTGGGTAACCCGGATCAACGGCAAGAAGTAAACCGGATCCTCAAGGGGAATCCCTAGCTCAACCACCT
>JAWOCQ010000024.1:0-13488 GCA_046483725.1 Candidatus Bipolaricaulota bacterium
GGGGGCTCGTCGGCCTGGCGATTCTGGCGATGATCCCGATCGGGAAGGAGGCTCTGCCTGTGGTCCTGTGGGTGCTCCTTCTCGGGTGGACCACGGACCTGTTGGACGGCCGCCTGGCCCGGAGGCTGGAGGTCGGGCCGTCGTGGATCGGCGAACACGAGTTCGAGTTTGATATGTTCATGGTCTTCTGCTCGGCCATCTACCTCGTGGTCAGCGGTGTGGTCCCCAGGGGCTTGGGCACCGTGTATCTGGCGGTGGCCGCACCCGTGGCGCTGCTGTCCCACAGCCGGGCCGGCTACTTCCTCAAGTTCAAGGCGTTGACCATGGCGTTGGCCGTCCCGTGGGTGTTTGGTCCGTTCGTCGTTGCGTATCTGCGGGGGGAGGAGCTGGTTGCCTACGCGGGGATCCTGTGGATGGCGATGGCTTTGCTTGTTGATTGGCGGCGGTTCACCGGGGTGGTGGAGGATTTCCTGGCCGGCGCCCGCGCGTTCCTCCGCCGGTAAAGTAAAGGGACAGTCCCCAATTTCGCAGTTGTCAGAGCTCGGCACCAGAGCTCAGCCAAACCGGAGCTCCACTTTTCGTTCGCCCGATATGGAAGCACGGCGACATTGAAATTGGTGACTGTCCCTATATCAGCACCGATGCCGGCGCGGCAGATCGAGACAACTCATCGTTCGCCAGATCTGCGTCACGCCGTATCTGCTCTTTCAGGGATTCGACGTCGGGGAAGCGGTGGTCGCCGCGGAGGTAGGAGAGCAAGTGAACCTCCACCAGATCGCCTGGTGGGTGGGCAGGCTGTTGCAGAAGATGCAGCTCGGCCGAGGAAGAGAGTCCGGGGAAGGTGGGGCGACTCCCAAGGTAAAACAGGGCGGGAGCTCTCCCAGCTGTGTGCTGGGCCCACGCTACGTAGACTCCATAGGCGGGGAGGAGGATCTCCGGGCTCAGCTGCAGATTGATGGTCGGCCAGCCGAGCTCTCGGCCCACCCCTGCTCCGGAAACGGGGGTCCCCCACAGGATCGGCGGGCGGCCGAGCAAACCGCGCGCTTGGGCCACCTGGCCTGAGCGCAGGAGTTCCCGGATCCGCCGGGCGCTTACTGGTCCGCCCGCAAGCTCCAGAGCCGGCACCACTTGGACCTCCATCCCCAGCTCCGGCGCGAGCCTTCGCGCCAGTTCCGGGTCGCCTTGGCGGCCGGTGCCGAACCGGTGATTCGTGCCCATCACCAACGCGCGTGCCGCCAGCCGCCCTGCTAGCTCTCGCCGGAGGAAGGCTTCAGCGTCCATGTTGTGCACAGCATTCCAGCCTACCACGAGCACCTCGTCGGCCAGGCGCGCCAGAAGGCTTTCCTTGGCCTCGGTGGTAAGGAGGGCAGGCGGTGTGGCAGGGAATGTGTAGGCGGTCAAGCGAAGCTCCCGGCGCTCGGCGAGCTTGCGTGCGCTCTCTAGCAAGGCCCGATGCCCCAGGTGCACCCCGTCGAACCGCCCCACCGCGACGACCCTCAACTCAGTAGGTGCCCTTCGTGATGAACACCCATCCCCCGACGCGATTGGAGGCATAGGCGATCTTGTCCCCGTCGGAGGACCAAACGGGGAACGCGTTGCGCCACCTGTCGCTGGTGAAGGGGGTTAGCTCGGAGCCGTCTCTGCGGATCACATAGATGTCGGAGCGCCCCTCCCGGTGTGCTTCCAATGCGATCCACTCGCCGTCCGGCGCAAAGCGGGGGCCCCAGTAGAAGTGGGCGTCGGTGGTGATCTGCTCCAGGAGGTCGCGCTCCAAATCGAGGATGAACAAATCCCAATTTTCCCCCTGCAGCCCCACGAAGACAAGGCTGCGGCCGTCCGGGGTGAAAGCCGGAGTACGTATCGGCCACGGCGTCCTGGTAAGGCGACGCACCTCCTCTCCCTCCAGGTCGAGAAGGTACAAGTCCCATGGTCCGTCGTGGTTGGAGAGGAAAGCGATTCTCTCGCCACCCGGGGCGATCGCTGGCTGGACGATGGGAGCGGGGGAAAAGTGCAGCTGCTCGCGCTCGCCACCTTCTTCCAGCGGGTGTCGCCATAGGGCGTACCCCCCCTCTACAGGGCTCGCATAGGCGATCCACTCCCCCGAGGGGTGGAACCGCCCCCAGTCGACGCCTTCTGTGTCCTCAAGCGGTTGCGGGTCGCGGCCGTCGGGGGCTTGGGCCAGGTGCAACTGACCCAGGTGGCTGAACAGAAAGCGCGTCCCATCCGGGGACCAGTCCAGGCAGGAGGCGCCCTCAAACCCGCCGCTGGCAACCAGGGAATACGCCAGCACAGAAGCGAACACCACTCTCCAGACCATAATCAGGGGATTGTAGGCCGCTCCGGGTACGCAGGGCAAGGTGGTGCGGAAGCGTTCTGCAGGGCTACAATGATTTGAGGATGACAGACCGTACGCTGGGACAGCAGTCGCAAGAGACGGAGCGTCCCCTACGCGCACTCCGCCCGCGCACGCTGGAGGAGTTCGTGGGGCAGGATGGGGTGAAGCAACGCCTGCAGATTTATATCCAGGCTGCAAGGGCGCGTGGAGAGCCTCTGGATCACGTATTGCTTCTGTCTCCCCCGGGACTTGGCAAGACCACCTTGGCCCACATCGTGGCCCAGGCCATGGAGGCCGACATCAAAATCTCGTCGGGCCCGGCGATTGAACGCCCGGGGGACTTGGCGGCGATTCTGACTCGGCTGTCCCGGGGGGACATCTTGTTTATCGACGAAATCCACCGGCTGCGCCGTCCGGTGGAGGAAGTGCTGTACCCGGCCATGGAGGACTATAAGCTGGACATCGTTCTAGGGGAGGGTCCGCACGCCCGGTCCATACGGTTGGATGTGGCACCGTTTACCTTGGTGGGGGCCACTACCAGGGAGGGGTTGCTAACCTCCCCGCTGAGGGACAGGTTTGAGGTGACCTTCCGCATGGGCTTTTACACCCCGGAGGAGCTGGCGGCGATCGTGCGCCGGGGAGCGCAAAGGCTAGGGGTGGAAGCGGCGGAAGAAGGTGCCTGGGAGCTGGCCTCCCGGGCGCGGGGTACGCCCCGGATTGCCCTGAGGCTCCTCAGGCGGGCGCGGGATGTGGCCCAAGTGGAGGGAGCCCCTTCCGTTAACCGGGACCTGGCCCGCCGGACGCTGGACATCCTGGGGATCGACGAACAGGGGCTGGACGGTGCGGATAGGAACATCCTTGGAGTTCTCCTGGAGCGGTTTGGGGGAGGACCGGTGGGGTTGGAGACATTGGCAGCGGCCTTGGGGGAGGACAAGGAGACCATCGTGGAGGTGTACGAGCCATACCTGATCTCCCAGGGGTTCATCCGGCGTACGCCGCAGGGCCGGGTGGCCACCTCGCAGGCCGTGGCCCATCTGGGGCAGGGACCGCCAGGGCTTCTGTGACGAGGCCCCACGGTGGCGTCGCTCGGGGGGGGTGTTGTATGCGGTGCGGGGCTCAGGTAGGATTCCTTCCGTCGTGTGGGCTCTGGGAATAGAATCGGCCGGTGAGCGCGGCGGCGTTGCGCTGCTGGGGGAGGACGGGCGGGGTTACGAGCTTACGTTCGACGCCGGTCGGGTGCATGCGGAAGCCCTGGGCACGGCCACCGACTCGCTGGCGCAGGCGGTAGGCATAGATCGCCGCGACCTAGGATTGGTGGCGGTGGATGTGGGGCCGGGATCGTTTACCGGGATTCGCATCGGCATGGCCTTTGCTGCTGGGATCGCCCAGGCGCTGAAGCTGCCTACTGTGGGTGTGAGGCAGAGCGAGGGCCTGGGGCTGCTGGCGGCGAAGGAATGGCCCGGCCGTGTGGTGGTATGGATACACGATCGCGGCCATCATATGTACACCGCATGGGTGAGCGGGGAAAAGGTAGGACAGGAGTCAGCCTCGACCCTTGAGCGAGCGCTGGCCCGGCTTTCCGGGCGGGCCCAAGTGTTGGTGGTGGGAAGCGGCGCCCGGCGCTTCCGCGAGGAGCTGGCCCCGCTTGCACCGAACGTGATCGCGGGCCTGGGTTATACTTATGTGCCGCCGTTGGAGGTGGCCCGGAGGGGTGTTGAGATGTGGAAAGGAGGGGCTGTGGTCCCCGCGGGGGAGCTCGAGCCCCGTTACGTTCACCCTCCAGTGAGGCAAGGAAAGGAGCTTTGATGGCGAGAGTATGCAGTATATGCGGTCGGGGACCGGACTATGGAAACGCAGTGAGCCACTCCAACCGGCATACGAAGAAAGTTCGCCTGCCTAACCTGCAGCGCGTGCGGGTTGTTCAGGACGGTCGCAGCAGGCGTGTTCGGGTGTGCACGCGCTGCCTCCGGGCAGGCAAAGTCCAAAAGGCGTGACGACAGTTCGGGGTTCTATGTTCGAGGTTCTATGTTGGAACTTCGCCCTCAACGGCTCGCAGTCGCCGGCGCTGCGGCAGATGCTTGTGCGGTTACCGGTTCGTTGTTGTCGGTACCCCTTATCGCGCACCACGAACCTAGAACCACGAACCTAGAACTATGTACTATGAACTACCTTCCCCGCTTCCTCGTAGCCCAGCTCCAGCGCCTTGCGGTTGGCGTCCGCCAAGCTTTCCCGACCCCGTTCCTCCATTTCGTGTGCCATCGCCTGGATCCCGGCCTCCAACGGTATCGAGTCGAGCACCCTGAGGAGGGCCCCCAGCGCTACCATGTTCCCTGCCCGCGGCATTTCTAGGCTGTGGGCGAGGGCCGTCACGGGGACGTGGACCGAGGTGAGGTCCGTGCGCTCGACGGCGCGTTCCACTAGGGAGCTGTTGATCACCGCCAGGCCGCCTTCTGCGAGCTGTGGCTCGAAGCGGTCCAGGGAGGGGGTGTTCATGGCCACCAGCGCCCACGGCGCGTCCACGATGGGGGCGCCGATAAGCTTATCGGAGAGGACCACGGTGCAGTTGGCGGTCCCGCCACGCATCTCCGGGCCGTAGGATGGTAGCCAGCTCACCTCGAGGCCCTGCTCCATCCCCGCCCGGGCCAGCACCTTGCCCGCCAGCAGGATTCCCTGGCCGCCGAAACCTGCGAATACCACGCCCTGTTCCACGGTCACTCCTTCACTTTCAGGTCTCCGAGGGGGAAGGCTTGGAGAGCTTGCTCCACCAGCCATTCATTGGCCTTCTGGGGACTCATCTTAAAATTAGTGGGACAGGAGGCTACCAGCTCCACCAGGGAGAACCCCCTCCCCTCCAGCTGGTTGCGAAAGGCTGTCAGCAAGGCCTTGCGGGATTGGGCGATGTGCGGAGCATCGTGGAGCGCCTGCCGGGTGATGTAGGTGGGTCCCTCCAGCTGGGCCAGCATCTCCGAGATCATGAGCGGATAACCCGTGCTTGCCACGTCCCGTCCGCGGGGCGTGGTCGTCGTACGTTGGCCTGTCAGGGTAGTGGGGGCCATCTCCCCGCCGGTCATCCCGTAGATCTGGTTGTTGATGAATACCACGGTGATGTTCTCGCCGCGGTTGGCGGCATGCACGGTCTCCGCTGTTCCGATCGCGGCGAGGTCCCCGTCCCCTTGGTAGGAAAAGACAATTAGCTCGGGGTTGGCGCGCTTGAGCCCCGTGGCGACAGCGCAGGCCCGCCCGTGGGCCGCCTGGATAAAATCGCAGTTGTAAAACCGGTACAGGAACACTGCGCAGCCGACGGGGGCGATACCTACCGTTCTGTCCTGGAGGCCCAGCTCGTCGATCACCTCCGCTACTAGACGTGTGGCCACTCCGTGGTGACAGCCCGGGCAGTAGGTGGTGGGCGCGTCCGAAAGGGACGCCGGCCGGCCGAAGACCTTTGTGTAGCCCTCGGGAATTGCGGTATCAACTGGAGACATAACGCTTCACCTCGCTTAGGATCTGCCTCGGGGTGGGGACAACCCCGCCCAGCTCCCCGTAGAAGGGGGTGTCCGCCCGCTGCTCCACGGCCAGCCGGACGTCCTCCCACATTTGCCCGGCGGAGAGCTCCAGCGTGAGCACGGTGGGTACGGCCTCGGCCGCCTCCCGGATCGGCTCGTAGGGGAACGGCCACAGCGAAATGGGGCGTATCAGCCCAGCCCGGATCCCCTCCTCGCGGGCCAAGCGTACCACCGTCTTGGCGATCCGGCCCATCGTCCCGTATGCCACCAGCAGGATCTCCGCGCCTTCTGTGTCTACGGATTCCCAGCGCTGCTCGCTCTGTTGGATTCGACGGTAGATGTCCTGCAGCCCCTGGTTCATCTCCTTAAGCCCCTGAGGGTCGAGGTCGAAGCTGAGGACCACGTTTGGATCGCGCCCCTTTGCCCCGGTTAGTGCCCACGGCCGCTTGGGCATGTCCGCAGGGTCGACGGGCTGGGGAAGCTCCACGGGCTCCATCATCTGGCCCAGCATTCCATCGGCTAGGATCATCGCCGGGACGCGGTAGCGGTCGGAGAGGTCGAAGGCCCGCATCACCAACTCGGCGGCCTCAGGGACTGTGGAAGGCGCCAGGACGATAAGACGGTAGTCCCCGTGGCCGCCGCCCTTGGTGGCCTGGAAGTAGTCGGCTTGGGCCGGGGCGATGTTCCCCAGCCCCGGGCCACCCCGCATGATGTTCACGATCACCCCGGGCAGGAGTGCCCCTGCCATATAGGAGATGCCTTCCATTTTCAGGCTGATCCCGGGCGATGATGAGGAGGTCATCGTACGCACGCCGGCGGCGGCCGCACCGTACACCATGTTGATCGCTGAGACCTCGGATTCGGCTTGTAGGAATTCCCCGCCGCGGCCGGGAAGCTCGCGGGCCATGTACTCCACGAGTTCCCCTTGGGGGGTGATGGGATAGCAGAAGTAGCAGCGACACCCCGCCCGGATCCCCGCCTCGGCTATGGCCTCGTTGCCGCGCATGAGACGGCGGCTCATGCCGCTCCCTTGCTCTCGGCCTTGTCCCGCCGGTACACCTCAATGGCCACGTCGGGGCATATCTGCGCGCAGACCATGCACCCGGTACACTTCTCTGGGTGCAGCGCCATGGCCACGTTGTAGCCGGAGCTGTTGTGCTCCTCGGAGAAAGCGAGGACGCCGAACGGACATGCGGCGATGCATAATCCGCACCCCTTGCACCTTTCCTTGTCGATTACCGTGATTCCTTTGGGCATGCTCCTCCCTCACTCACCGTTGAATGCGCTCCGTGAGTCGTTTGGCCCTGCGTTTCTCCAGGCGGTCCAACGTGTCCCGTGCCTGGTCCAGCCAGCTTCGCAAGCGCCACTCGATTCTATCCTCAGTGTGCTGACTTTGGGGCATGCCCAGGGAACGCTCGGCCAGGGCGGAGCGCATCTGGACCACCTCATCGTGGAACTGGGCCATCTGCCTGTCCTCGGAATTGAGGCGCCTGAGGGACAGTACCAGGCGGCCATTTGTGTCCCGCCCTACGACCTTGACCAACACCTCTCGGCCCACACTGTCCGCGGGGACGCTCCCCTGCTCCATCTCGGAGTTGTGTAGGAACCCACAGCTCCCGTCGGGAAGGGAGATCGTCGCCCCGCTCTCGCCGACCTCAACCACCACACCTCCGATTATGTCACCCACCTTGGGCGTCATCGTCACCTCCGGGCGGCGCGGGTGGCTCTTTGGCTACGTACTTCACCCTGATCTTGCTCTGCAGCATTGCAGCTCATTGTAGTCCACTGCCGTAGCTCCTCAACCGTGCTCCGCCCACGATGAGAGGGATAGTGTCGGCCGGGGCAAGGGGCCTGTATCCCCCTGAGTGGAACCGCTCCCTGGCAGCGGTTGTGAGGTGCTGTGGGGTGGTTCAGCGCAGGCTCCATCTTGACAATCGTTGCCTGCCCTGCTAAACTGGAGTTGCTTCAAAAAATACCTTGGAGGTGGTTTGAGGCATGACCAGCAATGGTTGGTTGAGGCACACCAGGTTTGGTGTCCTCCTGGCGTCGTTGTTGTTGGTGGTGGGCTTTGTGGCCGCTGCTGACCACACGGGTGCTTGGGTGGACGAGGTCATCATTGTCGAGGAGCCCAGCTCGGGCGCGGCTGTCAGGCAGTTGGAGGTTGGGGATCTCGACGTATTCGCATTTTCCATTAGTGACCCGGACCTGTACGATCGGGCGCTTGAGCACCCCGAGCTCCGGACGTTCACTTCGTTTGGATCGTACAACGAGCTTACTTTGAACACGTGGGGCCCGACCTTCGAGGACGGAAGGCTGAACCCCTTCTACTCCCCCCGGATCCGCGAAGCGATGAACTGGCTTGTCAATCGAGATTACATCGCTGGCGACATCATGGGTGGTCTGGCGATCCCCCGGTATTTACCTATAACTGGGGCTTTCCCCGACTATGAGCGCCACGAGGACGTCATCTCCCAGATCGAGGACGAATACGCGCATAACCCGGAGAAGGCTACAAGGGTCATCGCCGAAGAGATGGAGGAGCTCGGCGCCGTAGAGATCGATGGGGTATGGCACTATGAGGGCGATCCGGTGGAGGTCCGTGTGCTCATCCGGACGGAGGACGAGCGGAAGAATATCGGTGACTACGTTGCCGATCTCCTTGAGGACCAGGGCTTCGCCGTGGAGCGGCTGTACCGGACCATGGCGGAGGCCTCCCCGTATTGGTACTCGGCACACCCGCGTGAGGGAAAGATGAGCGTGTACACCGGCGGCTGGGTGACTACTGTCGTCTCGCGTGATCAGGCGGGCAACTTCGGTTTCTTCTACACCGATTTGGGGCTGCCTGTGCCCCTGTGGCAGACGTTGGAGAACGACCCTGAGTTCTATGAGGCGGCCGAGCGGCTGTACCGCCGGGACTTCAACACCCTGGAGGAGCGGGCGGAGCTTATGGAGACGGCGTTGCGGCTTTCGATGGAGGACTCCCACCGCGTGTGGTTGGTCGACCGGACAGGGTTCTCCCCGTACAGGCACGATGTAGGGGTGGCAGGCGACCTGGCCGGTGGTATCTACGGAGCGTGGATGTGGGCTTCCACGATCCACTTCCATGACGAGGGCGAGCCGCAGGTCGGTGGGTCAATGACCATCGGAATGCCGCAGATACTTGTCGAGCCGTGGAACCCCATCGCCGGTTCGAACACCGTGTACGACATGATGCCCATCCGCGGCACAGCCAACCTGGGCTACGCGTGGGATCCGACCGACGGTTTGCACTGGCCGTGGATGTTCGACCGCGCCGAGGTGTATGTGCCAGATGAGCTGCCCGTCGGTACAACCCTGGATTGGTGTGAGCTGAATTTCGTAGAGGATACGAACCCGGTTCCGGATGATGCTTGGGCCGACTGGGACGCCGAGGAGCAGCGGTTCATCACCGCGGCGGAGCGCGCCGAGTCCGATGAGGACTACGAGCAGACGGCAGTGCGGAAGACGGTCGTGTACTACCCGGACGACCTGTACGATGTGCCGCTGCACGATGGGAGCACGATTTCCCTCGCCGACTTCATCATGGGGATGATCCTCACGTTCGACCGGGCCAAGGAAGAAAGCCCGATCTACGACGAGGCTGCGGTGTCGGACTTCGAGAGCTTCATGAAGTCCTTCAAGGGTGTGAGGATCATATCCGAGGATCCGCTCGTCATCGAACACTACACCGACTCGTGGTATCTGGACGCCGAGTGGTATGTGGGGTCCTGGTTCCCGTACTTCGCCCAGGGACCGGGTTTCTGGCACACGTTGACCCTGGGTATCCTGGCTGAGGAGCAGAGGGAACTCGCGTTCTCCACCTCCAAGTCTGACACCCTGGGTGTCGAGTGGATGAGTTACATCGCTGGCCCGTCGCTTGAGGTCCTGCATGAGAATCTGGTCGAAGCCCTCGAGACGAACTACATCCCCTACGAGCCCACGCTCGGGGAGTACGTCACCGAGGCCGAGGCGCTTGAGCGCTGGGTCAACCTCGACTCATGGTATCGGGACAAAGGGCACTTCTGGGTGGCCAGTGGGCCGTTCTACTTGGAGGAAGCCCACACCATCGAGAAGGTTGTTGAGCTGGGCCGGTTCGAGGACTATCCTCAGGACGCCGAGAGGTGGATGCACTTCGTGGTCGAGGACTAGTCGGGGCGCGTTAGCGCAGTAAGGTTTAAGAAGAAGGGGCCGCCGGTGCCTTGAGGCGCCGGCGGCCTTTTGCTAAAGTTAGCCGCCATGAACCCCTACGCTATAGGCACCTAACCGAAGGAGAGAAGCGACACAGACAGGAGGCGGATCGCACATGGGTGGGAGCTTAGCAAAGGTCGCCCGGTACATGTTGGTGCGCGCGATTCTTTTGTTTATCACGGTGGTTATCGGCGTATACCTGACGGTTATTGTGGCCAATATGGGCGGCCATTTAGACGAGCTCCGGCGGGAGCAGATCACGTACGAGATTCAACAGCAGGTTTATATGGATCCGGAGAACCGTAGTCTACCGGGATCCACTTTGCAGCAGATGGTGGAGCAACGTGCTGAGGTGGAGTTCCGACGGCTGGGACTTGACCGGCCATTCTTCCCCTGGCGGAGCTTGGAGTTTCTGTGGATAGCGCTTTCGCTGGATCTGGGGCGGAGCGAGACGATGACCAGCGATGCTGGCTCCCGCATGGTCAGAAACGTGATCACTGAGAGGCTGCCTCCCACTCTCTTGCTGTTCGGTACGGCCAACATGGTTCTTTTCTTTGGAGGTCTCGGGATTGCCTTGTCCCTGTCACGAAGGTACGGCAGTTTCTTGGACAGGGCGGTGATCACGCTTGCCCCCACGTCGGCGGCCCCGGGATGGTTCTATGGCCTGTTTCTCATATTGATCTTCGCCGCTGTATTGCGGGTGTTACCGTGGGGAGGGTTGGTGCGCGCCCCGCCCCCAAAGGAGCCGCTCGCGTACGCACTTAGCCTGCTACGTCACCTGATCTTACCTACGACAGCCATGGTGATCGGAGCCCTGTTCGGGAGCGTCTATAGCTGGCGTACTTTCTTCCTTATTTATTCTAGCGAGGACTATGTGGAGCTGGCCAGGGCAAAGGGATTGTCAGGCAGAAGAATTCAGAATCGCTATATACTTCGCCCAACACTGCCCACCATCATCACGAACTTTGTCCTCATGGTCATCACCATGTGGATGGGAGCGTTGGTCCTGGAGCTTGTGTTCAACTGGCCGGGCATCGGCCGGATGTATTTGGCGGCAGTTAACCTGAATGATACACCGATCATTGTGGGTATCATCGTCATATACGCGTATCTTCTGGCGTTGATGGTATGGCTGTTGGATTTCATCTACGCTGTGGTCGATCCGCGGGTGCGAGTTGGCGGAGGTAGCAAATGAGGAACCTGCTGGCGATGCTCAAGCAGATCAAACGGTACCCCTCAGCCATTGTGGGGGTGTCTATCATCGGGCTGCTGATTGGTGTGTCTGTCTATACTGTGATTGCGATACCATACAGCGAGGCCATTCGCCTGTGGCGCGGGGGACCGGCCGTTACCAGGGACAACCCACAGCTGGCCGCCCCCCGTTGGTATGACTTGTTCACTCGCGATCGACTCTCGCGGACCATCGTTGTTCGTGGAGCGGAGGACGGAATAGAGACGGTGGAGCCTTTGGACGACGGAATGGTACGCATGAAGTTAGTGCTGCCGTTTGAATATCGTTATGACACGCCTCCTTCGGAGATTAGCTTGTTCACCGCCATAGGTGGGATGGATGATCCGCGAACGAGGTACTCGGTGGAGTGGCGAAGCCCCGATGGCACTGAGGTATCAGTGGTTGAGAGACGGTCCATTCGAGCCAGTGACACCTACCGCATTTCGCAGGACGGCTCTCTACGTATGGAGTTAGGGATGGTGCGCCCGGAGGTGGGATTGCTTGGCGACAGAGAGCTTCTGCCCGGTCCCGAGGGGCGCAAGCCGGTGAAAGGGCAGTACGAGGCGGTAATAGTCACTGAGCTTCCTGAGGGAGCGGAGTTCAAAGCAGATCTAGTTCTGTATGGTGAAGTGTTCGGTCTGGCGGGCACGGATCACCGTCGCCGGGACATTATGGTGGCGCTTCTGTGGGGTACGCCGTTGGCTCTGGTGTTCGGTCTCCTGGGTGCGGTGGGAGCAAACATAAGCACCTTTGTGCTGGCCGGCATCAGCACCTGGTTTGGTGGTAAGGTGGACGCTCTGTTCCAGCGTATCACCGAGGTGAACATGATCCTGCCTATATTGCCTATACTGGTGATGATCGGCCAGTTCTACTCCCGGAGCCTGTGGGTGATGTTGGGACTTATCATTGCCTTGAACGTCTTTAGCGCGGGGATGAAGCTCTACCGGGCGATGTTCATCCAAGCTAAAGAGTCGCCGTACATCGAGGCGGCTCAGGCTTACGGGGCAGGGAACTTCCGCATCATCTTCCGCTATCTCCTGCCCCGGATTGTGCCGGTTCTGCTTCCTCAGTTCGTGCTTGTGATCCCCACGTTTGTGTTCCTCGAAGCGACGCTGGCGGTCATCGGACTGGGGGACCCCATTTTGCCTACCTGGGGTAAAGTGATCTACGATGCTCGAGTAGGGGATGCTTTGTACAAGGAGTTCTACTACTGGATGGTCCAGCCCGCAGTACTTCTCATGGTCACGGGCTTCGGGTTTGCTCTGGTAGGATACACACTGGACCGCATATTCAACCCAAGGCTGAGGAGTGTGTGAGGATGGCCGGCGAGAACGGGCTGCTTAGCGTAGAGGACCTGAAGCTCTACTTTCGGACTAGCAAAGGCGTGGTTCAGGCCGTTGACGGGGTAAGCTTTGCCCTAGACCCCGGACCGGCCATGGTGGTGGTAGGAGAATCAGGTTGCGGAAAGAGCACGTTGGCACGAGCGGTGCTGCGACTCCTCCCGCGGAATGTTCAACTGTACTCGGGCAAGGTTTTGTTGAACGGGGATGACATCATGCGCTTGGGGGAGGAGAGGTTCCGCCGCCAGGTGCGGTGGGTGAAGATGGCCCTGGTTTCCCAAGCGGCCATGAACTCGCTGAACCCCGTCGTCAAGGTGGGGGACCAGGTGGCCGAGCCATTGTTCGTGCACCGACGGGCGAGGAACAAGCAAGAGGCGTTGCAGCGAGCGGCGGAGGCGTTTTCCCTGGTTGGTGTAGCCGCGGACTTCCTATCTCGGTACCCATTCGAGCTATCCGGTGGGATGCGCCAGCGGGTGGTGTTGGCCATGTCCCTGGTGACGAACCCTGACCTCGTGTTCCTCGATGAGCCCACAAGCGCGCTGGATGTCCTTACTCAGACGAACATCATGAATGTGCTCAAGGGGATAAAGCGGGACTTGGGGATGACGTTCATCCTCATCACGCACGATATCGCGACCTCGAGCGAGCTTGCGGACCGGGCGGCGGTGATGTACGCGGGGCAGATAGTGGAACTGTCGGATGCGGAGACATTCTTCAGCCGGCCGCTGCACCCGTATTCTGAGAAGCTGATGGGCAGCGTCCCGACCCTTCGGGAGGACAAGCAGCTGGACTTCATCCCCGGCCAGCCGCCTACTTTACTCGGCCCCCCACGTGGTCGCGTATCGTGATCACCGCGGTTCGTCCGTCCGTGGA
>JAWOCQ010000040.1:0-4784 GCA_046483725.1 Candidatus Bipolaricaulota bacterium
ACCACTGCAGGCTGAGGCGCCGGTTCTTTCCTGCGAGGCAGGAGAGCTCTCTGTAATCGGCACTGAGCGCTTCCACGTGAGGCAGCGCAGGCAGATCCTGCACGTGCACGACATGTGTAACGAGTGCGGAAACTGCGGGACCTTCTGCGTTCACCAAGGCCGCCCGTACGAGGACAAGCCTCGGCTATTCCTCGAACGGGAGGGCTTCGAGCAGCAGGAGGGGGACGCCATTTACATATGCGGCCCCACCATTCGGCAGCGCGCAGGCGGCGAGGAGCGTAGCCTGGAGAGGCACGGGGACAGGTGGTGGTTCGAGGACCGCGTTATCCGAGTTGTCTTGAGCCCGGACTTCTCCCTGCAGTCAGGGGAACTCAAGGAGCCGTTTGCCGGACGCCGTTCCCTCCGCCCGGCCTTGTACCTGGCCGTGATATACAGTGGACTGCGGTCTTCCGCTTCACACCTGCTTGCGGATCCGGACGGGCGTTGAAGGTGTGTCCTAAGAACCAGTGGACCAGGGGCATAGCGCGGTCGTACCATAGGCCCACAGAGCACGGTCCGTGGAAGGTCCACGGAGGCACGCTCGCCGAGCACAAAGGGGGGTGGAGACGCGGATGAGGGCAACCAGTTACAGGCCGGCGCTCGCGGGGACAAAGCATGGGTGAGCCGATAGAATTTCGCTGCGTGAGTTGCGGAGAGACGTTTGCTCCGTGGACGGTGGAGTACACCTGCCCCAGCTGCGGCCCTCTGAAGGGGACGCTCGAGGTGCTGTACGACTACCGTGCTCTCGGGCGCAGGCTCACTCCCAAGTCCTTCGCCGAAGTGCACCAGCACTCGCTCTGGCGTTACGAAGAGCTTCTGCCTCTGGGTCGGGAACACGCGGTCAACCTACGGGCAGGAGGCACGCCCCTCTATGCATGTCGTACCCTGGCCGTCGAGCTGGGCCTTAGGGGACTGTGGATCAAAGACGACAGTCTGAACCCCACCGCCTCGTGCAAGGACCGAGCCACTGCAGTCACAACAGCCGCAGCGAGGAAGCTGGGGCGGGCGGCGTGTTCGTGCGCCTCCACCGGTAACGCTGCTACTTCTTTGGCTGGGTTTTGTGCGTCTGCCGGGATGCCCTGCTTCATCTTCCTCCCCGAGTCTGCCTCAAGGCCAAAGATCGCCCAACTGCAGGCCTTTGGGGCCGTGGTGTTCGCCATCGACGGTACCTACGACCAGGCCTTTGACCTGTGTGCCGAGGCCAGCACCAAGTTCGACTGGTTCAACCGATCACCTGCGGTGAACCCGATGAATGTCGAGGGCACGAAGACCGCGGCACTGGAACTGTGGGAGCAGTTGGGAGGTGAACTGCCCGAGTACGTCATTGTTCCCGTCGGAGACGGATCGGTTATCTCCGGGTTGTGCAAAGCGTTTCGGGAGCTGGTGAAGGTCGAGCTGGCGGAGCAAGTGCCTGCCGTGTTTGGGGTCCAGGCCGAGGGCGCACCGGCGGTGGCCCAGGCCTTCGCCCGACACGTGCGAGGGGACCCCGCCCTGCCTGCCGAAGCGGCGGCGCAAACGGTCGCCGACTCCATTGACGTAGCTCGCCCGCGAGACGTGGTCAAGGCTGTGCGTTACGTCGCCGAGACAGGGGGCGGGTTCGTCACCGTCCCCGACCCCGAGATCCTGGAGGCCGGGCAGGAGCTCGCACGCCGGGTGGGTGTGTTCGCCGAGCCTGCCGCCGCGGCGGCGTATGCCGGACTGCTCAGGCTGTTGGACGCAGGCGATGTGCCTTCCCAAGCCCGCGTGGCGGTGCTAATCACCGGGTCAGGACTGAAGGACCCCGAAAGCACCCTGCGAGGGCATCCCACACCCACGGTGATTTCACCGGACCTTCCGGCGCTGGAGGAGCATTTACAGCTATGAGGCTCGAGTTCCGACTGAACGGGCGTCCCATCCTGGTGGACAGCCCGCCTGGAAGGCGGCTGCTTGACCTATTGCGCGGGGAACTAGGGCTCCCGGGGACCAAAGAGGGATGCGGCGAGGGGGAGTGCGGAGCGTGCACGGTGCTGGTGGACGGCCGCCCCAGGCTGGCCTGCCTCATGTTGGCCGCTCAGCTTCCCGGTGCAGATGTGCATACCGTCGAAGGGTTGGCGCAGGCGGGCGAGCTTCACCCTCTGCAAAAGGCCTTTGTCGAGCAGGGCGCCGTGCAATGCGGATTTTGCACCCCGGGGCTGTTGATGGCCAGCTATGCCCTCCTGAAGGAGAACCCTCAGCCCACCAGGGAGGAGGTGCGAGAGTATCTCGCAGGAAACCTGTGCCGCTGTACCGGCTACAACCAGGTGATCGATGCCGTCCTCAGCGTAGCCAAAGGGGAGCTGTGCCCATAACCGCTGTGGTACTGGCCGCCGGAGAGGGTCGGCGGATGGGCGGTATGAAGATGCTCGTCCCGTTTCACGGCCGACCATTGCTTCAGTGGACGGTAGAGCTGGTTCAGCGCCTTCCGCTGGACCACCGGGTGATAGTCCTTGGGGCCGCAAGCCGTCAAGTACGGTCGCGGATCTCACTCGCCGGCTGGCGCCTGGCGGTGAACCGCGGATGGCGAGAGGGCATAGCGAGTTCGCTTCGGGTCGCCGAGGCTACAGCTCCTCTGGGGGGCCTGCTAGTATTCCTCGGGGACATGCCCCGCGTCCCGGAAGAGGCCTGTTTGGCGGTCATTTCTCAGGCCTGCGACGTGCCGGTCGCCCCATCGTACAAGGGCCAACGGGGGTTCCCCGTTTACCTGCCCCCTTCGCTTCGCCCCGAGCTATCCGGACTGCGGGGGGATGAAGGCGCGCGGAGCTTGCTGGCCGAGTGCCGTTTTATTCCACAGGAGGATCCCGGGGTATCGTCGGACGTCGATAGAGTGGAGGATCTGGCGTGCGAAGCCTGGAAGGGCTGAGCGTAGAACGCCCTGCTTCGTTGAAGAAGGCCGTGGAGCTACTCTCCGACGGCGGGCAGGCGCTGGCCGGGGGGACGGACCTTGTTGTCCGGCTCGGCCGGGCTCAGGAGAAACCGCAGAGGCTTGTCTACCTGGGGCGCATCCCCGAGCTCACAAGCTGGGAAACGGCCGGCGACCATGCGGAGATCGGCGCTGCGGTAACCCACGCGGAGATTCTTGCTTCCCCATTGGCTAAGCATCTCCCCATACTCCGGCAAGCGCTGTCCAGTATCGGGGGGCCGGCGATCCGCGCCGCGGGGACTCTGGGAGGCAACGTGGCCAATGCCTCTCCCGCAGCCGACGGCCTGATTCCATTGTACCTTCTGGATGCCAAACTGCGCATATCTGGTGCGGAGGGCGAGCGGGTGGTACCAGTGAGCTCGTTCGTCCGCGGTCCCGGATTAACCGATCTTCAGCCCGCGGAGGTGATCCGCTCTATCGTCGTTACCTTCCCTAAGGGTTCTCCACTCAGTTATTTCCGCAAAGTCGGCCGACGGCGGGCCTTGGTGATAGCCATCGCTTCGTTGGGCGCCCTGGTATGGGTGAACGAAGGGGAGATCCGCCAAGCACGGCTAGCGTTGGGATCGGTGGCCCCCACAGTCCTCCGCCCGCAGTCCTTGGAACAGGCCTTGCCAGGACGCCCCCTGCAGCCCAGAGCGCTGGAAGACCTCGCTCAAGAGCTTTCCCAAGCAACCCGACCCATCGACGATCTGCGAGCCCCCGGGGAGTACAGGCGACAGGTGTCCGGCTCGTTGCTGCTGGACATGACGGAGGTTTTGTCCACGGCGGCATAAGCTCGCCCCCTTCAGGAAAGGGTGGCACCTCGCCGCCCGAAGGTATATCTTCTACACACACGGCACTAGGCCATATGGGACGCTCCGCCCGGGGTAGCCGAGGCGGAGTTCCTCATTTCCCGAGGAGCGAGGGGATGAACGATAGCGACATCGTTGAACAGGTGTTGTTCTCTGCCGAGGAGATCCAGCAGCGGGTCAGGGAGCTGGGGGAAGAGATTTCCCGCGATTACCAAAGCGAGGTCCGACGGGGCACCAAACGGCCGCCACTTCTTGTAGTGGGACTGCTCAAGGGTGCCCTTCCGTTTATGGCCGACCTCATACGGGCCATCCAGGTGCCGTTAGAATACGATTTCATCGCCGTATCCAGCTACGCCAACGGCACCAGCCCCGGAGAGGTGCGTGTGCTAAAGGACCTAGAGCGTGCTGTTGCAGGGCGCAACTTGCTGATTGTGGAGGATATCGTGGACACTGGACACACCCTGCGCCACATCACCCGACGGCTCCAGGCTCGCGATCCCGCGTCTATCCGGGTCTGCACCCTGCTGGACAAACCTCACCGGCGCGAGGTGGATGTGCCGGTCGACTACGTAGGGTTCGAGCTCAAGGATCCATGGTTCGTGGTGGGTTATGGATTGGATTTTGGAGAGCTATACCGTAACTTGCCCTACATAGGGGCCTTGCACTATGCATGCGTTCAGGAGAGGGAAGAGTGAACGTACTCGGCATTGAATCCTCTTGCGACGAGACATCGGCCGCCGTCGTGCGGCACGGGAACGAGATCCTGTCCAACCTGATTTACTCACAGGCCGAACTCCACGCGGCGTTCGGAGGCGTGGTGCCCGAAGTAGCCTCGCGCAATCACCTGAGCAAACTACCCCCCTTGGTCGAGCAAGCTCTCCACACAGCCGACGTCAGCTGGACTGACCTCAGTGCCGTGGCCGTCACTGCCGGGCCCGGATTGATTGGCCCGCTGTTGGTGGGCGTATCGTATGCCAAGGGGGTGAGCTGGGCGCGCAACGTACCGTTGCTCGGGG
>JAWOCQ010000064.1:0-2834 GCA_046483725.1 Candidatus Bipolaricaulota bacterium
AGAACCTGGCGAACCCGGGGGTAACCGTGAACAACTGGGAAGTCAGACGTAGGTAGTAGGTAGTATTCGTGTACACGTGATTGCAACGTACGACCGGTGACTGCAGCGCTCCCCGCAACGCTGCTGGCTGCTGAGGGACACGTGACTTCCCCCCGGATCCTGGGTGACCTTGTCCGCGTTTTGGGAAATGACTACGATTAAATCTGGGCTACGCGCCCGGTGCGGTGGGCGCAGGGGAGGGCGAGATGGTTGGAAGAAATTCTGCGTCGGTGAGCAAGCTGGTAGGGCGCATCGCGTTTGTCCTACTGGTATTGGCCCTTGTGGGCGCATTGGGAGGTTGCTTTCTGTTTACCGGCGACCGGACGCTCCCGCCGCCCGACAACGTAACCGCCACCGAGGGCACCCAGGTTGACGTGGTGCGGGTGAGCTGGGCTCCAGTGGACGGGGCCTCCGTCTACGAGGTGCAGCGGGCCCGCGGCGAAACCGCTGCCTACAGCCGGATTGGCGAGACCACCGAGACCACCTTCGACGATACCGACGCCCCGGAGGACATCACCTCTTGGTACCGCGTGCGTGCCGGGTCTGGGGGCGAATGGGGCCTGTGGTCGGACCCCGGGCCGGGCTACCCGGCGACCGAGGTACCCGAAGACGCTCCCGAAACACCCACCGGGCTGAGCGCTACCCGAGGCGACTACTCGGACAGGATCGTGGTCCGGTGGGACGAGGTGGAAGGTGCTACGGGCTACGATGTGTACCGCCGCCCCGACGGCGAAGAGGCGTTCACCCGGGTCACCAGCACTGGCAACACCAGCTATACCGACCGTGGCGTCGAAGCTGGAAAGAGCTATCGGTACCGCCTCCGCGCTTGCTCCGGAGCGGGATGCAGCGCTCTTTCTTCCAGCGTGTGGGGCTTCTCCGAAGAGGGTCCCGGGGAGGACGAGGAGCCCACGCGCCCACGCATCGTGGAGGCGAGCGATGGGACGTACAACGACAAGATCAGGGTCAGCTGGAGTTCCTCTCTTGGAGCTACCCACTATTACGTGTACCGGGCGGAGGACGACGGCGGCGAGCCGGACGATCTCGCCGAGTACGACCTCATAGGCGAGAGCACCACCACCGAGTACGACGACGTGGACGAGACACTGGACCCATGCCAGCCCTACTGGTATCGGGTCACCGCCTGCAACGAGGCGGGCTGCAGCGCGCTCGAGGACGCCCGCTCCGACAGCGGCTATCGAGGCACGGAGATCGAGGTGACCCGCCCCAGCGGGTTGACTGCCTCCTACGGTAGTTACGCCAACCGCATTGAGGTCCAGTGGGACCCAGTGGACGGTGCCGTCGAGTACATGCTCGAGATCTCCGACAACGGCACGATCACCACAATCGAAGAGGCCTCCTATACCCACGAGTACGACGACGGCACCGACGTACCCGCGCCGGAGGCGGAGTACACCTACCGGGTGAAGGCGTGCGCCGAAGGAGGGGACGCCGGATGCGGTTGTACCGAGTGGTCCTTCCCTGAGATCGGCCTGCGCTTGGGGAAGCCTGTTGCTCCCAGCATCACCGCCATCGACAGCGAGAAGGTCGGCGGCGATGGAGACGAAGTCCAGACCTACAGCGTGACGCTCACCTGGACGTGGACGTGGGATCCGGATAAGTCCCCCAATCGGGTGGAGGAGTTCCACGTCTACCGACGCAAGTCCACCGATGCCGGCTTCCCCACCACACCCAACTACACGTTGGACGCTAAGACACACGTGACCGGCGAGGCTGACGGCGAGAGCGACTACGACTACGACGACCTTGACTACGAGCTCGACGACCCCATCGAGTACACGTTCGAATGGGAAGAGACGGAGAACATCGTGGTGGAGGAGACCACGACGTACCGGTATCGAGTGAGAGCAGTCAGGGAAGTCGATGGAGACGACCTTGAAGGTGGCGATGACGTCGACTCGGTAACCCTCAGTGGCCCGTAGGACCAGCTGAAGCTCCACAGGGGGTGGGTGGTGTGCGCCGCATGGGCGTGTGTGGAGGAGAAGTTGAGCTGATCCGGCGAGGGGCGAAGGGGGCTATGGTCGCGGCGCTTGCTGTGGCCGCCGGCCTTCTCGCAGGCTGCCTGCCCACCGATCCAGGGGTCGGCCCGTTGCCGGTGCCCGGAGGCATCACGGCCAGTCAGGGCACGTACGCTGACAAGGTTCGGTTGAGCTGGGATCCGGTGCCGGAGGCCGAGGGCTACCGCTTGCAGCGGGCCCAGGCCGAGGGAAGCCCGTTCAGCACGCTGGTGAACACGGGCAACACCACATACGACGATACTGGAGTAACCCCGGGCGACGTCTACTGGTACCGGGTGCGAGCCTGTGGGGCGTTGGGGGCGCGCTGCGGCGTGGCTTCCGCCGCCGTGCAGGGCTATGCCGAAGCCGAAGAGGGAGCTTCCGATCCGGACCTCGACCAGGACTTCGCTGCCACGCAGGGCACGCACGACGACCGCATCGTGGTCACCTGGAAGCGCGTCTCCGGCGCCACAAGCTACCGCCTGTACCGCGCCGACGATGTGACCGGCCCGTTCGAAGAGCCCATCGCCACTGTGAGCGGCACCAGCTACACCGATTCGGACAAGGCCGGCAACCGACTCACCCTCTGTCACAGCTACTGGTACCGCCTGGAGGTATGCACGGGGACAGGGTGCACGTTCCTCCCCTCTGGGGTGGAAGGCTGGCGAGGTACGCGGATCGAAGGGGAGGAGATCCAGGGACTTGCGGCTAGCGACCTCGCGCATCCGGGCATGGGCGATGGCCGTGGGCATGAGCTCGGTGATCCCCTGGCCGGGGCGG
>JAWOCQ010000051.1:0-2777 GCA_046483725.1 Candidatus Bipolaricaulota bacterium
AGCGCCTGGAGTTCATCTTCTTCAGCGATGCGGCAGCAGCGGTATCCGCCCTGCGCGGGGGGGAAGTTGATTTGGCTTGGCGCATGTCCAACGTGCTGTTGCTCGGCCTGGAGGGCGTACCGAGGATCGAGTCGTTCACTGTGCCGACGAACGGTTTCGATCTGGTCCGGCTGCGCACCGACGAGCCTCCCGGGGATGACCCACAGGTTATCCAAGCGTTGAAGCTGGCTACGGACCGGGAGGAGATCTTTGAGCTCGTCCAGCTGGGGGTGGGGGCCCCGGGACGTGACAGCCCGGTGGGGCCGTTGTACGACGAGTACTATACCGAGGAAACGCCGCTTCCCGAGCGAGATCCGCAGGCAGCTCGCCAGCTTCTGGCCGACGCCGGTTACGCGGACGGGCTCACGTTGGACCTGTATACCCCGGACACAGGGGCGCGGCCGGACCTGGCGGTAGTCCTCAAGGAACAGTGGGCCGAAGCGGGAATCGACCTCAACGTGATCGTGGAGCCGGAGAGTGTCTACTACGGGGAGGACCGGTGGATGGAGGCTACTTTAGGCATCACCGGCTGGGGGTCCCGCCCGTACCCGCAGTTTTACCTCGATGTGATGCTCACCTGTGGTGCCAGTTGGAACGAGTCGCGCTTCTGTGATGAGGAGTTCGACGAGCTGGCCAAGGTGGCGGGGACTACTCTGGACGAGGACGAGCGCGTGGAGGCCTACGCCGAGATCCAGCGGATCCTTATCGAACGCGGCCCGGTGATCATCCCCTACTTCTTCGCCCAGACTGCGGCTCTTGGCGATGGGTTTGGCGGCTTTAATTTGAAGGCGTTCGCCGGAAGGACGGACTTCCGCACCGTATACGTGGAGTGAGCATGGGGCAGACTGGTGGCGGGAGCGACGGCGGCAGGCCCCGCACCCGCCGCCTTACTGGCCTGCGGTCGCTCTTTTCCCGGCCGTCCTCGGCGGTGGGGGCGGTGATGGTGGCGGTGTTCATCTTGTTTGCCGTGTTCGGCCCGTGGATCGCGCCTTATTCTGCGACCCAGCAGATCCCCGCCGACGCTCGGGAAGGTCTTTCCGCGCAGCACTTTTTTGGTACGGACCACCTGGGGCGAGACGTGTTCAGCAGGGTGGTGCTGGGAACGGGGAGCGTCGTGGGCCTCGCCGGGCTGGGCACGGCCCTGGCCGTCGTCGCTGGGACATTGGTCGGGCTAGTGAGCGGCTACCGCGGAGGGTGGCTGGACGAGGTGCTCATGCGCCTGTTCGACAGCTTCCTTGCCATCCCCGCCCTGCTTCTCGCTCTGCTATTCTTGGGTGCGCTGGGGCCCACACGTAGTGGGGTGGCGCTCGTGCTCCTGGTTGTGTACATGCCAATTGTTGCCCGGGTGGTGCGGTCCCAGGTCTTGGCCACCAAGCCTAAGGCGTTCGTGGAGATGGCGCGACTGCAAGGGGAGCCCACTCCGCGCATCTTGCTACGGGAGATCCTCCCCTCGGCACTCCCGGCGCTGTCCGTAGAGGCGGCGCTTCGCTTTTCCTACGCCATCTTCCTGGTTGCCTCGCTGGGTTTCCTCGGGGTCGGGGTGGGACCGCCTTCCCCCAACTGGGGGCTGATGGTCAGCGAAGCACGGCACTACGCCACACTAACCCCGTGGGCGCTGTTCTTCCCCGCGGGGGCGATCGCCTTGTTGGTGGTGGGGGTGAACTTGACCGCCGATAGCCTGAAGCAGGCCCTCCTGGAGCCGGGGCGCGCCCGGGGCCGGCCCGCGGTGGCCACCGCGGCCCCCGAAGACCTTTGGAGTGCCGACTACGAGCCCGAGGACGCCTTGCTCTCAGTGCGTGGGCTCACGGTGGAATACGCCCAGGGGAGCAAGTGGCACGGCGCGGTGCGCGACGTGAACTTGGACGTCCGCGCCGGGGAGGTGTGTGCGCTTGTCGGGGAGAGCGGCTCGGGGAAGACTACCTTGGCCTTAGCTCTTCTCAGGCACCTGAGCCCGGGCGGCCGCATTCGAACGGGCGTGGCTGATCTCGGAGGGGACGATGTCCTGCGGCTTTCCGGCGAAGAGCTGCGCCGCCTGAGGGGCCGACGGGTGGCGCTGGTCCCCCAGGACCCGCAAGTGTCTCTCAACCCCTCGTTGCGCATCGGGGAGCAAATGGGCGAGCAGATCCGCGTGCATCAAGGAGTCGGCCGCAGGGCGGCCAGGCGGCGCGTGCGGGAGCTGCTCAGCGATGTGGATATCAGCGACCCGGGCCGGGTGGCCCGGAGCTACCCCCACCAGCTCTCAGGCGGGATGCAGCAGCGGGTGATGGTCGCCATGGCCTTGAGCGCCGACCCGGAGCTGCTCATCCTGGACGAGCCCACCACAGGGTTGGACGTGACTACCCAGGCAGTGGTGCTTGACTTTCTGCGGTCGGTTGTCGCCCGGCGAGGAGCGGCGGCGCTGTACATCACCCACAACCTCGGGGTGGTAGCGCAGATCGCCCAGCGGGTGACGGTGCTCTATGCCGGCGAGCTCGTGGAGGACGCGCCCGTGGAGGACCTGTTTGCCCGGCCGCTTCACCCCTACACGCACGGGCTTATGGCTGGCGTCCCACGCCTGGGGGAGGCGGGCCGGGAGGTGGCCCTGGCGGCGATGCCCGGACGGATCCCCACCCTCGGCGAGTACGCCGACCAGTGCGTGTTCGCCCCGCGGTGTCCGCTGGCGGTGGACCTGTGCCGTGCGCGGCGGCCGCAGCTGGAACAAGCGGCGGCCGGCCGGTGGGTGCGCTGCGTGCGCTGGG
>JAWOCQ010000102.1:0-5548 GCA_046483725.1 Candidatus Bipolaricaulota bacterium
GACGGCTCATCCACCCTGGTGAGAAGCTCGTACGCCACAAGGACCATCCCCGGCGTGCAGTAGCCGCACTGCACAGCTCCCGCCTCCAAGAACGCTTCCTGCAGAGGATGCAAGTCGTCCGGGGTCCCCAGCGCCTCCACAGTGGTCACACGGCGTCCCTGCACCTTGGCGGCAAAGGTAATGCAGGACCGCACCGGGCGCCCGTCGAGCAGTACCGTGCAGCTCCCGCAGTCCCCCACCTCGCAGCCGGAGCGGACCGACCAAGCACCGAGGCGCCGGACAAGCGATAGAAGCGACTCCCCCGGCTCGATGTCCACATAGTGAAGGTCGCCGTTCAACTCCAGTTGGATCTTCATCGGTTAGCCCTCTCCGCCGCCCGGGCGAGGGTACGTGCAACCAGCGGCCCCGCCGCCTTACGGCGCCACTTGGCTCCCACCCGGCGGTCATCGGAGGTGTCAAGCTTCGCGGACACTTGGGCCGATACTTCTTCCCAGAGTCCTTCTCCGGGCACCTCTCCCTGCACCAGCTCCTCGAGCCAAGGCAATCGGTGGCCGCGGGAGGGGGTGGCTCCTACCCCCACTTGCGCCCACTCCACCCGCCCCTCGCGGAGACCGATCCCGCAAGCGGCATTGAGCATGGCGACATCCGCGGCGCAACGCCTGAGCTTCCAGAACGCGTACCCACCCCGGCAGGGAGGTAGCCGGATCTCGGTGAGAACAGCCCGCCGAAACAGGTTGCGAAACGCGCCCGCGTAGACTTCCTCCAGGGGGACGGTTCGCTCGGTTCCGTCGGTCCATCGTACCTCCGCGCCCAGCGCAACCAGCAGCGTGGGCACGTCCGCCCAGGGGTGAGCCGACACGACCGCGCCACCCAGCGTAGCCATGTTGCGCAGCGGCGGCGCAGAGAACTCCCGCAGCACCTCGGGGAGGATCCCTCCACAGTAGCGGCCAGCGGTGCTGCTTTCCACGAGCTCGCCCAGAGTGGTCGCGGCCCCGATGTGCAGCCCGCCTCGTTGGGATAACTCAACTCCCGACAGGCCGGAAGAGGTGATATCGATCAGCCCTTCGATATCCGTGCGCGGGGAACGTGCCAGGTCGACTCCTCCGGCCAGCAGGTGCCCCGCCCCCGCATAACTGGCCAGTAGCGACAACGCCTCCTCGGTGTCCCGTGCCCTGTGATAACGAATCACACCCCGCAAACGCATCGTTCACCTCGCCCTCCCTGGTGTGGGTCACTATAGCAGCGGGCAATCCGTAAGACAATTTGACAGAGCGAGATGTCCGCGTTGCCTGTCCCAGCGCGCGGCGAAACCGCTCCAAGGAGGGCGCTCCCCGCCTCTTTTCGGTATCATTTTTCCTATGACGTTGATCATTGAGAAGGCGCGGATTGCAGACCTATTCGGAACCTATTGCGAACAGGGTCACATTGTAGTACGGGATGGACGCGTGGAAACGGTAGGCGAAGGCCCCGCCCCAGGCCTCCCCGACGCAAAGCACCTGGACGCGGGAGGACGCTTGCTTACCCCCGGCCTGGTGAATGCCCACAGCCACCTTTATTCGGCCCTCGCCCGGGGCATGCCTCTGGAGGGGTACTCTCCTTCCGGGTTCCGGGACGTCCTGGAGGGGCTGTGGTGGAGGTTGGATCGGGCTCTTGACAAACAAAGCATCTACGCCTCGGCCGTCGCGGGCAGCCTGGCCCACCTCAGGGCGGGAGTGACCACGGTGTTCGACCACCATGCCTCCCCGGGGGCGATCGAAGGCTCCCTTTCCCTCCTGCAACAAGGCGTAGATGAAGTTGGGTTGCGAGCGGCGCTCAGCTACGAGGTTACAGACCGGGGGAGCATGGAGGAGCGCGACGCCGGAATCGCCGAGAACGTTCGCTTCGCTCGGGAGGTCGCCGATAACGAGCGATTCGCGGCTCACATGGGCCTGCACGCCTCGTTCACCTTGGAAGACGTTTCCCTGGAGAAGGCGACCGCAGAGGCGGAACCTCTGGGGTTGCCGTTCCACATGCACCTGGCGGAGGGGAAGGAAGACCCCGTCCACGCACTTCAACACCATGGGGTCCGTACAGCGGAACGACTGGATCAGTTCGGGATCCTGGGCGAGGGGACGCTGTTGGCACACGGCATCCACCTGTCACAAGCCGAAACGGCCCTGCTGGCCGAACGGAGCCCCACAGTGGTGCACAATCCTCGCTCCAACATGAACAACGCCGTCGGTGCGCCCAAGGTGCAACGCATGCTTGCCCGGGGCATTCCCATAGGAATTGGGACCGACGGGTTGGGAATGGGGATCATCGCCGAAGCTTTCTGCGCCCGACTATTGGCCCACCATGCCGACGAGAGCCCCCTTGCCTTGGGGGACGAGGCGCTGCTTTCTCTCCTCCAGCACAATTACACCCTGGCCCAGAGCTACTTCGGCGTCCCCATGGGACGCGCCGCCCCTAACTACGCCGCGGACCTGGTTGTCTGGGACTACCACCCTCCCACGCCTATGGATGCAGACAACGTGCTTGCTCACCTCCTGTTCGCGGCCGTTTCCGAGGGGTTGACACCCTATGGCGTGCTCGCCCATGGAGAGCTCCTGCTGTGGGAACACAACATCCGGCACATGGACGAGCACACGGCTTTGGCCCGCTCCCGGGAAGCTGCCCGGGCACTGTGGCCTCGGGTGTAGGTGTTCCGGCTACTGTCGCCCCACGCTGCCCTGAAAGGTAAGGAGGAGGTATGTCTGGTGAGATGAGGCCTCAGCCTTTCGACAGGCTCCTCGAACGGATGCTTATTGAGCTGCGTTCTAGGGACGAGATATTTGGATTGGACCGTTCTTTGTTCTATGTTCCGCAGGGGGATGAGCCCTACGGACAGACGCTGTTCGGCCGCCGGCTGGCCACGCCGTTTGGCCCCGCTGCCGGACCGCACACCCAGCTCGCCCAGAACATCGTGAGCGCGTGGCTGTGCGGCGGGCGGTTCATTGAACTGAAGACCGTGCAGATAATGGATGAGCTGGACATCTCCCGCCCGTGCATCGACATGGAAGATGAGGGGTACAACGTGGAGTGGTCCCAAGAACTGAAGCTGGACGCTTCGGCACGTGAGTACATCAACGCTTGGGCGCTACTTCACCTGCTTCCGCGGATCCTCCAGTTCCCCCAGGAGGATCCTCGAACCATCTTCAACATGAGCGTCGGCTACGACCTGGAAGGTGTTCGCAGCGCCCCTGTGGTCAGGTTCATGGATCAGCTGGAAAACGCCTCCGAGGAGCTGGACGAGATCAGGGAGAGCCTGCTGCGAATTGCCCCCCGCTTGGCCGACACCGAGATACCCAGCCGGGTCACAAATAACGTGACCATCTCCACCATGCACGGCTGCCCTCCCGAGCAGATTGAGGGCATCGGCCGATATCTCCTGGAGGAGCGGGGTCTCCACACCATGGTCAAGCTAAACCCGACGCTCCTGGGGCAGGAAGAGGTCATGCGCATCCTGCACCGCGAGCTCGGCTACCGCGAAATCAACATACCCGAAAATGTATTCACCCACGACCTCCAGTACGAACAAGCGCTGGAGCTGATCGAGAGCCTGAAGGACTCGGCCCGGCAGCGAGGGCTGTTCTTTGGAGTGAAGCTGTCCAACACATTGCCCACAGCTAACCACAAGGGCTACCTCCCCGGAGACGAACTGTTTATGTCGGGCCGCGCCCTCTATCCGATCACGCTGAACCTGTACCACCGACTGGTGGAGGCCTTTGACGGGGAGCTGGAAGTGTCCTATGCAGCGGGCGCCGACGCTCACAACGCCGCCACCGTACTGGCATCCGGCGCGCGCACGGTGACTGCGGCGTCGGACCTGCTCAAGCCCGGCGGCTACGGTCGTCTGCACCAGTGGCTGGACGAGCTGTCACAGCAGATGCGCCAGCAAGGAGCGGGCAGCTTGGAGGAGTTTGCCCACCACGGGAGGGAACGCCTGGCCAAGGCCGCGAGCGAGTCGCGACAGGACCCGCGGTATCGGCGCGAACACTACAGCGGGGTCCTCCCGAAGGTAGAGACGGACCTCGAAGAGTTCGACTGCATCGTAGCCCCCTGCGTGGAGCAGTGCGCGATCTTGCAGGACGTCCCTGAGTATGCGTGGTGGATCACCAGGGGCGATTTCGACAATGCCCTGGAGGCAATCCTCCACCGCAATCCCCTGCCCGGGGTCACGGGCTACATCTGCAACCATCTTTGCCAGTCACGGTGCACGCGCATCGGCTATGACCAGCCTGTGCTGATCAGGGCCCTCAAGCGCTTCGCCGCGGACAAGAGCCAGGGCTCTCTTCCCCGCCCAGCTCCGGAGGCTAACAAGCGAGTGGCGGTTGTGGGCGGGGGTCCGGCGGGACTCGCTGCAGCATACTTCCTGGCGCTCAGCGGGGTCAGAGTTACGGTATTCGAACGACGCACCACACCTGGCGGTTGGCCCGCAGTAGCGCCGGGCTTTAGGCTGCCCCAGTCAGTGATTCAGCAGGACGTGGAGAGAATACGGGCGCTGGGCGTAGAGTTTAGACTAGGCCGCGAGATCTCCGCTCCACCTGAGGATCTCCTCGCGCAGGGTCACGACGCCGTGTACCTGGCCTGTGGTTTTCAACGGGACGCCAGCCCGGGGATCGAAGGCGAGGGTGCTCAGGGCGTGTGGGGCGCGCTCGAGCTATTGGAGCGGGTGGCGCAAGGTGAACAGCCCGACCTGGGAGGCCGGGTGTGCGTCGTGGGAGGTGGGAATACAGCCATGGACGCGGCCCGCACTGCCCAGCGGCTTACCGGCCGCCCGGTCACGGTGGTCTACCGCCGTACGGAAGCCGAGATGCCGGCGGACCAAGAGGAACTGGATGATTTCTTTGCCGAGGGCAATCGTCTGCTGCCCCTGCTCTCGCCGGTGCGCGTGGCAGTGGAAGACGGCCGAGCGGTGGGCCTGGAGTGCGTACGGAACGAACTGGGGGGCCCGGGATCCGACGGTCGCCGCAAGCCCGTGCCTGTTCCCGGCACCGAGCAACGTCTACCGGCGGATGCAGTGATCTTTGCCGTAGGGCAAACGCCCGAGGTGAGTTTCTTAAATGGGGGGACGCTGCGCTTTGAAGCCAACGGCCGGTTGAAAGCCGACCCCACGTCGGGGAAGGCGGGAGAAAACGTCTACGCAGGGGGTGACCTAAGCCGAGGCCCCGCTACCATCGTAGAGGCCTGCGGGGACGGCAGGGATGTAGCCGAGGCCATCTGCCGAAGCTGGGCCATTCCTTTCCACGCGCCGCCGGCCCCCCGGCCCGAACTCCACAACGAACACGTCCTCGAGATCAAACGCGCCCGCACGAGGAAAGAACCCCCCCACAGGCCACACCGCCTGCAACCGGAGCAACGGAGCGGCTTCCAACTGGTGGAACAAACGCTCTCCGACGAGTCTGCACGGCACGAGGCCGCACGCTGCCTGCAGTGCTCCACTCTCTGTGACAAGTGCGTAGAGGTTTGCCCGAACCGGGCCAACGTGGTCTACTTCATCACATCACTGCAGGCTGAGGCGCCGGTTCTT
>JAWOCQ010000017.1:0-13733 GCA_046483725.1 Candidatus Bipolaricaulota bacterium
ACCTACGTGGGTAGTGTTCTATGTTCGGTGTTCTATGTTCGATATTCTGTGTTCTATGCTTGCTGAACCGTGAACTGTCAACTGCGAACTGCGAACTGTGAACTGTGAACTTGCAAACACGCTACATGCGGAACAACACCCGTTCGGAACGGAATATGCGTACGGCAGCCGCCAGCAAAGCTCCAGCAAGCACCCCCGACGATCCCAGCGCCCACCCCACCTCATTGTAGGTCAAAACACCGGTCACCCCGCGTTGGATGGCGGCAAGAGGCCCGGCCAAGGGGATGGCAAGTTGAACTCCTCGGGGATCGGCCGCCCCGATCATCAGTCCAATCCCCACGAGAACGATGAGCATCAGCAGAGGAACCAGGTAAGCGCTGGCTTCCTTTTGGGTGCGGGCAAAGGTTCCTACGATCAGGACCACAGCCGCCAGCGCCATGGCCAGCGGCAGGAGGAGGAGAAACACCCACAGTGCCGCCATGGGGGAAATGCCAACCACTTCCGCACCAAATGCGCGAATGCCTAGAAACAGGCCCACCGCCGACACAAGTGTCGAGGCCAGGGCCACCGCCAACACAGCAAGGAACTTCCCCAAGACGATCTGCGTCCGGGACAGGCGCGACGAGAGTAGCGTGGAGATTGTGCCCCGCTCCTTTTCCCCAGCGGTGATCTCCGCGCCAAAACCCATCGCGCCGGACAGAATGGACAATACTAGAAAGTAAGGCAGCATCCGCGCCACGAGCATGCGCATCATCGCCCCTTCTTCTCCCGTGTCCACCACTTGCAGGGTGAACGGGGGCTCCACGGCACCCGGGTCCACCCCCATGCCCTCCAACCGCTCCCACACAAGCTGCTGGAAGTGGTCCTGCAACACTTCCCGGGTCTGTGCCAACGCCACCTGTCCGGTCGGATCGCCTGTTTCACCGTACAGGGTCAGGTCGTAACCCAACACCCCGCGCTCCTCCCGGCTCCGCACGACCAGAACTGCGTCCAGTACCCCGCGGTCAAGCTGGTCCAGCGCGACGTCTCGTTCAGCAAACCACACGGCCATGACCCTGGGGTCCCCCACCAAGCCGCCCACGAGGGTCTCATCCTCTTCCCCCACCACGGCCAGCCTCGGCACGAGCTCCGCCAGCTGAGCCTGTTCCCTCTCCACCATGGAACCCATAAGCCCGAACAACAAAGGGTAGAACACCAGAGGAAACAACACGGTCAGCAAGACGGTCCGCCGATCGCGGACCGCCTGCAATAGCTCCTTCCGCAGGAGGAGTAGGGCCCCGCTCACTATCGGGCCTCCCCCTCCTCATCTACGTCCACGGTGAACTCCCACACTGCATGGACCTCATCGTTGAGGACCACGGGTACTTCCACATCGAGGGGCCCCTCCCTCCACGGCGGCTCTAGGGTGAGGAGGGCCTCACCCGAGCGAGCGGGAAGGTCTCTGTCCGCGACCTGCAGTTCGAGCGTGGCCTCTCTTTCCTCACCCGAGTAGACGACAACCGGAAGCGAGGATGTCTGGAACAGCGTTTCCTCTCCGTCCAGCGTGTAGCTCAAGGCCCAGGCTTCCACAACACCATCGTCCTCAGCTAGCTCAGCGTCGGTCAAGGAGATACGGAAGCCGATGTGCGTCGAGGCCGGCGGTTCAAAACCACCGTCATCGTCCTTTGTGGGTGCCTCCGTTCTCGGCGCGGAGTCGTCCTTCCAGATCACGGTCGACCGTACGGCCTCACGGTTCCCATGCGCATCGAGGGCGTAGTAGTCCACCTTGTGGGGCCCCTCCGGCCCCGGGATGGTGAACTGGCCCCTGTACTCCTTCCACTCCCCCTCGTTAATCCGGTAGAAGATACCGCCTAGCCCTGAGTCGTCCTCACTGATCAGGGTAAACTCGGTGCGCGAGGTAGCCCACAGCTTGTCATTCACCTCGTGGTGTGGCTCTCCGGCTACAATCCGCGTCAACGGCGGCTCCATGTCCAGGAACAGGGTAACGGAACGGGTAGGCTCCCGGTTGCCCAGCTTGTCCACAGAGTAATAGTCAAGGCGGATCCTGGCCTGCTCCTCCAAGGGGAACGGTTGCTCGTATTCTTTCCACTCCCCTCCGTCCAACCGGTAGTATAGCTTGTCCACACCCACGCCTACGTCCTCGGCCACCAGACGGACCAAACTATCGGGGGCCAGCGTAACGCTGCCCCGCTCTACGACTCTCTCAGGATCCAGCGTCCGCATCGGGGCCGCGTCAGAGGGCAGCTCCACCGGCGGGCCCATCAACGGAAACCGATCCGGGACCACTTCATAAGTGGTGTCCCCTATACCGTCTCCGGCCTTGTCCTCCCCGCGATAGTCGGACCAGTAGTTGCCCCGGCCGCTGTAGTACCACTCGTTGCGGCGCCCCTCATCGCGCGCCGGGAGTCCGCAGCGTATGATGCTGTTTCCGTAGATCAGGTTATTGTCGGACCCGGTCTCAACGCGAATGCCATGGTCACAGTACCCCACTGCGCTCCCCGTGATCACCGTGTCTTCGGCCGATCGCAGTTGAATTCCTGTTCTGCCTCCGTACACGGCGGTGTTCTCCACACGGCCGTTTTTCACCGCGGACAGAAATATCCCTGTACCCTGCTGAGGGTAACGGATCCGGCAGTTGCGGATAACGAAATGTGCCGTGGTATTCGATATGTAGATGCCGTAATCGTATCCAGGGGTCTCGATGACCCATCCCTCGATGATGTACGGATCATCAGCAGTTCCGGATCCGCACACCACGCCATTTGCCCAGGTGAAAGCCTCGTCTCCATGGATGTAAATTGGTTCCCTAGGCCCCATACCCTGGCCAATGGCGGCGAATCCAATTGCCGCAAACGCCAACACAAGCACGCACTGCCTCATAGGAGACCTCCTTGTCGCCACGCTACGTTCAATCCTAGCACCTGGGCCGCGGCGCACTAGCGGACACCGTTCGTGCCCTCAAGGGACAAGCCCTCCCTTTCCACAGCACGAAAGAACACGTCGGCCAGGTCTTCCCCCCCCAGCTCATCGCGCAACTCCTGAGGCCCTCCCACAGTTGCCAGCTTTCCTCTATGAATGATGCCGACCCGCTCGCATAACCGCTCCGCCAGGTGCATATCGTGGGTGGAGACGACCACGGTCTTACCGGCCCTGGCCAGCTCGCTGATCAAGTCCACAGCGGTCCGGGCCACAAACACGTCCAGGCCCGCCGTTGGCTCATCCAGGATCAGTAGCGGCGGGTCGTGCACAAGACACCGGGCAAACGATAGTTTCTGCCGCTCTCCCACGGAAAGTGTCCCCACTCTCCTATTGCGAAGCGGCCACAGCTCCAACCTGCGCAACAATGCCTCCGCCCGTTCCGTCCCCTCTCTCATGGACAGTCCAAAGATCCGCGCGAAAAAGCTCAGGGTTTCCCAGGGGGAGAGTCTCTCATACAGACCGGTCTCCGTGGCCAAGAAGCCAAGTCTCGCCCTTACCTCCTCCGGGTGCGAAGCCACATCGTACCCGTAGATCATTGCCCGACCGGAGCTGGGACTGATCAGGCCTGCCAGGATGCGCAGAGTGGTGGTCTTCCCCGCCCCGTTCGGACCCAACAGCCCGAATATCTCGCCGCTCCTTACGGAGAAGGAGAGCCCATCCACCGCCCGGACCTGGCCTTCTTTGGCCGGGAAGTGCTTCCCCAGCTCCTCCACGGAGACCGGCGTCACTCAAGCACCTCCACGCCGAGCCGCCGACTGAGAACGGGAGGCAGGTTCACCTTGCCGTCCTCCCGTTGGCCCTGTTCCAAGATCGCCGCAAACAGACGTGAGGTGGCAAGTCCCGAGCCGTTTAAGGTACTGACAAAGCGGGGTTTTCCGCTGTCAACATCACGATAGCGAATTCGTCCGCGGCGGGCTTGAAAGGTCCCACAATCCGAGCAAGAGGACACCTCGTAGTACCGCCCCTGTCCCGGAAGCCAGACCTCCAAGTCCACGGTTTTCGCAGACTGGTGCGCCAGATCCTGCGCGGTGAGCAAAGCCGCTCGATAGTGCAGTCCTAGCTCCTGCAGAACCCGTTCCGCATGGTAGAGCAGGTCGCTCAACGCCTCGGGCGACCGCTCGGGGATCTCGTAGTGGAACAGCTCCACCTTGTTAAACTGGTGAACACGGATCAGGCCCCGCTGCTCCTCTCCATATGATCCGGCTTCCCGCCTGAAACAAGGCGTGTAGGCCACGTATCGCAAGGGCAGATGCTCGGCTTGCAGGATCTCATCTCGGTGCACGTTCACCAACAGAGACTCCGCTGTGGGATTCAAGTACAAGCCATCCCGCTCGCAAAAGTAGAGCTCGTCCTCAAATTTTGGGATTTGCCCGGAGACCCGCATCGATGTGCTGTTGGCCAAGAAGGGCGGCAACAGCGGAATGTAGCCGTGCTCGCTCACCTGGAGCTCAAACATCCACATCACCAACGCCATTTCCAGGCGGGCGCCCAAACCCGTGTACATCGGAAATCGGCTCCCCGCAAGGCTAGCTCCCCGCTTCATATCAAGCAGCTTCAGCTCACTCGCCAACTCCATGTGGTGCCGCGGCTGGAAATCAGCCGGACCCGGCTCCCCCCAAGTCCGCATCACTACCTTCCGATCTTTGGCCCCGTCGGGCACCTCGTCCAGGGGCATATTAGGCAGGGCCAACAGGAGCTCCTCAAGCTGCGCTTCAGTTGCACCAAGCTTCTCTTCCGCCGACTTCAACTCCTGAGACACCTGGCGCAGGGCCTGTACCGCATGCTCGGCTTCCTGCTGGCGCCCCTCCGCCTGAAGTCGGGCAACATCCTCCGAACCATCGTTCTTCCGCCGCCGAAGCCCTTCCACCTGCTGAAGCAGTGACCTACGGCGCTCGTCAGCGTCCAGGACAGGGCTAAGGTCAATATCGGGATCGCGTCGCCGCAATCGGGCAGTTGCACCATCGGGGTCCTCGCGAAGCTTCCGGATATCCAGCATGATACTATTTTAGCTTTATTCAGGGAACAGGCGCCAGTATAATCGTCACCGCCACATGGTTTTATTGTCTAGGAAAGCCGTTTGGGTTGTTCGTGCCATGAACCACGCGGGGGTGTAGGGCTGGCAGGGGTTGTATCATAGTTCCGGGAACGGCGAGACCTTTGCTTTGCTAACTGACAGGAAAGGCGTTGGTCGCACCATGAGTCTCACTGTATATTCCAAAGCGCTGTACGCGACCTGGGTCTACTACTCCCCGGACCGTGTGTTGTTCGACTGCGGAGAGGGAGCCAGTAGCCACCTGGAGAACAAGTCGTTTGCCATCAGGCGCGTCTTTCTCTCGCACGGTCACGCGGACCACATCTCAGGACTGATGGGCCTTATCAACATCCGCAACAACGCGATGGGCGATCGGGAAAAGGAGCTACAGGTTTACTTCCCCGCCGGAAACCACTACATATCCGAACTGATGACCTATTTCTCCCGCACCAATCGCCGACTGCGCTACCACCTGGAGTGGATCCCGCTGACCCCGGGCGATCGCGTGCCGATGCTAGGGGGACGTAACCCACGACATGTGGAGGCATTTCCCACGCTCCACGCCAGCGGGGAGACCACCCTGGGCTACAACGTGCTGGAACGGCGCCAGAGGCTAAAGGAAGAATGCCAGGATCTTTCCCAGGAGGAGATTGTCGCCTTTGTCAAGGCCGGCCGCCGGGATGAGATCAGCGAGGTCTACGATCAAAAGCTCCTATCCTACGGGGGGGACTCGGTGCCCTTGCGCCCCGGCCCGATTCACGGGACCGAGGTGTTGCTGCACGATACAACCTTTGTCGCCGATGAAGATCGAAAGGAGTTCAAACACTCTACGCTGGACGAGGCGCTGGAAGCGGCCCAGGCTGCAGGCGTTCAACGTAAGCTCGTCTGCCTTCACATCTCCAGCAGGTACCGACGCGACCTGAAGAGAGTCGAACGGCGCCTGCAGCGCATGGAACTACCGTTCGACGTGGTCTTGATCCCCCCGGGTGACGTCGTGGATGTGGAGCTATGAGGAGGCGTGTACGAACGAGGAAAGTCAAGCACCGGGCGACTACGTGCCGCTTGGCCGCCTTGCGATCACCCCAAACACGGAACTCGGGCGGCCGTTGGGGGGTAACGGCCGCCCAGATACGGTGGTTCACCGGGTGAGGGGAAGAACCCACCCACTCCCAAACTTAGTATAGGCCGACCTCCCACAGCTGTCTGTAATGAGGATCACCCTGGGGGAGAGACTTTTGTCTGCACCGAACGTACTTTGGAGTTTAACCGACCTCCCGGACCTTCCCGGTCGTCGAGCCGCAGAGTTGTAAGCACGCGAGGGGAAAGCCCTCGCACAGCACGGTGACACCGAGTCACCACCTCCATAACTGCATCTAACTCCCCCTCCACGATCGTGCCCATGGCCGTCATCTGATAGGTCAGGCCACTCTGCTGAACGATTTTCAAGCACTCGGCCACATACCAGGAGACGGACTCCCCCTTACCCAACGGAACTACCGAGAACTCACATACAGTCATCCTGGCCCCAGCACATCGATCCCGGCAAACTTGGCCGGAGCGGTTCCGTGCCCTACCTGCATCACCTGGGACGGCTCCCCCTTTCCGCAATTGGGCAACCCCCACAAGCGCCATTCCTGCGGTCCGGCAATACCCACACACGCTCCCCAGAACTGCGGTGTGATCCCCGTGTACATCGCGTTCTTCACAAGGCGCTTCCGCCGGCCGTTTTCAATCTCCCAGGCAGCCTCGGTTCCGAACTGGAAGTTCACCCTCCGATCATCAATTGACCACGACCGATTGGTGTCGAAGTAGATTCCCTTTGGCGTGTCCGAGATCAGATCCTCCAGGGTTCCCTCACCGGGGAGCAAGTTGATGTTTGTCATGCGAATAAGCGGGATCCTATTCCACCCCGAAGCCCGACAGCATCCGCCACTCCTCCCTCCGCCCACCTGCGCGGCGGATTCCCGAGACGTAAGGTAGTTGGCGAACTCCCCTTGCCTGATCACTTCAAAGCTCTGAGCGGCCACTCCTTCGTCATCGTAGCCAAAGGTCCCCAGTCCCCCAGGGATGGTTGCGTCGGCTACGATGGTCACCAGCGGAGACCCATAGCGATATCCCACCCTCTTGTCCAATGACAGGAAACTCCCACCGGCATAGGAAAGCTCCGTACCCATAACTCGATCAAGCTCAGTAGGGTGACCTACCGACTCATGTATTTGCAGGGCCATTTGTGAGCTGCCGAGGATGATATCGAAGGTGCCGCTGGGACACGGAGGCGCCGACAGCAACGCGACCGCCTCCTCCCCTATCCGCTCGGCGTGGTCCACCAGCTCGAGGCCTTCGATGAACTCATAGCCTGCGTTGTGAAAATCCCCGCCGAACGAGGTGGGGTAGGACCGGCGCTGAAAGCCGCCCTCACCGGCGGCATATGCCTCGATCCCCGCACCACACGTGGTAAACTGCTGCCGAATGTGGCTCCCTTCCGAGCTGGCAAACACCTTGTCCACGCGCCAGACCTGCATTTGCCCCTTGGCCATGACCACCCCCTGAACCGCGAGCATCCGCTCCGCGGCCCCGAGGAGAAGCTCCAGCTTCTCTTCCAACGGGACCTCTAAGGGATCTCGTCGGCAGGACACCTCATAGCTGTCGTGGTATACAGCCTCCGGCGCCAACTCGACGGGCTGGGCGCGCAGCTTAGCAGTCGCTTTGGCGATCTCCACGGCATGAGCGGCAGCGTCCTGCACCGCTTGGCGAGTAGGCACACCGGTGCCAGCGAAGCCCCAAGCTCCCCTGTGCAATACCCTCACCCCCACCCCCGAAGACTCCTGCCGGGACAGGGCATCCACCTCCCGATTCTTCGTTTGGATTGACTCGCTCTGCCGTCGCTCAGCGCGCACCTCGACATAATCCGCCCCTGCACCCACAGCAGCGTCAAGCCCGTACTGGACCAGCTCTTCCATTAACATCCCTCCTTCTGTATTCAGTATAGCCCCCCTAATCGCCTTCCATCCACTCCATCCCACACCGCCGGCAACGCCATACAGTTTTGGGAGACTGGCGCGGCTTCCCCTTGGCTACCGGGACAACGGCCTCCCACACCTCACCGTCCTTTCTACAGCGGCGACACGTCACATTGGGCGCAGGACGCCAGCCCATTCTCCCCTTCACCGCAAACCAAATCCCAAGCAAGGCAAAGCCAATAATGGGCCAAGCCCACCACGCTAAAGACTCCACGCCTAGCACCACCTCCCCTGACCGTATTAGCCCAATAGGACTAAACTGAGGGCCATGACCGCCATCCCGACGATGAGTCCCACGATGCTGTCGTGCCCCTTTCCGTAGGCATGGCTTGTCGGTAGGAGCTCGTCGAGGCTGATGTAGACCATCACACCGGCCACACCGGCAAACAGGACCCCCATTACGTGTGGCGGGAACGCGCCGGGCTCTCCGCCAAAGGCAAGGCGGAGAGCAAGATAGGCCATTCCCGCACCGACCGGCTCGGCAATACCGCTGAGCACAGAATACACAAGCGCCTTATTCCGACTGCCCGTAGCATAGTAGATAGGCACAGCTACGCTGATCCCCTCGGGGATGTTGTGCAGCGCTATGGCTATGGCTATGGCCACACCCAGGGTGGGGTCCTGCAGCGTTGACAAGAAGGTAACCAACCCTTCCGGGAAGTTGTGCATGGCGATGGCCAAGGCCGTGAACAGGCCCATCCGCATTAGCTTAGCTTCATGTCCGGGGCCTGTCGTGGGGCCACTAGTTCGATTGCTGCGTGCCGTCCGAAGCACGTTCACGTCATCCGCGGATGGAAACTCATGGAGGTTTTCCCCGGCCGGCACCAGCAAGTCGATCAGGCCGATCAACGCAATCCCCCCGAAAAACGCGGCCACAGCGGCCCAGTCGGCCGTGCGTGGCGCGAACGCTTCGGCCAGCGCTTCGTAGCCCTCGGGCAGTATTTCCACAAACGAGATATAGAGCATAACTCCGACGGAGAAACCGATAGACACGGAGAGGAAGCGGTAGTTCCTCCGGTTGGCGAAGAACGAGATCAACCCGCCGATGCCTGTGGCCAACCCGGCGAACGCAGTCAGCCCAAACGCTAGTCCCAAGTTAGACATGTGCCGATTCACCTACGAATCGATTATACGCACCCCGACCGGCTGCGGGGAGGCCGACACAGGCCTATCGGCTATACTTGCAGCGCCGGAAGCCCAGCCAGAACAGCGGCTGCCACCCCACCCACCACTACAGCCACCACGAAGCTCATCAGCGTACCCAGCAACAGATACGTACCCCTGTCAAGAGAATCCGCTCGGCCCCGGCCCCGCAGCGCAAACAACGCTTTCGCTACCAGAAGGAGCCCCACGACCTCAAACCGTCCCAGGAACAACGCTGTGAGGGCAAGAACCCTTTCCAACCTGCCAATCCACAGTCCGGTCTTCCCCAGTCCCTCTCCCTTGGAATTCTCACGCCCCGCACTGCTGAATTTGGCCACGAAAATGCCCGCCGGCCAAAACACGGCTGCATAAGCGAGAACATACACCCACAGTGCCGGCTGGGCGACGAACTCCGACGCCCACCGGGCGACTTGGCCCCACGGCAGCCCGATAGCCACCGCCCACAGGATAAGCAATACGACAAGATGCCCCCCTTGGTCCAGCACGAACATCCGGGCGGTGTCCCCCTGCTCCGTCTTCCACCTGTCCAGCGCAAGGTGCGAGGCGAACACGGCCAGCGGGAGCCAGAAAATAGTCCACAGGCCCGCAAACATGTAAGCCAACAGGGCAGCGACACCACTGTGCGCATACAGCCATACTGAGGCCCAGCCTCGGCGCGAACGCTCCTCCACCCACCGTGTCTTCTGCAAGGCAAAGTCGGCAAGGAGGTGAGCCAATACCAGCCTCAGCAAGACAGAGAGTTCCGATACCTCAACAAAGCCCATCGTCACCGCATCTCAAGAAAACTGATTGCGAGATCCATGTCTCACCTGCCATCCATGCGTCCACTCCCTACCCAGCGGTTCACCCTGCTTGCCGGGATGAGACTGCCGCAAAGCGTCCACCACCAAGCTCGGGGAATCAAGAGTTACTTGCCGTCAGTCCGTATCATCCTCCACGGGCAGGGCCCATATTTTCACCGTTCCATCCTCTCCAGCAGATACCAGCAGCTGCCCGTTTGGATGGAAGGACAGCGCCCGCACGGATTCCTCATGTGCCGCCACCATCCACAACACTTCAAGCGTCGCGCCCTCCCATACGACCATAGTGCCGTTGTCATCCCCGGAAGCCACCAACTGAGATCCGGGCAAGACAGCAAGTCCCTTGACATTTCCCCTGTGCTCGGTCATGCTCCCTACCTGGCTCCAGCCCTCGGTTTCCCACACATTTACTCCTCCCCAGACGCCGGCAAACAGCCAACGCCCGTCCCCGGAGAAGCGAGCGCCGTATACACGCCCCGTCGTGCTTCCGGCCAAGGCATCCAGTACAACAACCTCCCGCCGTGAACCGACATCCCACACCCGAATCGTCCTGTCGTCGGACCCGGAAGCCAGCAGCTCTCCATCCGGACTGAAGGAAACCGCCCGCACCCAATCTTCGTGCGCGACGCTCGTCATCCTCGCCCGACCTGTGGCCGCGTCAGAGACCAGTAGCAGTCCCCAACGCAACCTGTGCTCCAACGCCCCGGCTGCCACGAGCTTCCCGTCCGGGCTGAAGTCCACCGCGCGTACCCAGCTCTCGTACCCGCCGATTGTCTGGATCTGTTCCCCTGTGTCCACATTCCAAATCCTGACGGTCTCGTCCCAAGAGGACGAAGCTATCAGCGTCCCATCGGGGCTGAACGCCAAGTCGGTCACCGTTCCATCATGCCCCACCAAGGACCCCTCAACTGTCCAATCGCCTGTGTTCAGCAGGTGGATTTCTCTGGCGGCGCCAACGGCCAATAAGGAACCATCCGGGGAAAACGACGAAGCAAACGACTTGGCCAACTGCAGCGATGCGATCTCCTGGGGCCCTTCTGACGCTGCCCCTCCCACCGCCATGCCTACAGACAACACCAGCAGACAAACGAGGCGAGCCATCCCTACCACCTCCCCCGGACAACCTAGCATCTCTTGCGCTGAATGACCAACAACACAAAGCGGGCCAGCGGTGGCGCACCTGAAGATCAAGCGCTACACTGCATATGGGAAGCGCGCTTGTGTGTGCCTAGCCCGGGGCGTAGCGCAGTTTGGAAGCGCGCCTGCTTTGGGAGCAGGAGGTCGCTGGTTCAAATCCAGTCGCCCCGACCAGGAGGGGTAATGGACGAAGAAAAGGTCATCGCGGAATTCGAACGCGGCCCCGGCCAGAAGGTGGTCATCCGCCGCACCCAGTTCAAGGGAAGAGAGTACCTGGACATCCGCCAATTCTTCGAGGGCGACGATGGCCAGTGGCTGCCCACCAAAAAAGGCGTTGCCGTTCCGTGGGAACTGCGACAACAGATGCTGGGCGCCTTGCAGGAAGCGCAGCACGAGGATGGTTGACCCCGGGAGCCCACTTGTTGCGTATCCGTGAGGCCACGCAGGCCGATGACCGCGCCCTCCTGAACCTGGAGGCTGTAAGTCCCCAGGGGGATAGCACACGGATCTTGCTGGAGCGAACCACCTACTTCTACCGCCCTACCGTATTCGACCGGGGCAAGGTCATGGTCGCCGAGGAAGACGGCCGGCTCGTGGGAATCATGTCCTACGCAATAAAGGACGTGTGGCTCGCCGGGGAGGTCCGTCCCGTGGCCTACGTTTACGACCTGCGCAGTGATCCCGGCTATCGAAGGAGCATGAAGCGTGGGTTGTTCCACCTGTGGAAAGCCCTGGAAGCTGAAATTGGGGCGCACGGGGCTAGGCTGACCTACGGCCACATAAAGGAGGACAACCAAGCCGCCATGCGCGTACTGCTCAAGGGTGGCCTCCAGAGGTTGGCCCTCTTTGGCGTACGCACCCTGCCCGCCGTGCCCGCACAGGGCCCACTACCCCCGGCCTGCCGCGACCCACTAGAAGGGGCAGCCCGGGTGGAGGAGCTGGTAGGCAAGCGAAATCTGCGCCCCGTCAGCGTAGTGGACTGCTACCGGAAAGGTCTGGAACTCGGGTACTTGAAGGGTGTCTATCGCCTGGAGCACGGCCGGTCGTTCGCCCAAGCAAGCGTATGGGATCTGTCGGGGCTGTACCGCGGTCGTGTGCTCCGGCTTCCCGTGCAACTACGGCTTCTGGGAGCGACGATCAACCCCCTGAGCAGCCTCCTCCCCCTGCCTCGGATTCCTCGGGTGGGGGAACCGGTGAACTACTGGCACTGTTTCGACGCCTACTCTTCAGGGCGGTCCGGAAAGCGCCTCATGCGGGAGCTAGTCCAAGGCCTGCGGCGCATGGCCGCCCACGCCGGCACGGACATCCTAACCCTCTTCTACTACATCGACGAACCTCTCCTTGAGGTACCGCAGTTTCTAGTGCAAAAGACCATGCGCTACCACACGCTAGCCCAAGCACCTAGTGAGGCTCTCCCGCGCGCACCATTGTACCTCGACGTTCGTGATCTGTAGCGCCCGCCTCGGCCGGATCACTGTATATCGCCACAGGGCTCAATACCCGCATCCCCGAGCGCCCTCGTTCTCCCGCCGAACGAAGTTCAGACGTTCAACAGCACGATTCCAGCCACGACCGCGGCCACGCCCAGGGCCTTGGTGAGGGTCACCGCCTCCCCGGCCACGAACACACCCAGAAGAAAACCCCACAGAGGGACCGTGAACGCGAGGGGGACCACACGCGATATCGCTCCATGGCGAAGCGCGGTGTAAAAGGCCAGCATCCCCAAAGAGCCCGCTACCAGTCCCTCGAACAGAGCAATCTGTCCTATACCACGGCGGCCCAAGTCGGTCCCTAGCCCCCGTACCAACTCGCCCAATCTGGGGGCGGTAAGCGCCAGGAGAACCAGGGCCGAGATCACAAGCCGGATGGTCAGCCCCTGCTGAGGCTGCAGCCCGGCCTGCGCCATGCCACGCTTTCCGAAGAAGGCCCCCGTGGCCCACAGGACTGCGGTAATGACCGCCAACAGTTCGGGTCGCATTCCCTCTCCTAGAACAACCCCTGGACCTCGCCGGACTCGGTGTCCACGTCAATTCTCCGGTAGGCAGGATCCGAACTGGTGCCAGGCATCAGCTTGATGCTTCCGGCCATAGGGCAGAGGAACTTGGCCCCGGAGAAAAGCAGGATGTCCCGGATGGGAAGCACCCAGCCCTTTGGGACTCCTTTGAGGCCTGGATCGTGCGACAACGAAAGGTGGGTCTTGACCATCATGGTCTGGTAGTCCAGGTACTTGGAGTCAGCCTCGAACCGCTCCGCCTTCGCTTCCGCCTCGGGAGACCAGTCCACGCCCTCGGCACCGTACACCTCCTGGGCGATGCGCTCCACTCGCTGGCGCAGCGGCATATCCAGGTAGTACAGATAGTCGAACTCAGTGGGCTCCGCGCTGGCCTCGATGACTGCGTCCGCCAGCTCCAAGGCGCCCTCCCCTCCCTTGGCCCAGTGCTCTGAGACCGCACACCGCGCACCGGCTTGCTCGGCATAGCGGCGCACCATGGCGATCTCCTCGGGAGAGTCGGTCGGGAAGACGTTGATACACACCACCGGGTTGATACCCGACTTCCGGATCGTGTGCAGGTGATGGAGAAGATTTCCCATGCCGTTTTC
>JAWOCQ010000076.1:0-10670 GCA_046483725.1 Candidatus Bipolaricaulota bacterium
GCTTGGGGAGCCAGGAGCTTCGCAATATCCCCTCGCCCGTGGAGGTCTACCGGGTCGAGCCTTCGGAGGGCAGAGTCCCTGAGGAAGAGGCGCCGCATCCGTTCGATGTCAGCCGGGTTGCGGTCTTGCCCCTGGTGAACCTGTCGTCGGTAGCCGGGGACGACTTCTTCGCCGATGGGATGACCGGCGAGCTGATCTATACCCTCTCCAGGATCCCCGGGCTGAAGGTGATCGCGCAGACCTCGGTAATGAAGTACAAGGGAGCGCGGGCTTCAGTGGGAGAGATCGCCCGCGATCTCCGCGTGGGGACAGTGTTGGAGGGGTCCGTACGCAAGGCAGGAGAACAGGTGAGGATTACCCTGCAGCTGATTGACGTGGCATCGGAAGGGCTTTTGTGGTCTGAGGCGTTTGACCGCGAGGTCAAGGACGTGTTTGCGGTACAGAGCGACATCGCCCGCCGTGTAGCTGATGCCCTACAAGTGAGGTTTCAGGCAGCAGAACGGCAGCGACTCAGCAGACAGGCCCCCGGGAACGTGCAGGCTTACATGCGCTACCTGCAAGGGCGCTCCTTCTGGAACATGCGCACGGAAAAGGCCGTTCGTAAGGCGATCGAATGCTTCGAGGAAGCGATCGAGATGGATCCGGACTTTGCGCTGGCCTACGTAGGGATAGCCGACTGCTACGTTATCATGGCCGATTGGGGATATATGACTCAGGCAGAGGGTTTTGGCAAGGCCCGTGAGGCGGCACTCAAGGCGCTTGAGCTGGACGACACGCTGGCCGAGCCACACGCGTCGCTGGCCATCACCATCGCGGGGCTGGACGGGGATTACCCCAAGGCCAGAGCGGAGATGGAAGTAGCGTTGGAGCTCAACCCCAACTACGCTACGGGGCGGCACTGGCATGCGATGCTCCTTTTGCGAATGGGTGACCTGCAGGGGGCTGTGGAGGAGGGAAGCCGGGCCGTGGAGTTGGACCCCTTGGCGCCGGTGATTGCCACGGAATACGGAGAGATGCTGGCCATGGCCGGCCGGTTCAACGAAGCGGAGCAGCAGTTCCACCGCACGTTGGAGTTGAACCCAGGCTTTACCGGTGCCCGTTGCGCGTTGGCGAAAGTCCTACAGCAGACTTGGCGCTGGGAGAGGGCGGAGGGAGTCTTGCGCCGGGCGGTAGAGCTGGATCCAGGGTTCGCTCGTGCCCACGCCGATCTGGGCATGCTGTTTGTGATCACGGGTCGTACGGAACAGGGCGTTTCCGAGTTGCGGGAGGCCGTCCGCTTGGCACCAGACAATGCGGCGGTGAGTCACGCGCTGGCGCTAGCCCTGCTATTCACGGGTGCAACAGACGAAGCACTGATACAGGCACAACAGACGGTGGAGAAGAACCCTACATTCGAGCCTGGATTGATTTCTCTTGCGCTGTCATATGCCGCGCGAGGAGATTTCCAAGAGGCACTGCGCGAGATCCGGAAGGCCGATCAGTTGGTAGAAAGGGGTTACCGGCTGCTGGACGAGGATACGGCGTTGGGGCAAGCGGTTGTGTTTAGATGGATGGGCCGGCCGGAGGAGGCACGCGGCGTGATGAATCGTCTGGCCAGTCAGGAAGAGGGACCAAACAAAATGTTTGTAACGGCGGTGATTCATTTCCTCCTGGGTGAGCTGGAAGAAGGATTCGCCGCTTTGGAGCGCTCGCTACAGCGCAGGGAGGCATCATTGCGCCTGTTGGGGTTGCTGCCCCTACCGGACGAGGTACGTACGGATTCCCGTTATCACGCGGCAATGGTGAGGATCGGACTGGCCGACTGAAAGAGGTCAGCGGGCCAGCGAAGCCACGGCTCTGGGCACATCGGCAATAGACTCCACAGTGAGATCCGGCTGGTGCAACGAGGTGCAAGGGACCTGTTGGGCGTAGGGCCCTTGTAGGACACGAACCGTGTGTAGACCGAGTGCTTTGGCAGGCAGTACATCTGCATCCACCCGATCCCCCACCATCACTGCGGACTCGGCGGGGACCCCCAGCTTGTCCAGGATAATCTGGAAGAAGAGAAGATCCGGCTTGGCAACCCCGAGGTCTTCGGACACGTACTGCCAGCTGAAAGGGGCCAGGATTTCTTCACGCCTGAGGATCTCCCGTACCCCGGCAGGCTGGTTTGCCGCCAAGGCGAGCGTGTGCCTCTCCGCCAAAGCCCGAACGGCTTCATGCGCCCCGGGCCGCACGGAGCTCGTGGACAAGTGCCGCTCAGGCCGCGAGGTGTACTTGCGGAATGCGTCCTTCAGCCGACGAAAGCGTGGTATATCGGGCTGCATCAGGCTCCACAGCGCGCTGACCCGGGGCTGGGGATGGCAGGCCCTGGTCGCTTCAGTGAGGGCGCTTGAGTAGGCATTGCGGGCAACTGTGACCCCGTCTTCGGCGAGAAGCTTGAGCAGGTGATCATCCCATGCGGCGTATTCCCGATCCTCATTGAGCACCGGTCCGCCCAGGTCGAGGAGCACGGTTTGGATGTGGGCGTCGTCCTGCTTTTCCACGTTCAGCACATGCAGTTCCATTTCCGATCACTCCCCATATTGCTCAATCTACCCGCTGTGGAGGGCCTTGTACAGCTGTTCGGCAGTCCCCTTGGGTAGGCCGGGGATAGACAGGAGCTCTTCCAAGCTGGCTTGCCTAAGGCCCTCCAGAGAGCCAAATCTCTTTAGCAGAGCCTCCTTTCGGCGAGGGCCCACACCTTTAACGCCGTCCAGCAAACTCTCCAGCGCCCGCCGTCCCCTGAGCGAACGATGATAGTCCACGGCGAATCGGTGTGCCTCATCCCGGACGCGCTGCAAGAGCCGTAAAGCGGGCGAGTTGGGCGGTAGTCGGATGGGGTCCTTAGTGCCTGGCCTGTATATGAGTTCGTGGCGCTTGGCCAGGGCGGCCGGCTCTGCCCCCACAGAGGGGAACTCATCCAGAGCCTGGATGGCCGCGCTGAGTTGCGCCATGCCGCCGTCCACCAAGATGAGGTCGGGTAGATCGGAAAAGCGCCCGTGGGACACGGTAGGGTCCTTTAGTTCAGCCAAACCGTGCCGCAGGCGTCGACGTAGCACCTCGCCGAGCATGGCATAGTCGTCGGGCGTGTCGACGGTGCGCACGCGGAACCTTCGATAGGCATCGGGGCGGGGCTGTCCTCCCACGAACACCACCATAGAGCCGGTTGCTTCATCGCCATGCAGGTTTGATACGTCATAGGCCTCGATCCTCCACGGGCGGGTCTCCAGTCCCAGAGCCTCCGCAACGTCCTCCAGGGCATTCTCCCCGCCGGAGGATGGTTCGAGCGCGGCCCGCTTCAGCGCATGGCGGGCATTGCGTTGGGCCATGTCCACGAGCGCCGCCCGCTCACCTTGCGCCGGCCGCCGGACGCGCACACGGGAGCCCCGCCGCCGACCGAGATAGTCGGCCACGAGCCCGGCCTCGGGGAGCTCTTCCGGGAGCAGTACCTCCTGCGGCATAGCGGTGGCTCTTGTATAGTATTGATTCAGGAACGCGCTGAGGAGCCTGGACCCTTCCACGCCTGCGGGGACCGACAGAGAAAACCCCTCTCGTCCGATCAACCGTCCGCCGCGGACCACCATGATCACTCCATAACCTATTTCCCCTTCGGCGGCCACCCCTACCGCGTCCAGGTCCACCGGATCGGTCAGGGCCACGCTCTGGCGCTGGCGTATCCGGTCCAGAGAGTTGATGTGATCACGTAGCCGGGCTGCGTGCTCGAACCGTTCCTCGGCTGCGGCCGCTTCCATATCGCGGTGTAGTGACTGGATGACCTCGTCTACCCTGCCTTCAAAGAGCAGTGCGGCCTCTTTCACTGCCTGCCCATACTCCTCTCTGGTCACCAGCCCCATGCACGGGGCGGCACACCTGCCCAGGTCGTGCATCAGGCAGGGGCGCTCGGGCTTGTCCATACCGATCTCCAGCTTGCACGTTCTGAGCGGGAACAGCTTGTGTGCAAGCTTCAGCGTGCGCCGCATGGCTCGGCTGGAGGTGAACGGGCCGAAGTAACGAGCTCCGTCGTCCGCGAGCCGGCGCACCACCTGGACGCGAGGGAACGGCTCCGCAGTGAGCTTCACGTAAGGATACCGTTTGTCGTCCCGCAGCCGTACGTTGTATCGAGGACGGTGTTTCTTGACCAGCGCGTCTTCCAGTAGCAGCGCCTCCGCTCCCGATCTGGCGGTAACGACTTCGACGTCGTGGATGTCCCGCGTCAAGCGGCGGGTCTTGTCCGAAAGGTGTCGGGGTGAATGGAAGTAGCTGGCCACACGGTCCCGGAGGGAGCCGGCCTTGCCCACATACAACGTCTCCCCTTCTTTCCCGCGGAAAACGTACACCCCGGGCTCGGCGGGCAGGGACTTCAGCTTGTTACGCAGCTCCGTACTTACCATTCCACTGCGATGATACCGAATCCTATCCTCGGCACTGCAGCGGTGGGGGCAGCCGGAGGTGCAGTCAGCGGCGGCGCCACCACCACCGGCGTTGCTTCGGCGGCTCCTTGGTCGGAGCGGACGACACCTCACCGTGCTCGCGGGCGATTGCCACGATGTCATCCCACTTCCCTCTGTAGCGGATCAGCTTCTCCCATTCCTCGGCAAACCGCTGGACCGCTTGCAGGATGTCGTCTCTGGTTGCCGAGGATCCGCTGCGGGAGAGAGATTTCGAGATCTCGTCCAGAGCGGCTACCTCCCCTCTTATGTGTACCTCGCCGTTCCTCTCCTCCAGAACATACCGCGTGGCGTCTGCGATCAAGCCAAAAGCCCCGCTGTCAACCGTGCCCACGGGCAGAACATCCTCCACGAACCGGCGGTCCGTCTCCAGGTACTCCTGCTCCACTCGTCCTCTCCACTGAGACATGAACTCAGCTCCCCTAGTCGGTCGTCCCCGTGAATTGGGGTACGGTCGACCTACGCATCGTAGCGCGCGGGGGCGGATGCTCACAAGCGGTGCATCAGGCCGCTGCGCCTCTTGCCACCTGGCGGCCCACCTGTCGGGCCGCATCCATGTCCTGTTCCGAAGGTTGTCCGGGGTATCCATGAACGTCCACTAGCTCCCAGCCAAGCGCCCTCACCCTCTGCTCCAGCTTGGTCAGGGCACCGCCTTGCCAGCCGTAGGAGCCGAGGAGGCCAGCCGCGCGGTTCCGGAGGCGCTTTCGCTCCAAGAGATTTAGCGCGTGGTCTAGTGGAGGGAACACCCCGGCATCGTATGTCGGCGCGGCGAGTATTACCCCACGGCGCTTCCACACATCCCGGACAATGTAGCTTGCGTGGGTCCGGGAGGCGTCGATGATCTTCACCGGGACGTGCTCGTCAGCCACTCCCTGGGCGGCTGCCTCGGCCGCTAGTCGTGTCCGCCCGTACATCGAACCGTACACAAGTGTAACCTCCGGCTCCCCTTCCATGCGTGCCCAGCGGGCGTACAGGTCAATGACCCGGCGGGGGTTTTCCCGCCAGATGAGTCCGTGCGCGGGAGCGATCTGGTTGACCGTGAGCTCGGCCAGAGCATCGATGGCCCTCAGCACGGGCCGGGAGTGCATCCCCACTATGTTGGAGAAGTAGCGGAGGATCTCGTCCTGGTAGGTGGAAACATTGACCTGGTCATCTCCCAGGACCCCGTCCAAAGCACCGAAGCCTCCGAAGGCGTCGGCGGAAAACAAAACGCCGTGCGTTGTCTCGTAGGTGGCCATGGTCTCCGGCCAGTGCACAAACGGAATATGGTGAAAGGAGAGCTCTTTTCCTCCCAAATCAACGTTCTCTCCGTTGCTGACTTCACGGACCCGTTCTGTGACACCATGCATGTGCTCCAGAATGGACCGCCCCCTCGGAGTCACGATTATCTCAGCCTGCGGGGCCAGCCGGTGCAGCGTGGCCAACCCTCCTGCGTGGTCCGGTTCCAGGTGGTTGGCAACTAGGAAGTCCAGCCGCCGAGGATCAATCACCTGGCTCACGTTGGCCACAAGCTCGTCCACAAACGGGCGCTTAACTGTGTCGATGAGGGCTACACGTTCCCCTACCACCAAGTACGCGTTGTAGCTCACGCCATTGGGGAGCGGCCACATGCCCTCGAAAAGGTCCGTCTCCCGATCGTTTACCCCCACCGAGTAGATTCCTGGGGCGATCTGCCTGGTTGACATGTCCCACCTCCGATCAATTCGCGCGCTTCGCCGGGCCTTTGTAGAAGGCACCGGTCCCGAATGCCCAGTCTGTCGGTTATCATGATACACATGAAGGGGACGAGCCAGGGCCGGGCTATGCACCGGCGTTCAAACTCGCTTGAAGTCCTGTTTTGGGACTGGGGAGGTACGCTGGCGGACGAGCGGGGGCAGGTCTGCTTTGGTGGGCGGCGAGCTCTGCAAGCACTCCACGGGAAACTGAAGCTTGTGGTGGCGAGCAATACCGAGGACGGGGAGGGGATCAAGGCCGCCCTAGCCTCAGCGGGGTCGCGAGGGCTTGTCAGCCAAGTGACCTCCGCCACCGCCTTGGGCGCAGCCAAACCTGCTTCCGCGTTCTACAGAGGGCTGCTTGGCCACTTGGGCGTGAGACACCGCCGTGCGGCGATGGTCGGAGACGACTATGTGTCCGATGTGGCAGGCGCCAAGGGAGGTGGACTGCGTGCCTATTGGTACAACCCGTCCGCCGGTCCCTGCCCTTTGGGCCATCCGGTACACGATGGTGAGGTGGCGCGCCTGGAGGACATTCCAAAGCTTCTGCAATGCCGGCCTCTTCCGGACATCGCCGATTGTATGCGCCTCTTGTCCCGTGAAGAAGGAGCTGAGCCGGTGATGAGGCATTGTCTGGCGGTGGCGGGCGTGGCGTTTTGTCTAGCAAAGGAGCTCCGAGCGCGGGGCTTGCCCCTGGACCCACTACTCGTCCACCGGGGAGCACTGTTGCATGACCTGGACAAGGTAGCCACCGTTGGTACGGACCACCGGCATGGCGCGTTGGCTTCCCTGTGGCTGCGCCGCGCAGGCCAGGGAACTCTGGCGGCCATTGCCGAGCAGCACGTGGCCTCGGCTTTGGTTGGCCGTCGAAGTGCCGAGCTGTCTTGGGAAGCAAAAGTGGTGCACTACGCGGATAAGCTGGTGGAGGAGGATAGGCTTGTGGGGTTGGAGGCACGTTGGGAGAATCTCCTCTACAGATATGCTCGGTATCGGCCTGTCTTGGAGGAAGCTTATCCTGCAGTTGTCCGTATTGGGGAGGAGTTGCAGAGCATACTGGGACGGAGTCCGGAAGAGGTTCTGTCCAGCATGCAACCCGCATGCACCGGTCATGGGTGATGACCGGCATACGAAAAAGCTGGGAACCAGCGTGAAGGGGAATGGATGCTATACGGAGAGCGGACGCGGCTTAGAGCGATGGAAAGGGAGGACATTTCCACCTTTATGCGTTGGTTTAACGACCCGGAGGTCCGGCGGTACCTGCTGATGTACGAGCCCATGTCGCGTGTCAAGGAGGAGCGTTGGTTTGAAGAAATGCTGCAGCGCAAAGGAGAGTTTCTGTACGCCATTGACGCCGAGACAGAAGCCGGATGGGTCACCATCGGAAACCTGGGGCTGCACCGTGTGGACTGGAAGAATCGCACGGCGACATTGGGGATAGTGCTGGGGGAGAAGGCCTATTGGGGACAGAGCTACGGTACCGACGCCGCACGCACGATGCTTCGTTTTGCGTTCCACGAGCTGAACCTCCACCGTGTGGAGCTGGAGACTCACAGCTTCAACCCCCGGGCGCAGCGTTGTTATGAGAAGCTTGGGTTTCGCCACGAGGGCACGCGCAGGGAGGCCTTGTACCGTGAGGGGCGCTACTACGATTCTTACACGATGGCCATCCTGCGGGAGGAGTTCGAGGCCTCGTAGGCTTGGGCCCCCGTTGTGCAAAGGAGGGCATGCTGGCAACTTGGGACGAGCTGTTCAAGGAGGAGGAGCACCGCTGGCGTCGGCCGTCCAAGCTGGTGGTGGAGTTCACGAGGGTGCTGCGCAGGTGTGGTGCGGGACGGGTGTTGGATGTGGGCTGTGGCGCGGGAAGGCACATGGTATTCCTGGCGCGCCAAGGCTTTCAGGTGTACGGAATCGACGACTCTCCCGCCGGGCTGGCTCACGCGCGAGCCTGGGTGGAACAGGAAGGGTTGGAGGCCGAGTTCCGGCGGGGAGAGATGACCATGTTGCCTTACCGGGACGGTTTCTTCGACGGCGTCGTGTGCGTGTTCACCATCTACCACGGGACGTTGGCTCAGGTGCGCAAGGCGGTGGCCGAGATCCGTAGAGTGCTGCGTCCAGGCGGTGCCGCGCTGATTACCTTTAAGTCGAGGGAGAGCTATCGGTTTGGCTGCGGTCGACAGATTGAGCCCAACACGTTTGCCCCCGACGAGGGCGACGATGCAGGAACCCCCCACCACTACAGTGACCGGGGGGAGGTCGAGGAGCTCCTGTCGGGGTTCTCGGTGCTGCGGCTCTTCCATTTACAACAGGGAGCGAAGGAGCATCTCAGTGCGTGGTGGGTGACGGAGGTTACCCGACCGGAAGGAGACTTGTGAGCTACCTCTTGGGGTGGCGACCGCTCGATACTCATTCCCCACATATGGAAAGTGGCGCGAGGCTCGGTTAGGGTGGCGACCGTGCGTGCTGGAGCCCGGATATGACCGAAGAGTTTCAGGAAGAGGAACTCGCAGAAGGCACAGCAATAGGGAGTCAGCCCTCGGAGGGACCTCGGCGATCGCCCTTGGTGGATCGGCCGGTGCTTCCCACGCTGGTGCGGCTGGCATGGCCTATCGTGGTAGGCCATCTGCTACACCTTACATATCAACTGGTGGATACCTTTTGGGTCGGGCGTCTCGGAGCCGAGCCCCTGGCCGCAGTCTCCGTTTCGTTCCCTATCATTTTCATCGTCTTTTCTCTGGCGGCCGGGTTCTCCATCGCTGGGGTTGCCTTGGTGTCCCAGCACAGCGGGGCCGCCCAGCGTGAGGAAGCCAGCCTGGCCGCCGGCCAGGTGATCGGGTTCTCTCTGGCGCTGGCGTTCACCCTGGCTGCACTGGGGCTCGCCTTTGGTCGGCCGCTTCTGATGTGGGTGGGAGCGGGTCCGGAGGTTCTCCCACTGGCCTGGACCTACTTCAGCATCCTGACCGGCGGGATTCCCCTCATCTTCGTATTCTTTGTGTTCGCCGCCGTTCTCGAGGGGACGGGGGACACCATCACCCCGATGAAGCTGAAGATCGCCAGCGTCCTTTTGAACATTGTCCTGGACCCGTTACTCATCTTCGGATGGTTTCTCTTCCCCGAGATGGGGATCGCCGGCGCGGCAGTGGCCACGGTTGTGTCGCGGTTGGCTTCAGCCACTGTGGGCGTGTATATCCTGGTCAGCGGGCGGCGAGGATTGACGGTGCGGCCTAGGCACCTGGTTCCCCGGCCCTCACTCATCAAGCAAGTTGTGCGTATTGGGACCCCTGCCGCGCTGGGGACCTCCGCGGTGGCGGTGGCTATGACCGTGATGACCTCTATCGTGGCCGCGTTCGGCACCTATGCCCTGGCGGCCTGGGGTGTTGGAAATCGCGTCCTGTCGCTGATCCGGATGCCTTCCATGGGCTTCGCACGGGCCACGGGCGTTTTGGTGGGGCAGCACTTGGGTGCCGATCAGCCCCGGGCTGCAAGCAGGTCGGCATGGACTGGCGTCGCAGTCAATGTGGGAATCATGGCTTTGGTGGTACTGGCGTTTCAGTTTGGGGCCGGCCTCATCATGCGCCTCTTCTCCCAGGATATCGAAGTGATCGAGATCGGCGCGCAGTACCTGCGCTGGGGCGCGGCCGCCTACGGACTCCTGGCGATACAGCAGGTGCTTGGCGGAGCACTGGACGGAGCTGGGCAGACGATGCAGAAGATGCTGTTCTTGCTTTTGAGCATGTGGGCGTTGCAGATTCCTCTGTCGGTAGTCTTCTCCGCCAACCTGGGGCTGGGAGTAAACGGCGTCTGGTATGCTGTTTTTGTAGCCAAGCTTGTCGGGGCCTCGGCGATTGCCTTATGGTTCCTCCGGGGTACATGGCAGCGCAAGGTGATCGCCCACCAAGCAGGTTGACGCTGCTGAGGAGGTAAGGGTGGAGCTTCGGTTGGTGGAACGCACCTTTTCCAATCGGGAAGAAAGCCCCAGCGTATTGCTGGCCAACCTGCACGGTACCATCGACATGGCTCAGAACCTGCGCACGTTGGAGGAAGTTATCGAGCTCGCTCATAATCACGGGGCCAACATGCTTGTGTTCCCGGAGCTTGCCGTCAGCGGCTACGTCTGGGATACGCCCCGTCGACAGGACGTCTTGGAACACCTACGCGCCGGTGAAATGGGTCGTTTGCAGAAGTGGGTGCGACGGGTAGTGGACAGCCTACGAACCGATGGGCGGGGGTTGGAGTATGTATTTCTGGGTAACGTACGCGAGGTTCGCGCCGGCCTGTACAACTCTGTTTTTATCCTGCATCCAGGTGTAGACTATATAAAAGAGGAATTTACGTATGATAAGATATTCATCCCCCATAACGAACAGCACTACTTTCAACGAGGCAGCGACAAGCGGCTAACGATCAACACAAAGTGGGGCAGGCTGGGGTTCATGATCTGCTATGACTTGTGCTTTGTGGAGCTGGCTCGCCGTTACGCGTTCATCGACCA
>JAWOCQ010000047.1:0-6038 GCA_046483725.1 Candidatus Bipolaricaulota bacterium
CCTACAGGGTTCGACTGCGACAAGGAGGCGTTCTTGGGGGCGTACGGTTCGGTGTCCCGCCCCCAAGCGGCCGCACACGGCAAGTCGCGCATGAGCGATGCAGCATGTGGCGACCCCGTAGCCAGTCTCTCCCGGGAAATAGAGATGAGCCCGCTGGGGCAAGAGGAGCTCGTGTTCCTCTTGGGCACGGCCGGCACACGCGCAGAGGCGGTCGAGCTTGTGCAACGCTACTGGTCGCCTGGTGCGGGATTTGACTCCCTGGGCGAAATGAAGGCTCGCTGGGATGAGCTTCTTGCCTCTCCGCAGGTGGAGACACCCGACCCGGCGTTCGACGTGATGGTCAATGTTTGGCTCAAGTACCAAGCGCTTTCGGGGAGGATCTGGGGAAGAGCCGGGTACTACCAGCCGGGAGGGGCATACGGATTTCGTGATCAACTCCAGGATAGTCAAATCTTCCTGGGCCTGGGGAGGCCCGAGCAAACATTGGCACAGCTCCTGCTGCACGCCCGGCACCAGTTCGCCGACGGCACGGTGCAGCACTGGTGGCATCCCCTGGCCGAGGAAGGGCCCAGGACCGGCGTCTCCGACGACCTCCTGTGGCTTCCCTTCGTTGCCTGCCAGTACGTCCGGGAGACGGGCGACTTGGACCCTTTGGGGCAGCAGGTCCCGTTTCTCGACGAAGGGCAGGGCACCCTATACGAGCACTGTACCCGCGCCATCGAGCGGGCCCTGTTGCGGTTCAGCCCCCGCGGGCTGCCGTTGATCGGAGACGGTGACTGGAACGACGGGCTCAGCAGTGTGGGCCGATCCTGGCGAGGAGAAAGCGTGTGGCTGGCGCACTTTCTTCACTTCGTGTTGAATGAGTTCGCCGCCCTGGCCCGGCATTCGGGAGATCGAGCTACTGCTGACCGCTATGTGGAGGGGGCCGGGGGCCTCCGGGAGAGCATCAACGCCTATGCCTGGGACGGGGAGTGGTATGTCCGAGCCACTGACGACGCTGGGCGTGTCCTGGGGAGCCACGCTTGTGAAGAAGGGCGTATCTTCCTGAACCCCCAAACCTGGGCTGTGATCGCTGGCACTGCCTCGCCGGAGCGAGCCGCTGCCGCGATGCAGGCGGTGGACCAGCTGCTCAACCGAGAGTATGGCCCCGTCCTTTGTTGGCCGGCCTACAGCCAGCCCGACCCGGACGTGGGGTATCTCAGCCGCTACGCACCCGGCGTCCGCGAGAACGGTGGGACGTACACTCACGCAGCCACGTGGGCCGTGCTCGCCTACTCCCTGCTTGGCCAGGGGGAAAAGGCCTACCGCACCTGGTGCAAGCTCAACCCGGTGCTGCGTGGGCAGGACCCCGCACTGTACCAGGCTGAGCCCTACGTGACCCCGGGCAACGTTGCGGGGCCGGAGTCACCCTGCTTCGGCCAAGGAGGGTGGACTTGGTACACAGGTTCAGCCGCCTGGCTGTTCAAGGTGGCCCTGGAAGGGATCCTGGGGGTGCGACCGCAGATGGAGGGGCTGCTTGTCCGACCGTGTTTGCCCAACCATTGGCCGGGCTATCGCCTCCGGCGGCCGTTCCGCGGGGCTCTGTACGAGATCGAGGTGGAGAGACGCCCCGACGCTGCGGTTGCACGGACGCTCACTGTAGACGGCGCAACGATCTCTGGGGAGTTGGTGCCCCCGTTCGCTGATGGCCGGGTGCACAAGGTGCATGTCGTGTTGGGGCGCGGCCTATGAGGAAGGCCAGCGGACAAGCCAGAGTTCTACTGAATGGACGATGGGGCTACCTTCCGGACCCTCGTGCAGAGCTTGCTCCCGCGGATCTTCCCCGCACAGGGTGGGAAGAGATGCCTGTTCCCAGCAATTGGTGCCTGCAGGGACTTGCCGATCACAGCGGGGTGGTGTGGTTCCGCAGGCGCTTTGCTGCGGGCCCTCGGGGCGAAGAGTACTGGCTCCGCTTCCAAGGAGTGGACTACAGTGCGGACGTGTGGCTGAACGGGGCATACCTCGGGAGCCACCGAGGTTACTTTCAGCCCTTTGAGTTCCGGGTGACCGAGCATTTGCTGGAGGGAGAGAATGAACTCTTGGTGCGTGTGGATTCTCCCCGCGAGGAACCGGGTACTGTGTGGCCGGACCATAAGCGCCTGATCAAGGGGGTGCTCAGCCATCACGATTGCCGCCCCGGTGCCGGGGATGTGGAGCGGGGGCAGGACATGAACACCGGGGGCATCTGGGGCGATGTGGAACTCCATTCCGCCGGGCCAGTGTGGATTTCCAAGCTTTGGCTCACACCTCGGCTTCTCCCTTCCGGCAAGGCAAGCGTGCTTGTGGAGGCCGAGCTGGAGTGTGCACTGCCGGCGATGGCGGCCACAGTGGATATCACCCTCCAGCCAGAGGGATTCGAGGGGGAAGAGGCGTTGTGGCGTGGCCGAGTGGAACTCACGGGTGGTCGGACACGCCTCTCCCAAGTGGTAAATTTGGAGCAGCCCAGCTTGTGGTGGACGTGGGACTTCGGGCCGCAGCATCTTTATCGGGCGAGGCTGGACATCGAACCGGAGCGAGGTCCGGGGTCTTCCCGGGAGGAGCGTTTCGGAGTGCGCGAAGTCGTGATGGATCACCAGCAAGGCTGGCAGCTCAACGCTCTCCCCTACTTTCCGCGTGGCACCAACATTATCCCCACCCAATGGCTCTCCACCTACGATGTGGCGACCCTGTCTCAGGACATGGAGCTCCTCCGCGGGGCGGGGGTGAATGCGGTGCGTGTACATGCCCACGTTACTCACCCACGCTTCTACCGCGCCTGCGATGAGGCGGGGATCCTGGTTTGGCAGGATTTTCCTTTGCAGTGGGGCTATGAGGACAGCGGAGCGTTCCGGCAGGATGCTTGCGAGCAACTGCGGGGGATGATTAAGGTGTTGGGAAATCACCCCTCGATAGCCGTGTGGTGTTGCCACAACGAGCCACCGGAATACAACCGTGAGCTGGACGGCCTCCTGTGGGAGTTTGCTCGGGCGGAGGATCCTGCACGGCACACGGAGCGAAGCTCCGCTGTCTCCCAACACGTGTATGCAGGGTGGTATCGGGGGCAGATGGCCGAGTATGCGACCCGGCCGGGTGCGCCTCTGATTACCGAGTTCGGGGCTCAGGCCCTGCCGAGCGAGGAAGCGATGCGGGAGATGCTACCGCCTGAGGCCCTCTGGCCGCCGGACTGGGATGCGTGGGCCTACCACGGCTTCCAACACAATGAAACCTTCAACGTAGCCAGGATTCCACTGGGCGAGAGTCTGGCCGAATTTATCGCCGCGAGCCAGGACTATCAGCACCGTCTGCTCAAGTACGCCATCGAGCAGTACCGCGCAGGTCCGGAGGTGCGGGGGCTGTTTCAGTTCATGTTTGTAGATCCCTGGCCTGGGATCACGTGGAGTGTGGTGGACTGGCGCCGCCGACCCAAGAAGGGTTACCTGGCGCTGCAGATGGGCCTGCAACCGGTGCTGGTGGGGTTCCAAGGCGTGCGCCATCGGCACTCGCTGGGGGTGTCCGAGGACCAGCTTTTCGAGAGTGTGTTCATAGCCAACAGTCTGCCGCAGGAGTTCAGTGGGACCGAGCTCCACCTCTCCCTTACCGGCCTTGATGGGCGCGTGCTCCTTGAGGAGCAGGTGGAGGTGGATGTGCCCCCGAGCGGACTGGTTCAGCTGACAACCGCGAGGCTGCTGAGAGGCGGTTGCCAACTTCGCGGGGCACCTTCAGCCGGTCAGTATGTCCTCGCCGCTCGCCTTCTACACGGAGGCGCGTGCATATCCCAGAATGATGAGCACCTCAGTGTGGTTAGGGAGACCGATCTCTGATTCGCCCTCATTATATGGAGGACGCTAAGAGCGCAGAGCTTATCCCCCTTAGAAGTGGTCTGACGAAGCGCTGGGTGTCCACCTAGGGCGCGAGGCTCTCTGCCACGGGCCTGGAGCCAGTACACTTGGGGGGGGAGGCGATAACATGGACCAAGTGCAGGTGGCAGTGGTCGGAGCCGGTCCCGCGGGATATGTGTGTGCGCGGCGTGCGGCGCAGCTGGGGCTGGAAGTGACCCTGATCGAGGAGCGATCACTGGGGGGAGTGTGCCTAAACGAGGGATGCATTCCCACCAAAGCGTTGTACGCGGCCACCGGAATCCTGGGCAAGGCCGACGCTCTCGGGGATATGGGTATTAGCCTCTCCCCTGATGTCGATTCGAGCCGCCTCCGCGGGTGGGTGGAGGGGGTTATCTCCGGCCTGGGCAAAGGAGTGGGCAAGCTCCTCTCCGGCGCGGGCGTGGAGGTTGTTCGCGGCCGGGCGTGGCTGCGCGGTCCCGGGGAGCTTGAGCTGGAAGGCGACTCCAGGCAGACCTTGCGGGCGCAGCACGTGGTGCTGGCCACTGGCTCCTCGCCCATCGAGCTTCCAGGGTTCCCCTTTTCCGAGGAGCGAGTATGGTCTTCGTCCGATGCCCTCTTGCTTAAGGAGGTCCCGGAGCAGCTTGTGGTGGTGGGCGGAGGCGTCATCGGCCTGGAACTGGCTACTGTCTACAGGCGGTTGGGAAGCAAGGTAACCGTAGCGGAGATGACCGATGGCCTACTCCCCGGTGCAGGTCTTTCCCGGCGGGGGCAGGCGTTTTTGCGGCGGGCACTCGCCGCGCAGGGCATCGAAGTGCGGCTGGGGGCCAAGGCGGCGAGGTTGATCGGCGGGGGCATTGTTGTCCAGACGAAGGACGGAGAGGCGGAAATCCCGGGAGATGTCGTCCTGGTGGCAGTGGGCCGACGGCCGCGTCCGGAGGGGCTGGGCCTGGAGACGGTTGGAGTGGAGGAGAAGGGCGGCTTTGTTCCCACCGACGAGCGTTACCGGGCCGCGGAAGGCCTGTATGCCATCGGGGATTTGCGTGGAGGGTGGATCCTTGCGCACAAGGCCTCCCACGAGGGGTTGCTTCTTGCTGAGCAGCTTGCCGGAGGCGACGGGGGCAAGCTCGGACGCAACCCGAATTCCGGAGACACCGTAGCGTCGGGACTTGTCCCCGACGGTCCCGCGGGGCACGTGATCCCTCAGGCGATGTTCACCGATCCGGAGGTTGCGCTTGTGGGTCGTCCGGTGGACGAGATAGCCAAACAAGGGGGCAAGGTAGGACGTTTTCCCTTGGGTGCGCTGGGCCGAGCCTGGGCTGAAGGGGAGTCGGACGGGCACTTCGCCCTGGGCTGTGATGAGGAGGGCAAGGTTGTCGGGGCGGAGATCATCGGGCCCCACGCCTCCGACCTCATCGCCGAGGCGGCCTTGGCCGTGCAGCAGGGGCTGACCGCCGAGCAGCTGGCGGAAACCATCCACGCCCATCCCACATTCCCCGAAGGGCTGTGGGAAGCGGCGTTGGCCCTCCTCGACCGCCCGCTCCACCAGGGGTAGAAGGGGGACTGTCCCCGTAGCATTAGCTCTGGGGACTGTCCCCGTAGCATTACGTCGCAGACGATCTGCTACGCTACGGGGGGTGGGTGTTGTCCTCGTCTTTGACTTTGTCCAGGAGTTCGTCGATCCGGAGGGCTTTGTCCAGCGTCTCATCGAGTTGGAAGTCGAGGTCGGGCACGTGGCGTACCTCCAGGCGTGCCGCTAGGGCAGTGCGCAAGAACCCTTGGTTCCGGTGGAAGGCGGCCATGGACTTGTCCTGTTGGGCCTCATCGCCGGGGACGAAGAGGTACACTCGAGCATGCCTGCCATCAGGTGAAAGGCGCACTTCAGCTACGGTAGCGAAGGCCTCGCGCATTACGGGATCCTTGACCTCGTGTTCGAGGATATCGGCAAGCTCGCGTTGGACTTCCGCTTCCAGCCGCTCTCTTGTTCTCTGTTGCATCACAGGATCTCCAACCGATGGTCCTCCACCACGTACTCCCGGGAACCGCTCAGGCGCCGGAGGACTTGGCTGAGGACTTCGTCCGAGTGGCGCCCGTCGCCGGCCAGGTGGGCAAAGCCCAGCACCGCCCCTCCCGGGTCGTCCAGCAAATCCAGTTCGGCGGCGGAGACATTGAAATCTCGGCGCA
>JAWOCQ010000038.1:0-10471 GCA_046483725.1 Candidatus Bipolaricaulota bacterium
GCGCGCTGGCCGAGTGGCTGGCAACCTACAGACAGGAGGACGCGCCCTATCGGTTCGTGCATGGTCTGCTTGGGCTGATCCCCCTGCGGGAGGAGGAACAGGGCCAGGGAGAGCGCGGGCTTATCGAGCGGCCTTGAGCCAGCTATGAAGCCCGATTGCCCGTGTCGCTAGGGCGTAGACTGCGGCTCCCAGGGCCACGCCCGCAAAGACTTGTACCCAAGCGCCGTAGGGCGACAGGACCCACCGGTCGGCGCCGGCCACTGAGAGCCCGGTTAGCGTTGCCGCAGCCGCAGCCCCCAACACCGGACGCAGGGGGATCCAACCCCGGCCCCGTCGCCAAAGAAGGTATCCCAGGGCCAGTGCGTTTACCCACCCCGCCAGCCCTGTGGCCAGGGCCAACCCGAAGGTTCCCCACGGGCCCACCCACAGGAGGTCGAGCCCGATGTTGACGGCCACGGCCAGCGTCCCTGTGAGCACCGGGACCGCGGGACTGCCAAGGCCATAGAAGGCGCGGGAGAAAAGGTACACGAGGCTGTAGGCCCACAGGCCTGAAAGGTAGGCGGACAGCGCGGCGTAGGTGCGGGCGGTGTCCTGGGCGGTGAACGCCCCATGTTCGAACAGCAGCGTGATGATGGGGCTGCCTAACGCCAGCAGCCCGGCCATGGCCGGGAGGATGAGCAACGTGCCCAGCCCCAGCCCTTGCCGCAGCGCGTCCCGAAAAGGCCCCTGGAGTCCACCCGCCGAGGTGCGGGCGAACCGCGGCAGGGCCGCGGCGGCCACCGAAACGGCCACTATACCTATGGGAAACTGGAACAGGCGCATGGCATACTGCAGGGTGGATATTGCCCCCTCGGCGAGGTACGACGCCAAGCGCGTGTCGACCAGGATGTTCACCTCGGCCATGGCCACGCCGCCGAGAACCGGGAGCAGCCTCTTGCCCATCTCCTTGAGTTCTGATCGCGGAGGCCAAGGTTTAGGTAGCGGCCCCACGTGTCCACGGAGAAAGGGAACCTGGATGAGGAGCATTCCCGCCGCGCCGGCCAGCAGTCCGAACACGAGCGCTGCGATCGGGGGGCGCACAAGGGGTGCCAGCAGCAAAGCGGCGCCGATCATGGCCAGGTTGGGTAGAGCCGGGGCCAGGGCGGGGACGAAGAACCTCCCGTTTGCGTTGAGGATCCCAGCGGCCAGGGCTGCCAGGGACACAAGGCCCAGAACCGGGAAAATCCACTGCCCCAAGCTTATCGCAAGTTGAAGCTGTTCCTCCGGGAAGCCCGCCGCTATCAGGGGGATGTACCAGCGAGCGGTCCAGGCACCGAGGGCACACACCACGGGGAGAAGTACCAACAACGCCGACATCGTGTGGGCGGCCACCGGCCGCGCGCGGCCTTGGGCCTGTGCGCGCCCGTACACAGGCAAGAAGGCGGCTGCCAGCCCGCCCTCGCCCAGCAGCCCCCGCAGGAGATTGGGGACAAAGAAGGCCGCCAAGAAGGCGTCGTAAACGCCGGTCGCCCCGAACACATGGGCTATGGCTATGTCGCGGCCCAGCCCGAAAAGCCGGGAGAAGCCCGTGCCCAGGGCCGCACGGAAAACGTCCCCGGTCAACGGGCGCACAACTGCCTCAGGACGTGGAATTCACTGTGATCTTGACCTCGGCGGTTATGTCCTCGTAGATATTCACGCGGGCGGAGTACTCGCCCAAGGCCTCGATAGTGTCCATGTTGATCCGTTCAGGAGAAATCTTCTCCCCGAACCGCTCCTCGATCTCCTTGGCTACGTCCTGTGGGCGGACGGTTGCGTAAAGCTTATCCTTGTCGTGCACCCGTCGGGAGAAGACGAGCTCAGCGTCTTCCAGCTTCTCACAGAGTATCTCCGCTCGGGTTCGCCGATCGGCCAGCTCGTGCCGGTACTGCTCGCGCAGCTTGGTGTAGCGGGCCATCTCGTGGGTGGTGGGGGGGACAGCCAAATGCTTGGGCAGAAGATAATTGCGCGCATACCCTCCCTTGACCTCCACCACGTCCCCCGGCACACCCAATTTGGGTACCTCACGGATCAACAGGACCTTCACCACTATCACCCCTTCTGGCGGCCAAATAGTAGACGCCGCTGGGCTCGCATTCAACAGGGAGGTCAAAGCTTTGCCCCACGGCTTTGTTGATATACTCTCGAGGCATGGCTTTTGATTGGCGCACCGCCGCAGAGTCCCGCCCTGTGCTGGTGATGGGCGTTGTTAACACCGCCCCAGACTCGTTTTCCGATGGAGGGCAGTTCACCGACCCGGAAGCTGCCGTCGCCCATGGGGCCCGCCTGGAGGCCCAAGGGGCCGACGTGGTGGACGTAGGAGGGGAGTCTACCCGCCCGGGTTCACAACGGATTTCGGTAGATGAAGAGCTCTCCCGGGTGGTGCCGGTGGTGGAACGCTTGGCCGAAAAGCTGCGGATATCCATCTCCGTGGATACTTCCAAGGCGGAGGTCGCCGAGGCGGCGCTCCAGGCTGGAGCGCGGATGGTGAACGACGTCACCGCCCTGCGGGGCGACTCGCGTATGGCTGAGGTGGTGAGAAGGTACGACGCGGGGCTGGTGCTCATGCACATGCTGGGCACGCCGGCCACCATGCAGGATGACCCTTGCTACGAGGATGTGGTGCGGCAGGTGCGGCAGTTTCTGGGCGAGAGGCTTCAAGTGGCGCTGAACGCCGAGATCCCCCCAGAGCGGATTGTCCTGGATCCTGGTATAGGCTTCGGGAAGACGGTGGAGCACAACCTGGAGCTGATCCGCCGCATCGGGGAGCTGCGCGAGTTGGGCCAACCGGTCTTGGTCGGCCCGTCCCGCAAGCGGTTCATCGGAGAGGTGCTGGACCTCCCGGTGAACGAGCGTGTGGAGGGAACGCTGGCCGCGTGCACGGTGGCTGTAGTGCAGGGAGCGGACGCGGTCCGGGTGCACGATGTGGGCCCGGTGCGCCGGGCGGTGGACATGGCGGTGCGGCTCAGGGTCAAAGGGGGAGTGTCATGAGGATCGATCTCAGAGAAATGCGGGCTTACCCTGGTCAGCCGGTGCGGAGCGAGGGCCAGGAGGTCCTGGAAGACCTTATGTGGTGCGATGAACCGTTGCCGCTTGTGGGTGCCGTCCGCGTGGTGGCCTCAGCTTTTTATGATCAACAGCGGGTGTTCCTCACACTGACGGTGTCAGGAAAAAGCGTGCGGCGTTGCTCGCGGTGCGTGTTGGAGTTTGAGGAGGAGTTTGAACGGCAAGACCTGCTGGAGATCGAGCTGGACGACCCCAATGCTTCGTACGTGGAACTTCGTCCCTGGATCGCTGCCGCTGTGCGCCTGGCAGTCAGCCCGCGCCCCCTATGTCGGACGGACTGCCAAGGGCTGTGTGCCGGCTGTGGTGCGGACCTCAATGTAGAGGAGCATCGGGAAGGCTGTGTGGAGCTCGCGCCCGCGCGTGATCCGCGCTTGGAGAAGCTGAGGGAGCTTTTGTGAAGGAGGTGCGGGTCCTGGGGGTGGACCCGGGGCTTACGGCAACCGGATACGGCGTAGTCGAGGCCTGTGGGGATGGCCTACAGTCTTTGACCTCGGGTATTGTCCGGCCCCGAGCCAAAGACCCTCTTCCCAAGCGATTGGCCGTGATCCACGAGCGGCTGTCGGAGGTGATGGATGGCTTCCGTCCGCAGGTGGTAGCTGTGGAAGAAGTGTACCTCGCACGCAACGCCCCCTCAGCCATGCGCACCGCGCAGGTCCTGGGGGTGGTGAAGTTGTTGGCGTGCGGCTGTCAACTGCGAGAGTACGCGCCCCGGGAGATCAAAAAGTGGGTCTGCGGCACCGGGGCGGCTCCCAAGGAACAGATGATGGGCATGATGGCTCACATCCTCAAGATCGAGGAGCTTCCCACCGATCACGCCGCGGATGCGTTGGCGGTCGCCCTGTGCGCGGTGATGGACGGTCGTCTATGAGTCTGCTGCGGGCGCTGGGGTTGGAGGACGCCCCGGACCGACTCCTGCTGGTGGATGCGTATTCGACGCTCTATCGCTCTTTTCATGCCTTGCCCGAGCTAACAACCAGCGGCGGCGAACCAATACATGCTGTGTACGGCCTGGTGAGAACGCTTTTGATGGCGCTGAAGCAGTACCCTGCTCGGTACCTGGCGGTGGTGTTCGACTCAAGCGGGCCTACGGTGCGCCACGAGGTGTTCCCCGAGTACAAGGCCACCCGTAAGGAAATGCCCGAGACGCTGGCCTCCCAGCTTCCCCGAGCCAAAGCTCTGCTGGATGCCATGGGAGTTTCACGCCTGGAGTTGCCTCGCTACGAGGCCGACGATGTGATGGCTGCTCTGGTAGAGCGGGCCAAGGAGGCCGGCGTATCGGCGCTCTTGCTCACCGGGGACAAGGACATGGCACAGCTGGTGGGCGAGGGGGTGAGCCTATTACGACCCGGACGTCGGCCCACTGATCGCCTGGAGCCTATGGACGCCTCCAAGGTAGTGGAGCGGTTTGGAGTGCCGCCGGAGAGGATGGTGGACCTTTTGGCCCTGGTGGGCGACAAGTCGGACAACGTTCCCGGTGTGCGCGGGGTGGGAGAGAAGGGCGCCCGCGAGCTCCTGGCCCGCTACGGGTCGCTGGAAGAGGTGTTGCAGGCAGCGGGGTCGCACCCCAACCGGCGCCTGGGGGAGGCCTTGGTCCGCGGGAGGGATGAGGCTCTGCGCTCCCGGGATCTGGTGTGTCTGCAGCCGCCGGAGTTGGCCGTGGACTTGGAGTCCCTCGTCCCGGCCGAGTGGGACCCGGAAGCCTTGCGCAGTGAACTCCAGGCCCTTGAGTTCAAGTCGGTCCTCTCCGAGCTCGGTGTGACCGCGGCTGCCGCGCGGCGACAAAGCCGTTTGGTGCTCGACGATCGGGCGCTCTCCGAGTTGGTTGAGGAGCTGAACAGGGCGGAAGCGTTCTCCCTGGACCTGGAGACGACCTCCCCCCATCCCCTCAGCGCCGAACTGGTAGGGTTGGCCCTGGCTGTGAAGCCGGGCGAAGGCTGGTATGTGCCTGTGGGGCATGAGGGCCCGGACCTCCCCGGGCAACTTCCCATAGAACACGTACTGGATACGCTGCAGCCGGTGTTGGAAGCTGATCGCCCGCAGGTATGGGGGCAGAACCTCAAGTACGACATGCAGGTTTTGGCCCGCTACGGGGTGGGGCTGCGGGGCGTCTCCTTCGACGCCATGCTCGCCCACTGGCTGCTCAACCCAGACGCACCCTCGCACGGGCTGGAGGTGATTGCGCGGGAGGAACTAGGCGAGCTTATGGAAAGCTACCGGGATACAGTGGGAGGCAAGGAGTCCATCTCCCGCATATCCCCTGAGCGGGCGGCTGCGTACGCCGTGACCGATGCTGAGGTGGTGTGCCGCCTGCGCAAACCGCTGATGGAAAAGCTCCGACAGGCTGAGATGGAGCGACTCCTCGAGGATGTGGAGGTCCCGCTGATCGAGGTGCTGGCGTGGATAGAGCGCAGAGGGATCCCCCTGGACGTGGATGAACTCCGCCGGCAGGGTGTGGAGCTGGAGAGCATGATCGAGCGCGTTCGGGAGGAGCTGTTCGCCCTGGCCGGGGGACCGTTCAATCCCGGGTCGGTGCCCCAGGTACGCGAGGTGCTGTACGAACGACTGAGGCTCCCGGTACTCTCCCGGACCAAGACCGGGCCCTCCACCGATGCCCAGGTCCTCAGGGAACTGGCCGGGCGGCACGAACTGCCTGTCAAGCTGATCGCCTACCGCGAACTCGAAAAGCTCCGCAACACGTACATTGAGAAGCTCCCCAAGTATGTCGGCCCGGACAGCGGGCGGGTGCACACCTCGTTCAACCAGACCGGCACGGCGACGGGGAGGCTGTCTTCTTCGGAACCCAACCTACAGAACATCCCCTCTCGGCACGAGGTGGGAGTGGACATCCGCCGGGCCTTCGTGGCCCCATCGGGTCGGGTGTTCCTGGCCGCCGACTACTCCCAAGTCGAGCTCCGAGTGCTAGCCCATTTTTCCGGCGACGAGGCGCTGCAGGAGGCCTTCCGCCGGGGGGAGGATCTACATCGCCGCACCGCCGCTCGGTTGTTTGGCGTGTCGGAGAAGGAAGTGGACGAGCGGATGCGGGCGCAGGCCAAGCGGGTCAATTTCGGGATCGTCTATGGGATTAGTCCCTACGGACTGGCCCGGGATCTTGGGGTCCCTCAGGGAAGGGCGAAGGAACTGATCGATCGCTTTTTCGCCGCCTATCCGCAGGTGAAGCCCTTCTTGGATCAGCTGGCGGGTGAGGCGAAACGCAAGGGCTATGCCTGTACCCTACTGGGAAGGCGGCGCTTGCTTTCCGGATCGCGGGGCGGCCGGCGCGTCAGGGGCTACGACGAGCGCAACGCCGTGAACACCCCCATCCAGGGATCGGCTGCTGATGTCATGAAGCTGGCCATGCTCGAGCTGCACGGGCAGTGGGCGCGGGGAGAGCTGGCGGCGGACATGGTGCTGCAGGTGCACGACTCGCTTGTTTTCGAGGTGGACACCGCCGACGCCGAAAGCGTCGGGAGACAGGTGCGGAGGGTGATGGAGGGTGTCGCGGAGCTGACGGTTCCCCTACAGGTGGAGGTCAAGACGGGCGGGTCGTGGGGGGACCTGTGAGCTTCCTCTGACTAGATAGGCCTTTGTCAAGGTATAACCAGAACTGAGAGTGCACAGGGCCGGATAGCCCGCAGCATACCTTACCCCATAGGAAGGAGTGAGCCCGTGGCCGGTGACGAGTTCTTCGGGCGTGCAAGCGCACGCCGACTGGGAACGAGAGAAGAGCATCAGCCGGGAGCTGACCAGGAGAGGTACATTGGCCTGCTGGGTTCCCTGAGCCGCTTGGCGCTTGCGGAGCCGGACCCGGAAGGGGTGCTGGAGGTCCTGGCAGAGAGCCTGGCGGAGTTCTTCGCGGCCGATGGCTGTTGTATCTCCTTGTGGGACCAAGCTAGGGGTACCGCCGTCCCGCAGGCCTCTTGGGGGGAGCTGGGAGGTGACTGCGGCCACCCTGATTTGGCCGAGGCCGTGCTGCAGGCGGGCCAGCCTTGCTCCTTGGAGGACGTTGGGGAATGCGAGGAGGGGCTGTCCGTCCGATCAATCCTTGGTCTTCCCCTGCTGTCTGGGGGGGGATGGCTTGGTACGGCAATACTCGGTTTCCGGTGGGTTCGGGAATTCCACTCCGAGGAGCTCCGCCGGGCTGGGCACCTGGCTGCGCAAGTCTCTCTGGCCATCTCCCGGGCGCTCCTCCTCACAGAGGCCCGTGGTCGCAGCCGGGAGTTGGAGGCACTCCACCAAGCAAGTTTGCACCTCACCGCCAGCTTGAACCTCTCCCAGGTGCTCTCCGCCATTTTAGAGCAGGCGCAGCGGCTAATGGCCGCCCGAGAAACCCACGTACACCTGTGGGATGGAGAACGGCTCACGTGGGGCACCGCGCGCGCTCCGGGCAAGTGGCTGGAGAATGAAGGATGGAGGTTGCAAGCGTTGAGCTACGCTGTGGCCCGCACGGGTGAGCGGGCCGTGATCCCCGACCTGCGCGCCGATCCCCGATGCAGCGGCTGGGGATGGGACGGGGCGGTGGCCGGGCTCCCGTTGAAGGTGGGTGAACGGGTGGTGGGGGTTATGAACCTGGTATGGGCGGACCCCCACGCGGTTACCGATGAGGAGCTGCGCGTGCTTGAGCTTCTGGCCGATCAAGCCGCTTTAGCGGTGGAAAACGCCCGCCTGTTCGGAGAGGTCTCCCGCGGGCTGGCCAAGCTCAAGCGTACATTGGAAGGCGTGATCGACGCGGTGGTGGCCACGGTGGAGGCCAGGGATCCGTTTACCGCCGGGCACCAACGGCGGGTGAGCCAGCTTGCCTGTGCTGTAGCCCGTGAGCTGGGGCTCGGGGAGGAGGAGGTCGAGGGCATCCGGGTGGCGGGACTCGTACATGACCTGGGTAAGGTCTCTGTGCCGGCGGAGATACTGAACAAGCCTGGCCGGCTCGGGAGGCTGGAGTTCGAGCTCATCAAGCGCCATCCACAGGTGGGCTGCAACATTCTGAAGGGAATCGAGTTTCCCGGGTCGGTGGGGGAGATCGTGCTCCAACACCACGAGCGGCTGGACGGCTCCGGCTACCCGAACGGAATCTGCGGTGAGGACATGCTGCTCGGGGCGAAGATCCTCGCCGTGGCCGATGTTGTAGAGGCCATCGCCTCCGATCGTCCCTACCGCCCCGGCTCGGGGACGGAGAAGGCGCTGGAGCATGTCGTGCGCTGCCGGGGGGAGCTGTACGATCCCGAAGTTGTGGACGCGTGTCTGTGCCTGTTCACCGAGCGCCGCTTCCATTTTGCCCAAGAGTAGTGAGCGACTTCTGAGTGCGATGGCAAAACCGCTTGACGAATTTCCCCTGCTGAGAGTAGTATGTATTACTTAACAAGGGCGTCTGCAGCTTACCATGCGGTGGGCGCGGGACAAGTACGCGGGGGGGCGAGATGGACCAGGGCGGAAAAGCGCAAATGACGGTGGTTCAAGCGGTGCGGCTTCTTCTTCTCCTGGGCGTTGCTTTAGTAGTGGTTGGCGGATGTGCTCGGGTGGCGGCTGATATCGAGGGGTACTCCCCCAGTGAGCTGGTAGAGGTTGAACTCGGCGAGCCGGTGAACCTGTCGGTCACCATAAGCAATACCGGAAACCGGGCGCGGAGCTTCATCGTTCGGGCCAGGGTGCTGGACAGCCAGGACGCGGTGGTGCGTTCGTATGAGGAGAAACTCGAGGAGCCCTTGGAGCCCGACCAAAACAAAACCATAACCTGGGAGCATGATCCCCGGCGGGAGGGGGAGTTTTTCCTCCAGTTTAGCTTGTGGGGTGATGAGGACACAATGCTGGACCAGCAGCCGGATGTATCCGAGAGATTCATCGTTGTGCGTGACGAAGAGCCCGAGCCGGATGAGGATGAGCCCGCTGAGGCCAAATTCGAGGACGGCGACCGGGTTCGGGTCACAGCCAGTGGGCTGCGGGTGCGGGTGAGCCCCGGACTAGATGAGTCACCGGTAGCAAGCCCATACTATGAGGGGACCATGACCCAAGGAAGCACCGGACGGATCGTCGACGGCCCCGTGGAGAGGGACGACCATATCTGGTGGCGCATTGACTACGACATCGGTGTCGTGGGCTGGTCCGCCCAGGAATATCTAGAGCACGAAGGCGGGAACGGCTAGGGTAGCCGCAGCACTGGCTGTCGGGCAGCTTGAGCCTCGTTGAGCCTCCGCACCGGCGTCGCGTGTGGCGCCTGTTGGAGAAGCTCTGGCTCCTCCCGGGCCTCGTTCGCGATGCGCGTCATCGCCTCGGCGAAAGCGTCCAGCACCTCTCGCGGCTCGGTCTCCGTGGGCTCCACCATCAGCGCTTCCTTAACGATGAGAGGAAAGTACACGGTGGGCGGGTGGAAGCCGTAGTCCATGAGGCGCTTGGCGATATCTAAGGTGCGGACCTCGCCGAAACCTTGACCTGAAAGAACGAACTCGTGCTTGCATAGACCATTGTAGGGGAGCTGGAACACCTCCTGAAGCTTGACCCGCAGGTAGTTGGCCGCGAGCACCGCCCCGGTGGAGACCTCAGCCAGCCCTTCGTCCCCCAGGGTTAGGATGTAGGCCAAGGCCCTTAGGGAGACCAAGAAGTTTCCGTGGTAGGGGTGTACCCGGCCGATCGACTCAGGGCGGTCCCAGCACAGGGAGAAGCCCTCGCTCTCGCGTACCACGTCCGGCAGGGGGAGGTACGGGGCCACGGCCTCGGAGACCGCCAGCGGCCCCGCGCCCGGTCCACCTCCGCCGTGGGGTGTGGAGAACGTCTTGTGTAGGTTGAAGTGGAAGATGTCTGCCCCCATGTCCCCTGGGAGCGCGCGGCCGAGGAACGCGTTCAGGTTCGCCCCGTCGAAGTAGGTCAGGCCCCCTACCTCATGCACAAGGCGGCTTACCTCAGTGATCTCGTCCTCGAAGATCCCCAGGGTATTGGGCACGGTGAGCATGATTCCGGCGACGTCGTTGTCCAATGCCTCCTCTAGGGCTTGGAGGTCCACCGTCCCTCGGGTGGTTGACTTCAAGGACACCACTCGGAAGCCGGCCATGGCTGCCGAGGCCGGGTTGGTGCCGTGAGAAGAGTCGGGCAGGAGCACCTTGTTGCGTGCCGAAAGCTCGTCCCTCTCCTGGAAATACTTCTTTAAAAGCAGCATCCCCGTGAGCTCGCCGTGCGCGCCGGCGGCCGGCTGGAGGCTCACCTCGTCCATGCCGGTCACGCTCGCGAGCCCCTGCTTGAGCCGCCACAGCAGCTCCAGCACCCCTTGCGCTCCCTCCGGGTCTTGCGACGGGTGGAGGCCTGCGAACAGCGCCGCGGCGTCCTCGTGCACCTTGGGGTTGTACTTCATCGTGCAGCTTCCCAACGGATAGACGTTGCCGTCGATCGAGAACTGCCGGTGGGC
>JAWOCQ010000094.1:0-4474 GCA_046483725.1 Candidatus Bipolaricaulota bacterium
CTGTTCTCCGAGCTCGCCCTTCGGGGAAGGGAGCTAACAGCAGGCCCCCGCCGACAGATCCTCCAAGTAATCGGCTTTAACGTTGGCCAGGTTGCGTTCTCCCTGGCTGTGGTGAGCTTCATTCTGCGAGCGGTTGGCCATACCCCCGGCCAACTCCTAACCGCAACTGATTTTGGAATCGCCTTGGCTGCGTTCGTCGCCCATATAGTGTTAAACACCTCCCTCGTACTGGGAGTGGTTTCCTTGCAGACCCGGCAGTGGCTACGCCACCTAGCCAGGGACTGGTACCGGGAATTCGCTCCGCAGTACTTGGTGCTCGGGGCCTCGGCGCTTCTACTCACAGTGTTGTACTTCATCACCCCCTTCCATGCACTGCTGGGGTTGATCCCGCTGGCACTCGTCCACTTCTCCTTTCGCAGCTACTTGCGCATCCGCGAGGAGGCACAGAAGACGTTCGAGAAGGTCGTCCAGCTTCTAGAGCGGCGCGACCCGTACACTGGCGAACACTCCGGTGAAGTGGCCGATCTGGCCGCGGACATCGCCCAAGAGCTAGGAATCCACGGTGGAGAGCTGGAGATGATCCGCTCGGTGGCCCGGGTGCACGACATCGGCAAGGTCGCCGTCCCCGACAAGATCCTTCTCAAGCCGGGCAAGCTCGACCCGGAAGAGTGGGAGATTATGAAGCGGCATGCGGAGGTCGGCGCGGATCTCTTGCAAGGGCTGGCCATCTACGACAGGTACGCCCACGTGGTGCGCCACGAGCACGAGCACTGGAACGGCAACGGCTACCCGGACGGCCTCCAGGGCGAGCTGATCCCCTTCTCGTCCCGCATCATCTCCGCGGCCGACGTCTACCATGCCTTGATCTCCGATCGCCCGTATCGACCTGCCTACGACATGGAAGAGGCCTTGGACATCATCCGCAAGATGTCGGGCCGGCAACTCGACCCCAGAGTAGTGGGGGCTCTCCTGCGCGTGCTGGAACGGAGAGAAGCCGAACCCCAGGAAGGTGAAGAGAACACGTGATCCTCCTCTGGGCGCTACCGCCCGGGCTTATCATCGGCTGGCTCACCGGGGGCCGCCTGCGCAACATCGAATCCCGACACCTGCGAAAAGGGTATCTGGTGGCCCTGGGCCTGGGGATCCAGCTTCTGATATTTCCCCTGGGGAGGGTAGGCCCGGTGATCACCTGGGGGACGGAGGGCCTACACATTGTCTCCTATGGCTTGCTGGCGCTGTTTTTGTGGGCCAACCGTAAGTATTGGCCGTTTGTGCTGATGGCGGTTGGGCTACTGGCCAACCTGCTTGTGATCGCTGTCAATGGCGGCTTGATGCCCGCCGACCCCGAGGCCTTGAGCCGCGCCGGAGCCCACCGGGCGGCCGAGATCTTGGAGGAAAAAGGCCGTGTGGGGAACGTAGTGCGAATGGGCGCCAGCACCCGACTTAACTTCCTCGGCGACTGGCTGTACATCCCAGAGCAGGTGCCCCTGGCTACCGCGTTCAGCCTGGGCGACCTGGTCATCGCCCTGGGCCTGCTCCTTTTCTTCCCCTACGCAATGCAGGGGGTCAGATCTTGAATGTGGGAGTCAGATGCCTGGCGATTGACTCATATGAGACAAACAGGAGTGCATTGTCGCCCACATTCAAGATCTGACCCTTACGGTTTCTATGGCTCAAGGCGGTCGAGCATCCGGGGGAAGGGTACGGTCTCTCGTAGGTGGTGGATGCCGGAGAGCCAAGCCACGGTTCGCTCCACTCCCAAACCGAAGCCAGAGTGGGGGACCGCACCCCACCGGCGGAGGTCCACGTACCACTGATAGGGTTCCTCCGCGAGCCCGGCTTCGCGGAGCTGTCGTTCGAGTTCCTCCTGGGAGTCCACGCGTTGCGAGCCCCCGATGATCTCCCCGTAGCCTTCAGGGGCGATGAGATCGGCACACAGAGCCACGCTCGGGTCGTCGGCACAGCGCTTCATGTAAAACGGCTTGATCTCCACGGGGAAGCGTTCCACAAATACCGGGCGGCCGAAGTGCTGCGAGAGCGCGTCCTCAGCCGGCGTACCCAGGTCCTGGCCATGCTCCATGTCCACCCCGGCCCGACGCACAAGCTCCACGGCGTCGGCATAAGACAGTCGCGCAAAAGGCTCCCGCACTTCGTCGACCAGAACCTGTGGGTCGCGGTCGAGCGCCTCCAGCTCCCGCTGGTGTTCCTCCGCTACATACTCGACGACGTGGCGGACCAGGTCCTCCTGCAGCTGGAGGTTGGCTTCGTGCTCCAGGTAGGCCACCTCGGCCTCCAGCATCCAGAACTCGGTGAGATGCCGGCGGGTCTTGGACTTCTCCGCGCGAAATACAGGCCCGATCCAATATACCTTGCCCAGGGCCGCGCAGGTGGCCTCGAGATACAGCTGGCCGGACTGCGAAAGGTAGGCGGGCTGGCCGAAGTAGTCCACGGTGAACAGAGTAGTGGTCCCTTCCACCGACGTACTGACGAGGATGGGTGCTTCGGTGGCCACGAACCGCCGGTCCTTGAAAAACTGCCGCATGGCCCACAGCGCCCCGTCGCGCACGCGCAGCAGAGGCACCTGCTTGAGCCCGCGGATCCACAGATGCCGGCGTTGCATGAGAAACCCAACGCCGTGTTCTTTGGGGGCAATAGGATATTCTTCCTCGGGCACATGGACCGGAAGCACTTGCTCCACGGCCAACTCCACTCCCCCTGGAGCACGGTCGTCGGTGCGCACCGTTCCCTCGAGCTTCACCGCCGCCTCCATGGGCAGGTCCTCAGCCAGCGCAAACGACTTCGAATCGGCGTCGGGGGTCACCACCCCCTGCACAAGGCCGGTACCGTCTCGCACGATGAGGAAGCGAATCCTCCCCGACGAACGGGACCCTGCCACCCAACCCTGCACGGTAACACGCTGCCCCACATAGCCGAAGAGCTCCTCCACGTAGACTACCGGTGCGCTGCCATCACCATTGCGGGCAGTCATGTCAGTGCCCTATCCGCTGTCATTGCTTAGGAATCGCCCTCTGCTTCCTTCTCCTGGACCATCTTCTCGATGTAGCTGATGGACTCGCCCACTGTCTGCACTTTCTCCGCATCCTCGTCTGGTATCTCCACACCGAACTCGTCCTCGAACTCCATGATCAATTCCACGGTGTCCAGAGAGTCGGCCCCAAGATCTTCCACAAAGGAGGCCTCATCCGTAACCTCATCCAATTCCACCAGCAGCTGCTCCGCGATGATCTCTCTAACCCGATCCCCGATCTCACTCATTGCGCACCTCCTCAATGTTCGGCCGCATAAATACGGCACCTATTCGCAAGGGGCCAACCCCCCATCCACATAGAACACGTGCCCTGTTATATATGACGCCCTGGAGGAGAGCAAGAACCCCACCATCTCCGCCACTTCTTCCGGTGTACCGCTGCGGCCCAGCGGCACCCGGGAGAGGTACTCCTCCCGCACGGTTTCCGGCAAGTTAGCCGTCATCTCAGTATCGATGAAACCGGGGGCCACCACGTTCACCCTGATGCCCCACGGGCCACCCTCGCGGGCGAGGGTTCGCGCCATCGCTACCATTCCACCCTTGGCCGCTGCGTAGTTGGCCTGACCAACATTTCCAGTAAGCCCTACCACTGAGGAGACGAAGACCATGCTCCCTCGCCTGGCCTTCGCCATCCGTCGCAGAGCCTCGCGGGCACAGTGAAAGCCCCCCGTGAGGTGTGCCTCGATAACCTCCTGCCAGTCCTCGGGGCGCATCCGCAGGAAGAGCTTGTCTTTCGTGTGCCCCGCCGCATGCACCAGATGGTCCAGACCGCCGGCCCACTCTGCAAATCCTTTGAACGCTTCACCAACCGCCCGGGCATCGGTTACGTCACAGGGGAAGAACCGCGCCGCGGTTCCCAGCTCGGTCTCCGCCCGGTGCCCTCGCTCTTCGGAGCGGGCGAACAGCCCGGCCTTTGCCCCCTGGTCGATGACCTGCCGGGCGACCGCCAAGCCCAGTCCCGAGGTCCCACCAGTGATGGCCACTGCCTTTCCCTCAACCGTGGTCGCTCACCTCCCCCAAAGCCCGGAAGCCTACTGCATCTGTCTGCATTCTGCCAAGGCGTGTCAGAACTCGCCCCGGTCCCACCTCGACCGCCTCACGCACGCCCAGCTCTCCCAGCAAGCCTACCACTGCCGTCCACCGGACAGGGCTGGTCATCTGCCGCCGGAGGAGCGCGCTGATCTCCCTCGGGTTGGACTCCGCGCGACCCGTCACCCCCGATACGAACGTACACCCAGGGGAAGAGAACCGCACCGCCTCGATGGAGCGCGCCAGCTTCTCTTGGGCGGAGGCCATCCGCGGTGTGTGAAACGCGCCAGCCACAGCCAGCGGTATCGCTTTGCCCCCCCGCTCCTTGGCCAGCTCCCCGGCTCGCTCGAGCTCCTCTTGGCCACCGGCCAACACTGTCTGCCCCGGGGCGTTGTA
>JAWOCQ010000013.1:0-4327 GCA_046483725.1 Candidatus Bipolaricaulota bacterium
AGCCGCGGCCGGCGGGCCTCAGGGGGCGCCGCGAACCACTGCGGTGATTTCGTGTGCGTCCAATCTGATGGGCGATCCTGACCGGACTCTCACCTCGACGGGGTAGGAAGGCGGTTTTCAGGCGGATTTTCTCTCTGATCTCCGGAAAATCCTGACCTCATCCTGACATGGGGGGCCCCGCGTCCTGGTAGGGCCAGGTGGGTGGCCGTGACCCGCGAAGAGAAGCGACCAGGCTATGCCGGTCGGAGAGGAGGTCAGGATATAGACTGAAAACTCTGATGAGTCGTCCTGTGGGTGCGAGCCCCACCCAGCCAAAGCGTAGCCAGCAGGCTGGTAGCCAGGCTTGCAGTCGTCCTCGTAAGGGGGCGGTTGAAGCGTAGCCAGGCGAGTGAGTGGGCCACCTGTGTCAGCCCCGAAATGACACAAGTTTCCGGTGCTCAAGGGATTTTTCGCCTGGAAAGCAGTATTCCCGGAGGCGTAAAGGCGAGTCAAAGGGAGACCGGCGGGGTGGGTGGCAAGTGGCACGCTCAAAGAGGATGGCCCGGTAACCTGGGAGACCCCTGACTGTCCGGTTGGAAGATCCGGGTGACGGAGAACCGGTGACCCTCTCCGACGCGCCGTCGGCTGCAAGCGGTCCGACGGCCGGCCACGTGGCGTGAAAGCCACCGGGCACAGAACCAACGCTTGTCCAATGGGTAAGGCGCGGCCGAGGGCAAACCGGAGGCGTGCCGAAGCAGCAGGGGAGTCGGATGGCCGAATAGTAGCGATGAAGGTGGGGAACGGGTTCGGCACCCGGACCCAGCGGAGCGAAGGCGGCCAGTGTTGAGACAGAACTTCAGGAGGGAAACATGACCTTTGCTCAGACGAAGGATCCCCCCATGTCCACGGGACTTCTGAAGGTAGCGGAGAGAGCAAAGCGAGACCCGGACGCTCGATTCAACTCCTTGGCGCACCTTGTGGACGAGGTAGCGCTGGGACGGGCCTTCCACCGGATTCGCAAGGATGCGGCGGTGGGGGTCGATGGCATCACGAAGGAGCAGTACGGGCAGCAACTGGAGGGGAACCTTCAGGGGCTGCACGAACGGTTGAGGACGATGCGGTACCGGCATCAACCGATCCGACGGGTGCACATCCCGAAGGCAGACGGCAAGACGCGGCCGATCGGAATCTCCAGTTTGGAGGATAAGATCGTGCAGGGTGCGCTACGCGAAGTTCTGGAAGCGATATACGAACAGGACTTCCTGGAATGCTCGTATGGGTTTCGGCCCAAACGCAGTGCACACGACGCGCTTCGAGCCATGCATCAGATGGTGTCCCGAGAGAGGGTCGCGGTGATTCTGGAGGTCGATATTCAGACGTTCTTCGACAGCATTGACCGCAAGAAACTGTTGGAGTTCCTCCAGATCCGGGTGGCTGATCCGCCGTTCCTGCGGCTGATCGGCAGGTGTCTACATGTGGGTGTCCTCGACGGTGGGGAGTTTAACAAGCCGGACGAGGGAACCGCACAGGGGTCGAGCATCTCCCCGATGTTCGGCAACGTGTACCTGCACTACGTGCTCGACCTTTGGTTCGAGCGCGACATCAAACCACGTCTCAAGGGGCACGCACGGTTGATTCGGTTCGCCGATGATGCTGTGTGGGGTTTCGAGAGGCAGGATGACGCCGTGCGCGTGATGGAAGTACTCCACAAGCGCATGTCGAAGTATGGGCTCACGCTGCATCCCGACAAAACCCGGCTGATCCCGTTCGCGCGGCCCCGATATGGGCAGAACGACAGGTCAGGACCCGGGACGTTCGACTTCCTTGGCTTCACGATGTACTGGTGTAGGACCCGCCGGGGAGGCTGGCGCCTGGGCATGAAGACACGCAAGGCGCGCATCCAGAGGGCCCTCGTAACCCTCGGCGAATGGTGTCGGCGTCACCGGCACCATTCGCTCAAGGATCAGCACGCAGCGCTCAGCAGGCGATTACGCGGACACTATAACTACTTTGGCGTAAACGGTAACTCCCGGAGCTTGCAGCAGGTGCAGCACCGCACTGAACGGCTGTGGATGAAATGGCTCCGACGCCGAGGCCAACGCAGGAATCACCTGACCTGGGAGCGGTTCAAAGCCTACCTCAAGGCGCACCCGCTTCCTCCACCCCGAATCTCCGTTCAGATTTGGGGCAGGGCTCCGTAAGACTCCTCAACGGAAGAGCCGAGTGGTGGAAATCTCCTTGCTCGGATCTGAGGGGGCTCGGGCGGGCAACCGCCCGGGCTACCTGACGTGCGCCAGGCATGGCGCGCAGCGCCGTGACTGGCGCTGTCAACCGGTAAGCGAAAGTGAGCCGGGAAGTGACTTGGGGGTGCAAGTCCCCTGGGGGCCCCGAGTGCCGGGAACCCCTAGCTGAACAGCAACCGTAGCTCCGCGAGGAGCCGCGGGAAGGAAGCTGGAGGCAAAGCTCCGGCCCGAGGAACACGAACCGCATATGAGGCGGACGCGAGGTGGGCGAGGGGGCGTCGATTCCCGAAGCCCAAAGGCACTCCGGACCGAGCGGACGTAGATGCGGCGGGCACGTGGAGGGAAGGTCACGCGCATTACCCTGGGAGATCTCGCCTTACGTCTGAAAGGGCGACGCCGGGCATTAGGCTTGGACATTTCCCGCCCGGTGGAGCGAGAAGTCAGCCACGGCCATAGTAGCCCCATCGCACGGGGGCGAAGGGCCACACACGAGGAGCCGAACCGGCACGAAGGGTTCGATGGACCGTAGAGACGCAGACCAGAAGGCTGAGAAGCCTGAGCAGGCCGGGAAAGTAGGCGGCGGAACCGCCGAGGATACCGGTGCTGCGCGTCAAGCGGTTCCGGCACCTGGAGAGAACGCTGGGGAGGAGGCTCCTGTAACGATGGAGGAGGTGCTGCGACGCGAGAACCTGATGGCGGCGTACAAGCGGGTAGTCTCGAACGGAGGTGCCGGAGGCATGGACGGCAGGAGCGTCGATGACCTAAAGCATCAGATCCGGGAGGACTGGCCGCGAATCCGGGAGCAGTTGCTGAGCGGAAGCTATGAGCCGAACCCTGTGCGGAAGGTGGAGATACCGAAGCCGGGGGGAGGTGTGCGGATGCTCGGTATCCCGACCGTGATGGACCGGATGATCCAACAAGCCTTGAACCAGGCACTCACCCCGGTCTTCGACCCGACATTCAGCGAGGACAGCTACGGCTTCCGGCATGGGCGAAGCACCCACCAAGCGGTGCTGAGGGCGAAGGAGCACATCGAGGCGGGTTATCGATGGGTGGTAGACCTGGACCTGGAAAAGTTCTTCGACCGAGTGCAACACGACGTCTTGATGAGTCGGGTGGCACGCCGGGTGAAGGACAAGAGGATCCTTCATCTGATCGGCAGCTACCTGAGGGCCGGGATGATGGAGGGCGGGCTGGTGTCACCTCGGACAGAAGGTACTCCTCAGGGAGGTCCTCTGTCGCCGCTCCTGAGCAACGTACTGCTCGATGACCTGGACAAGGAACTGGAGCGACGGGGCCACCGTTTCGTGCGGTACGCGGACGACTTTCAGGTGTTCGTGAAGTCGAAAGCGGCCGGCGAGCGAGTGATGACATCGCTGGAGGGCTTCCTCACGAAGCGACTCCGGCTGAAAGTGAACCGGGAGAAGAGCGCGGTGGGCCGACCTTGGGGGCGAAAGTTCCTGGGATACCGGACCACCACGAACCGGAAGCCAAAGCTGAAGCCGGATCCGAAATCGGTGAAACGGCTGAAGCTGAAACTGAAGGACCTCTTCAGGCGAGGCAGGGGATGGAGCCTGGCTCGCACCATCCGGGAGCTCAACCCGATACTTCGGGGTTGGGGCCACTACTACCGGCTGGCGGACGTGGAGGGAGTCTTCGAGGAACTGGACCAGTGGGTACGACGGAGGCTGCGGCTGATTAAATGGCGGCAGTGGAAGCGACCCCGGACCCGTGCCAAAGAGCTCCAAAAACGGGGCTTGGAAAAGAGCCGCGCCAAACGAGCGGCCTGCAACAACTACGGCTCATGGCGGAATGCCGGGGCCAGTCATATGAACCAAGCCATCCCGATCAGCACGCTAACCCAAATGGGACTTGTGAGCCTTCTTCACCAGCACCGGAGGCTCAAGTGCAACTCGTGAACCGCCGGATATGGATCCGTACGTCCGGTGGTGTGGGAGGGTGGCGGCCGTGACGATCCACGGTGAACCCTAAACGGGCACGAAGCCGGAAACGGCGGACACTGCCAAGGGATGAACCTAAAGAACTGTCACGCGCCGCGCCCTATCCCGATTGCGCTCCAGACCCTTTTCAAGCGGTCCAGACCC
>JAWOCQ010000016.1:0-15300 GCA_046483725.1 Candidatus Bipolaricaulota bacterium
CCTTGCCGGGGGCTATAACCGGCTCAAGACGGCCATCGCCGGCCGGACCGTGGAAAACGAGGACCTCGTGAATCTCCCCAACTGGCTCCCGCTCGACTTCCGCATCCCGGGCGGCAAATGGTTCAACCTACAACAGGTGGAGATCCTCTCCTATCGCCAGGAGCTTGACATCAAACGGGGCGTCCTCCAGCGCAGAGTCCACTTCCGCGACCAGGAAGGACGGGAGAGCAGGGTGTGCAGCCGCCAGCTGGTAAGCATGTCTGATATGCACATGGCGGCGCTGGAGGTGACCATCATTCCGGCAAACTGGTCCGGGACGCTGGAGATCCGCAGCGCCCTGGATGGGCGGGTGACCAATTCCGGAGTGGCCCGTTACCGCGCGCTGTCCAGCAGGCACCTGGAACCGGTGGAAACACGAAAGATCGATGAGCACTCCATCCTTCTAAAAGCGCGCACCAACCAGTCCAAGATCACCATCGCCGAGGCAGCCCGGATCCAGGTGTTCCGCGGAACCAAACAGGAACCGCTCGAGCCCGCCATCGAGGAGGAAACGGGCTACGTCGGCCAAGGGTTCACCGTGGAAGTTTCGGAAGGCGAACCCCTGACGGTGGAGAAAGTGGTCGGCCTGTACACATCACGCGACGACGCTGTCTCCGAGTGCGGCCTGGCGGCCGAGCAAGCCGTACAGGAGGCCGGACGGTTCAGAGAACTGCTCGTTCCCCATACCCTGACGTGGAAGCAGCTGTGGCGGTGGTTTAACATGGATCTTGAGTTAGCTAGCCCTGAGGCCGATCATTACATTCAAAAGATACTACACCTGTATAGCTTCCATCTATTGCAGAGCGCTTCGCGGTATTCCCTGGATATCGACGTGGGCATGCCCGCGCGCGGCTGGCACGGGGAGGCCTATCGCGGGCACATCTTCTGGGATGAGCTGATCATCTTCCCCTTCCTGAACTACCGGGCACCCCAGATCACCCATACCCTGCTCATGTACCGCTACCGGCGGCTGGACGAGGCGCGCAAAGCAGCCCGCGAGCTGGGGTACAAGGGGGCCATGTTCCCCTGGCAAAGCGGCAGCGACGGCAGGGAGGAGACCCAGCAGTACCACCTCAACCCCCGCTCGGGTAACTGGAACCCCGATAACTCCCATCTACAACGCCACATAAATGCGGGCATCGCCTACAACGTATGGCAGTACTATGAGGTCAGCGGCGACCTGGAGTTCCTCTCCTTTTACGGCGCAGAGATGATCCTGGAGATCGCACGGTTTTGGTCCAGTTTGGCCACCTACAACCGCAAGCGCGGTCGCTACGAGATCCGCGGAGTGATGGGCCCTGACGAGTTCCATGACGCCTACCCGGATTCGGAAGCCCCAGGCCTGAACAACAATGCCTACACCAACATCATGGCCGTGTTCGTGTGGGACCGGGCGCTTGACCTCCTGGAAATCCTCCCCGGGCACGAGCTGCAGCGGCTCCGCGAGCAACTGGGGATAGAGGACGCGGAGGTCACCAGATGGAGAGAACTAAGCCGCAAAATGCTGGTCCCGTTTCATGACGACGGGATCATTAGCCAGTTCGAAGGTTACGAGAACCTACAGGAGTTCGACTGGGAGGGTTACCAAGAGAAGTATGGAAACATCCAGCGGTTGGATCGCATTCTGGAGGCGGAGGGAGATACCCCCAACCGGTATAAGGCCTCCAAGCAGGCCGACGCGCTGATGCTATTCTACCTGTTCTCCGCACAGGAGCTAAGCGGGCTACTGGAGCAGCTCGGTTACCCGTTCGAACACGACACCATACCCAAGAACATCGACTACTACCTGAAACGCACCTCCAACGGCTCCTCCCTCAGCTGGATCATCCACTCCTGGGTGGCAGCCCGCCGAGATCGGAAGCATTCTTGGGAGCTGTTTGAGCACGCCCTGAAGACCGATGTGGCCGATATTCAAGGAGGGACCACCCCGGAGGGGATACATCTGGGAGCGATGGCCGGCTGCGTGGACCTAATCCAGCGGGGCTACACCGGTTTGGAGTGCCGCCATGGAGTGTTGCACTTCAACCCGCAATTCCCTGAACCACTGAACAAACTAGGCATGCATCTACGCTATCGCGGAAACTCACTGGAGGTGGAGATCACACCCCACAGCTTGAAGGTGTGCCCTCCCTCCACCATGAAGGACCCAGTGAAGATCGGGGTCAAGGACCAAGTAGTGGAACTCAAGCCCGGAGAGCCGCTAGAGTTCGAGCTGTAAGCCCCCGGCCGGCGCAGTATGATACGCACGCAGGGAAGGTGCGCGGCCGAAGCGCCTTGAATAGTGACCGAGCCTGCACCGCCGCGTAGGCCGGCACCGTTCCCCAAAAGGGGTGATCGAAGTGAAGAAGTTCCTGTGCTTGTGTGTGGTATTGGTGTTCAGCATCGCCGGATGGGCCGGGCCGCGGCTCGTGCTCTACTCACCGGGGTTCGCGCTCGTGGAGGAGACCCGCGAACTCGAGCTCGAGGCCCACGGCACCATTGTGCTGGACGGCCTCCCCCAGCAATGGTTGCCCGATAGCCTCGTCGTGGACGGGCTAACGGTGTTGCGCGCTCGGCCCTTGGGTGTAGGTGATCTGCTCACCGAAGCAATGGACCCCAGGGCACAGCCGGACACTCCTGTAGCCCCATTCGACCTCGTCGGACAGTTGGTCCAGGTCGTGGCCGGAGGCCGGACGCTCACGGGTCGGCTTCTGTCCGCAGGGGAGAACCTGGTGCTGGCCACGCTGGAGGGGACCGTGGTGCTCCCCGACTACGAGCAGCTAACCGTGCCCCAGCCACTGGGGGCAGCCGTGGAAATCGAGTACGAAGCGGCGGAAGGTCCGACAGAGATCACGCTGTGCTATTTGACCGAGGGGCTCCGCTGGTCGACGCAGTATGCCGCAGTGCTCGGGGACGAACTCCTCACTCTCACGGGCCAGGCCCAGCTAGTCAACACGACCGGGATGTCGTTTACAAAAGCGCAGGTCGAGCTTATCGCCGGCGATATCGATGAGCCCACTGTCAGGGAAGCAGTGCGGGCAGATGCCCCGCTGGCGCTTGCCGCCGCTCCCAGGGCAGAAGTCGAGATCGCGCCCGCCGCCGAGTACCAGCGGTACACGCTCCCAGAGCCAGTGGACCTATCCGAGGGCACGATCTACACCCCGCTGGTGACCGGCGAGACACCTTATGAGCGCGTGTACCAGTTCCGGGGTGGGCCTGTTCGCGCGTTCATCACGTTCGACAACGACCTCGCGCCGCTGCCGGCGGGGGAAGTGCGCGTGTTCGATGAGGGTGGCTCCCTCTTCGCCGGGGCCGCGCGCATCGGCCATACGCCGGTCGACGAAACAATAGAGCTCGACATCGGCTCCGCGTTCGACCTCACCGGGGAACGCGTCCACCTCCGGCGGGAACGGCCCACCGACCAGCTGTACAGGGACACCTACCGCATCGTGATCCGCTCGGCCAAGGACGAGGACGTGACCGTGCAAGCGCTGGAGAGCATGCGCGGCACTTGGAACATCATCCGCACCACCGAGCCCTATGAGGCGGTGTCCGCGCAAGAGATCCGGTTTGATCTCCAGGTAACGGCCGGCGGGGATGCGATAGTGGAGTACACCGTGGAGGGGCGCCACTAGAGAGAGCCTTCATATCCCTCATCACACCCGCTGCCGGCTAGCCTCCGGCGGCGGGTGTGCTCCCCGAGTGCTGGAGCCTTCGCCAACGGGGGGGAAGATTCCTCGTATGGCGGAGAGGGTTGCACACCGGCTGAGCGAGCTGTACGCGGCTCTACAGAAGGCCTACGGCCCCCAGAACTGGTGGCCGGCGGATGGCCCCTTCGAGATGATGGTCGGCGCGGTGCTCACCCAGGCCACCTCGTGGGGCAACGCAAAACGGGCGATCGACGCGCTCAAGGGGGCTGGCGGCCTTTCCATGGAGGCCCTAACCCGGCTATCGCAGGAGGATCTCGCTACCTTGATCCGTCCGAGCGGCTTCTTCCGCCAGAAGGCGCAGCGTCTCAAGGCGCTGGTGGCTCTGGTGAACGACCATGGTGGCCTCCGGGGTCTGTTTCGTCTGCCGACGCCGGAGCTGCGCCGGCGTCTGCTCGACGTGCCGGGGGTGGGTCCCGAGACCGCCGATTGCATTCTGCTCTACGCCTGCGGGCGGCCGGTGTTCGTCGTGGACGCCTACACCCGACGCATCCTCGTGCGCCTAGGGCTGCTCGCCGATGAGCGGGTCGCTTACGATCGCGTGGCGGGGCTGTTCACCGACCAACTGCCCGCTGATCCAGACCTCTACGGCGAATTCCATGCCCTGCTTGTCCGCCACGCAAACGCCCACTGCCACGTGCGCCCCGTCTGTGGGGGTTGTCCCCTTTTGCCGCGCTGCGAGCACGCCTCTTTGTGACCGGGCGGGCCCAGTCACGTGTCCCCAGCAAAGTCGGTGGCTCCACGTACCCGGTACGTTCGCGTCCCGCACCGGACGCGGATAAAGAGCTTTGAATGGCTCGGAAAGCACCACCCTGGACGAGTAGCGGACTGCTGGCCATCTCCATGTACGTTTAGTCGGGCACGTATAGACGAGCGAGGCGCCGCCCGGCGCCCCGCTCGTTCGGTCTTCCTTCTAGCGATGGATTGCTACTTGCGTTCCCCAATCGGCAACACCGTGCGGCCGTGCACGTTGTTGATGAGGATCCCCGCCGCCGCGTACCAGGCAATCAGCGCGCATAGAATGCCCTCGTAGCCGGCGATGGTGTGGACCAGAGGTACGAACTCACCGATTGCCAAGAGGAAAAACAAGATTGTCAAGGTGATGAACACCCACGTAATTGCCTTAGGCATTTTGAGGGACGCGATCGTCGCATACCCCGTGAAAATGCCCCACGCGATGAACACCACCGCCATCCCGGCAGGGGGGACATCTACGAACCCCTCCACCCCCGCAAGCCGCAGAAAGAAGAAGACGGCCACGCCCATCCAGAACGCCCCGAACGACGAAAAGCACGTCGCCCCGAATATGTCACCCCGGCGCACTTCCCACATCCCTGCGGCGAACTGGGCCACGCCTCCGTAGAACATCGCCACCGGCATGACGATGCCAAGTGTTGCGGCATCGACCAGCCCGGCGTTCACGATATTGAGAATGAACGTAGATAGGGCAAATCCTCCCAATCCAAGCGCTCCCACGTTCGCCAACCCGTTGTTCTGCGTGCTCATGCAACCCCCTGTTCTGTTAGTCCAGCGGACCCTTAGCTCAATCCGGACCCGCTCCAGCCCTAACAAATTCGTGAAACCCAGCCTTGCGTCCAAGCCCGAAGTCTAGCCAAAGCACCCGGGGCCCTCAATGCTCCTAGCCGATCCCGTGTACCGGACCACGGAGTTACCGGGAGTGTATCAAGGCTTGGCGATCGAACGGTGCCTCACAAGACGCGCTACCGGCGGAAAACCGGCGCGATTGGCCTCTGACTAGATCTCAGCTCGCCGCAAGAGCTGAGCGTTGAGGGCCACGACCACGGTACTGGTGGACATCAGCACAGCCCCCACCGCTGGCGCCAGAAGGAACCCCGCCCAGGCCAGCACACCTCCGGCAAGCGGAATCGCCACAACGTTGTAGCCGGCCGCCCACCACAGATTCTGCACCATCTTCCGATAGCTGGCGTGGCTGAGCCGCAAGATCCGCGACACATCGCGCGGATCGCTGCGTACCAACACCACCTCTCCCGCTTCCACCGCCACATCGGTGCCCGCTCCAATGGCCACGCCAAGGTCGGCGGTCACCAGCGCCGGGGCGTCGTTTACCCCGTCCCCGACCATCGCTACTCGCTTGCCCCGGCCCTGCAGCTCTTCGATCCTGGCCGCCTTGTCTTCGGGAAGTACCTCAGCAAACACCAACTCGATACCTAGTTCCTTTCCCACAGCCTGGGCGACCTGCCCAGAGTCCCCGGTGATCATCGCCACTTCCACGCCTTGTTGCTTCAGGCTTTGCACAGCCTCGTACGACTCGGGCCGGATGGCGTCGGCGACGGAGAACACCACCAACACTTGCTCGTCCTCTACGAGGTAGATCGCCGCCTGCCCGGCGCCACCGAAGCGCTCGGCGGCCTCCTTCAGTTCCTTAGGTGGTTCGGCGTCCAACTCCTCGAGCAACGCCGGGCCACCCACCTTCAGCGCGCGGCCCTCCACCGTCGCTTGCACCCCCCGGCCGGGCACCGCTCGAAACTCCTCAGCAGCAGGAAGCTCAAGGTCCTGTTCACGGGCGCTCATCAGTATCGCTTGGGCAATCGGGTGCTCGGAGTCGCGCTCCACCGCCGCAGCCAGCCGGAGGGCCTCCTGCTCTTCAAGATCACCGGCAGCCACGGTCTCGATCACCCGGTGCTCGCCAAGTGTGAGCGTACCGGTCTTGTCAAACACCACTGTGTCGATGCTTCTCGCTACCTCCAGTCCACGTCGATCGCGCACAAGCAAGCCACCTCGGGCACCCAGCGTGGTGGAAATCGCGATCACCAGGGGTATGGCCAACCCCAACGCATGGGGACAGGCGATGACGAGCACCGTGACCATTCGTGTGATGGTGAAGTTCACTGTGGCCCCGGAAACCAGCCACGCAATCAGCGTAAGCCCACCGGCCCCGATCGCCACCAAGGTCAGGAAGTACGCCGCCCGGTCGGCCAAGTCCTGGGCGCGGGAACGCGAGGTCTGCGCTTGCTCCACCAGGCGCATGATCCCGGCCAGGGTCGTGCCCTCTCCCACCCCCGTAACTTCAACCCGCAGCGAACCTTCCCCGTTGATCGTTCCCGCGATCAGCTTGTCGCCCGCCTCCTTTCCCGCCGGCCGGGACTCCCCGGTGATCATCGCTTCGTTCACCGAGCTCTTGCCGCTTTGAGCAACACCGTCGGCGGGCACGCTTGCCCCAGGGCGGAGGAGGATCAGGTCGCCCGGCCGCAGCTCGTTGACCGTCACCTCTTCCACCTCGTCCCCCTCGCCAAGACGGAGAGCTGTGTCGGGAAGAAGCTTGGCCAGCTCCTTCAGCGCACCTTGCGCCTGGAAAACCGAGCGCATCTCGATCCAATGCCCCAGAAGCATGATCGTCACCAGCGTCGCCAGCTCCCACCACAGCGGGCTTCCCGGGAAGCCCGCCGTCACCGCCGCGCTGTAGCCGAACGCCACGGCGATGGCCAAAGAGATCAGGGTCATCATCCCCGGCAAACGGTGCGCCAGTTCGCGCAGGGCCCCCTGCACGAACACCCATCCTCCGTAGAAGAACACTACAGAGCCAAGCACCGCAGGAATCAGGTCCGATCCGGGAAATACGGGAGCGCGATAACCAAACCACTCTTGTATCATCGGCTCCCAGATCAGCGTAGGTATTGTGAGCGCCAGGCACACCAAGAACCGGTCACGGAACATGTTCACGCTGTGGCCTGCGTGCTTGTCGTGACCTCCATCATGCGCACCTTGCCCACCCCCTGCCCCTGGCCCGTCCGCCGAATCTGAGGAAGTAGCGTGGTGCCGATGATCTCGATGCTGTTGTCCTTCTTCCTTCCGCTCCATAGCTTCACCACCCCATCACTACTATGCCCTCGAACTCCCAGTCAAGGGAAGCTGGCAGGGCGCCGGGGAGCCCAGTATCCTTCCCGGGTGCGATTCCAGCGCACAGCCTACAATCCGGAGCGCGATTTCGACCGGGTACGGGAGTTCCTCGTTCGCACCCATCTTTCCTTTGGCACGTTCTCCCTCAACTGGGGAATCGAACGTTGGAACTACGCCCGCTACTTCGTCGCCCCCATGCTCGGCTCGCAGGGAACTGAAGCTGGCGTTCCGCCGGGGGCACTGCGGGCGATCCGCATGTGGGAGGAGATGAATAGGCTGTGGGAGGATGAGCAAGGCGAGATCGTCGGCGTGGCCAACATCGAGCATCCCGATCCGGACCATCCCGACTTCGGCGAGATCTTCCTACAGCGCCACACGGACCATCCCGAACTCCTCGAGGAGATGCTCGGCTACGCCGAGAAAACGTTCCGCGATCCGAAGAAGAGCCGCGTCTACATCTGGATCTACAAGACGGACACCATGCTCCGGGACGCGGTCGCAAGACGCGGGTACGTGGAGAAGCCCGACATCGTCGTGCCGTACACGGAGATCGCGCTGGCCGACCTGCCGGCGCCGGCGCTTCCCCCGGGCTTCACCGTGCGCACGATGGCCGAGGAGGACGACGTCGACCGCCGCCGGGAGCTCTTCGGCCGCGCCTTCGACCACCCCGACCCGGAGGATTGGCCGTCGGCGTTCGCCTACCGGGAGCTCCAGCGGGCACCCGACTACCGCAGAGAGCACGACCTTGTCATCGTCGCCCCGGACGGAACCTACGCCGCCTGCTGCATCATCTGGCTCGACGAAACAAACCGGATGGGCCACCTCGAACCGGTGGGAACGCACCCCGATTTCCGCCGCCGCGGCCTGGCCCGTGCGGTCGTCCTCCATGGCCTCCACAGGCTTGCCGCGCTTGGGGCGACCCGGGTGCCCATGGTCTCCACCGCCCCCCTGTACGAGGCGATCGGGTTCCGCAAGCTCGGCGTGTACCACCACTGGATCAAGACATTCGAACCTGAGCGCGCTGACGGTGGCGACTGAAGCGACTTTCCACCTTCGGGTGCAGGCTCCTAGGACGCCCCACAACCATACGCTCGGGCAGACTGCGCAGCCACGCAGCCCCTGCCACCAATGGATCACGAGCGGCACGCCGGTGAGCCCAAGGTGGGAGTCCGTCGACCAGCAGCACTGAACTTGGTTGGCCGTCGTCATGGCGCTGCCTATTATCATAGGATGGCTGTTGAAGTACGCCTATCTCAGCTACCCGACGGAAACGGTGGCCTACCTCGAGGCGAATGTGGCTTCGCTTAGCAGGACCGCCTTCCGCTACGCCCTGGAGAAGATGCCCCCTTCGCTCAGGGGCCGCCTTATGGCGCAGCCGCCCGTCTGGCCATAAGCAACAAAGAGGGACAGTCCCCTCTTCTGACATATACGAAGCCAGGGGTGCCACTGCTTGCCGCAGAGGCGTTGGAGGTGCCCACCACGTTGATCCTCCGTCCCGGCGCTCTCATGCGGCCGCTCATGCGCGTACCACAGCGTGCAGGTGCTCCGTGCAATCGCGGTACTGGGGGAGCTCACAGGTCTCGGCCGCAAGGCGAAGCACGTTGGCGTACGCTTCCGGCGCCTGCTCGGCCATCCGTCCCAGCGCGTCGAACATCCCTGTGGCGAAGCCCTCCGCCGCAGCGTAGGAGACCAGGGCCAGCCCGGCCTGGTCGAGCTCGGCCAGGATCTGTGGCGGCGTCAAGAACACGGCCTCGGTGAACGCCTCCTGCTCGCCGGCCTGTACCCAGGTCTCGAGCAAGGCGCGTACATGTTCGTGATCGGCGAACGCCTCGGGGAACTCGCTGAGTCCGGCGCGCAGAATGCCCCACGGGTTGAGGAACGCGACGATCGCCGGCGCACCGGGCTTGAGCACCCGCCGGAGTTCACAGAGCGCTCGTTGGCGGTCGGCGGGCTCCACGATGTGGTACAGGGGGCCCATGCAAAGACACCCGTCGAACGCCTGATCGGGCAACGCCGCCAGGTCGCAGGCATCGGCGCACAACACCTGTTCGGGCACAAGTCCGAGCTCGGCAAGCTTGGACTCGGCGAACTCCAGCGCACGCGGCGCGAGGTCCACCAGCGTCACGCGGTAGCCACGCTTGAGCAGCTCGGCCGTGTAACGGCCCGGCCCGCCTCCAATGTCGGCGATGCGCCCCTCGGGCGGGAAGTACCGCTCGATCAGATGGAGCGTGGTCACAAGCTCGAGCCGGCGGTAGGGGCGTCCAAGCCTTTCCCACTCCCGCTCGTAGCATCCGTCGTAGTGGCGCCGCACGACCTCGCTCATGACCCAAGTGTACGTTCAAGGGCAGCCCCACACGACGCCTTCACCGGCCCACGAGTGAACCTGGTCTCACGCGGGCCGAAGAACTGCTGACCACTTTGCTGGTTTCACCAGACGCATCATGGAAGCACACAGGAGACTATTGCATGGTTAGAGTCCACGGACGTGGTGTACGGAGTGGAAGAGGGAGAAGCTCTCTTCTTGAGCGCTTGAACGGCGCATTGCGCGCTCTTACCGTGCCCTTACCGAACGCTCGGCCGCGCCCGCCTTCCTCGCCCGCAGGGTGAACAGGAGCGGCACCATGCCCCCGTATTGCGGCAAGCGATACCAGCGGCCGTCCTCGGAGGTCATGCTCGGGTAGCGCCGGAAGAAGAGCCGATCGTACTCGTTATAGATCTCGAGCTGCATCCCCACTCTGATGAGCGCGCTGAGGAGCTCGCCCGTGCCCCATACCCACTCGTGCGAGGGGTGACCCAGCCTGTGGTTCGGATCGGCGTAGTCCGGTCCCCCCGCTTCGAACCGCGTCGGCTCAACCATATGATAATACGGGTGCACGAACGATAGAACCCCGGGCGACTCTTCCTCGAGCGCGTTCAGTATAGGATGGGACTCCATCATGTAGAAGACGCCATCGGTGACCAAGAAGTCGGCGATGACGCGTGCCCACGCATCTAGGTCACGCAACCAGCACAGGACGCCGCGCGAGGTGTACACGATGTCAAACCGCTCACTGAGCACCGATGGAAGGTCGTAGACGCTGGACTCGACGAAGCGCGCCTCGAGCCCGAGTTCGTCCCGCAAGCGCTCCGCACATGCGATCGCCACGTGGGAGAAGTCGACCCCGGTTACGATGGCACCGTGGCGCGCCCAGACCAGCGTGTCCGTGCCGATATGGCATTGGAGGTGCAGAAGCAGCTTCCCTCGGACATCGCCGATCTCACGTAGTTCGATCTCGTCGAGGATCTCCCGCCCCTGGCGGAGAAGGTCGACTTCGGGGTAGGCTCCCATGTGCACGTGGGCCATCTCGTTCCACAGGGCACGGTTCGATTCCTCGGCGCTCCTATGCTTGTCCTGCGTGGACATCGCTCATCTCCTTGCCCTTCCTCTGACGGGCGCACATCCCATTGACCTTCACAATAAGATGCGCGGCCTCCCACCACGACAGCCACAGCTTGAGTGCGCGCTGCCCCGGCTTCACCGCTCACCGCGCGCACCCAGGACGGTCGGAAGCGTCATCCCCAGCCCACATTGAGAATATCCGAGTTGAGGCTGTGTGCACGGCGGACTAGCATCCTTCCATGCCAGCCCTGCTTGAGGTACAGGGACAAACCTACCCGGTGGACGCATGTCTTTTCGACAAGGACGGGACGCTGATCGGGTTTGACCATTGGTTGCCGGTCATGCGTGCGCGGGTCGAACGAATCGTTGAAGCCTTATCTCCGTCGCCAGAGCAGATATCCGCGCTGCTCAGTGTTGTCGGACTGGCTGAGGGGGTGCATTCCGGGAAGACGGAACCGGCCGTCTTGCTTCCGCGGGACGAGGCCGAGCAGGCGCTGATCAGCTGGGGACGACACGTGGGCGGCATGTCCGAAGATGAAGCAAGGAACATGGTGCGACGGACGTTTATCGAGGTCGATAACCCGTTCCCCCTCGAACGGTACCTGCGTCCTGCGCCGGGCTCAGGCTGTTGGCGTCCCCTGGGCGCTCGTTACCCATAATGCGACAGCGGGGGTGACGCGCCACTTACAGGCGTTCCGGAAGTACGCGCGCAAGGCGCTTGCCGAAGTCGGAATGGACGAACTCTCGGCAGCTAAGGTGCTGGACGACGGGCCGGACCTGTTTTCCAAGCTCTCCGACCGTGGTGTGCTCGGCTCCATGGTCGACCTCGCCCATATGTCGAAGCCTGTCGTTGCGCATCGAGGCGGGCTTGCACATGTCAACTTGGACGAGATGAACACGCTGATGAACCGCTCGCCGATCAGCAAGCTCGGCATGCAGGCTCCCGATCACGAGATCCTGCGTGCGGTTCTATGGAGCGAACATCTCTCCGAGCGCGGACAGTGACTTCTCGATCGCCTGAGGTGAGAGCCGCCCGAGCTTCTTCACGAGCCGTGCCCGGCCGACGGCTCGGACCTGGTCGAGAACGATGTGCCCATCCTTGCCCTGGAATCGGCACGCAACTCGGAACGGGTACCCGTGGCTCCCGGTCGTGAGAGGTGCGACGATGTACGTTCCCATGTGCGCATTTAGTTCATCCGGCGACACAATGACACAGGGGCGCGCTTTCCTGATCTCACGACCGCGCGCAGGATCCAGAGAAACCAAGAAGACGTCGCCTCGGCGCACCTCCTCCTGCTTCACCACTCCCACTCCTCCGCATCGAACCGGGTGGGAACACAGGAATCCAGAAGAGCATCTTCACTACGCTCAGCCGCGGCCTGGGCGGCCTCCGCCCACCCTCTGCGCGGCCTCCCGGCTGAGGAGATTACGACCTCCCCATCGCGGACCTCCAGGTCGATCTCCTCCGTCAGGCCTGCCTGCTCGATGAGCGCCTTCGGCAGGCGAACGCCTCTCGAATTACCGATCCTCACGATCTTGGTCCGTATCATCATGCCCCTCCCAACGTGCTCACATTGTAATCACCGCATTCGTACCCCGTCAAGTTGCCCCTGCAGGGCGACATCCCGACCAAGCACCGTACCCCTAGCAGCCTGTGCAAACTGCACGTCCCCCGAGGTCGTGATCACTGGGGCGCCCCAACAACTGCGGCCGCCATCTGGTCGTCTTGACGTCACAACGCTATATGATTAAAGTGGCAACATGAGCACGAAGCAAAGACGGGCCACGCTGTACCTAGATCCTGGTCTCCACCGGGCGTTGCGGCTCAAGGCCGCCGAGACCGACCGAACCATGTCCGACCTCGTGAACGAAGCCATCAGGCTTGCGCTCGCCGAGGACGCTGAGGATCTCGCGGCGTTCGACGAACGGGCGTCCGAGCCAGACCTGCTCTTCGAGGAGGCAGTCAAGGAGCTGCACCAGCGTGGCAGATTATGACGTCTACATCAAACCGTCCGCATTGAAGGAGCTGGATGCCATCGGCTCCAAGAAAGCCAGGCAGCGCATGGTACAAACGATTCGCGCCCTCGCCGAAGATCCTCGACCCAGCGGTTGTCGCAAACTCTCGGGGAAGGACAAGTACCGCATCCGCTGCGGCGACTACCGGATCGTGTATGGGGTTCAGGATGCCGATATGTCCCTCACCGTCGTCAAGATAGGACACCGCCGCGAAGTGTACCGATGATCACAGCACTCGCGGGCGCGGGGCTGCCAATCCCGACAGAAGAAGGATAGGCGGATGCGGGACTACGGGCCCGTGTGTCGGCGCCCGTCCTTGCCGACAAGAAGTAGACGATCGTCTACAAAAAGCAGACGGAGCGTGCTTGATGCACTCTAACGCGACCCATCACCAAGGCTAACGAACAGCAACCGGCCGACCACGGAGTGGATGGCGCAGGTGGGATTGCGCCGATGATCGCTGGTTGCTGGCCCGCCTCCTGCAGACCACGGGCCAGCATGGGCGACAAGGCGTTGTCGACCAAGAACCTCATCCCGACTTCACGAGAGGGAGTTCGCGCTCGCGATCATGCCGATGCATACTGAACCTCGGCCTCACTTAGGACTGTGTCTCGGAAGTAGCGGCTGAGGTCCTCGGGGGTGCGCAGATCGACCTTGTGCCCCCCCACGATATCGGAGAGCTCTCGTTCCATCCGTGCGATCTCGAGCAGCCCGGGTTCATGCCCAGGCTCGAACTCCACAAGCACATCCACATCGCTCTCCCGCCGGAAATCGTCGCGAAGCACTGACCCAAAGAGAGCGAGACGCCGGATATGGCGCTCCCGGCAGAACTCCTCTAGACGGCGGCGGTCGATCGGGATTCTCTCCATCGCTCATCCCTCTCCCTCAGTATATGCAGTCTAACGCCGCGATACAGCAGCAGACCAACGGGCGGTGTTGGCCCTGGTGTACCTGCACACCCTGAAACACCCCCTCGTCCCTGGGAAGCAGCATGACTTGAGCACGTTGTCAAGTCGGGCCATTTAGTCAAGCCGCGTACATCTCCCTCGTCGGAGGCCAGCCTGTCTACCCCCTGAACAAGAATCGCTCGGGATTCCGGGAACAGAACGCCTGCTTCTCCTCCGGCGTGAGGGCCTGGGTGTCCGAGAAAAGCCCAACGTAGCAGTTGTAGGAGTCGATCCACATCAGGCTCACGGCGAAGTCCGATCCGAACAGGATCCGAGCCTTGAGCTTGCGGGTGTCGCCTTCCGAAAGCCCGTCCAGCAGCTTCCGAAGCCCCCGGTAGTACTTCTCGCTCGTCGCCCAGCAGGGGATGTCCAAGTAGGCATTCTCGTACTTCAGCACCAGGTCAACCGTTGCATCCCGCCGCTCGTGCTCCCTCCTTCCCATCGGGAAGTGCGCCAGGATGAGCTTCAGCTCGGGGAATGCCCCCAGCACCCAGGCACCGCGCTCTACTGCGGAAGGAATGCTCCTCCAACCGCGATTGCGAAGCCTGACCTGTACATTTTCGCCGACGCTTGAATCGACGCTTGTCCCTGCGCACAATAAGATCAGTCGACTGATCGTAGGGCGGTGCGAATGCGGAACATACCAAAGGAACAGATTTTGCGGAGTCTTCAACACCAGAACCCCTGGTGGGAGCGTCCCCACGAGGTCCCTGCAGTCTACACAGACTGCCGCCCGCGTTCCTATCTTCCCCACTTCACCGCGCTCATCGGCGAGAGCGGAGTTCACAGAGCCGTTGTGCTTATGGGTCCAAGGCGGGTCGGCAAGACCTTCCTCGTTCACCATGCGATTCAGGATCTTCTCGAGCAGGGAACGGACCCGAATTCGATCGCGTATTTCGCTCTGGACCAGCCGCTGTTCAACGGTCTCGGGCTCGAGGAAATCGTCGGTTACTACCTGGAACTCGTTGGTGAACAGCATCGTGGCCAACCTGCATACGTTTTCTTCGACGAGATCCAGTACCTGAGGAATTGGGAAGCACACCTGAAGTCAATGGTTGATCTGTATCCTGAGCTGAGAATAGCGGTCTCTGGCTCCGCTGCAGCCGCGCTCCGACTGGGCAGCCGCGAGTCTGGAGCCGGAAGATTCACGGACTTGATGCTGCCTCCGCTCACCTTTCAGGAATATCTCATGCTCCTGAGCCTTGAGTCACTCGTTCAGCCGGAGCGTGAAGATGAGGAGCGCACATGGCGCGCCACTGACCCTAACGCACTTAACGAGCACTTCCAGCGATATCTGAACTTCGGTGGCTATCCTGAGGTGCTGTTCTCCAAGGAGATCCAGCAGGCACCTGAG
>JAWOCQ010000042.1:0-2719 GCA_046483725.1 Candidatus Bipolaricaulota bacterium
GCCACCCCCGCGTAGCTGTTGGGGTCACGCCCGTCCAACTCGTAGCGGTTATTCAGCCACAAGGCCACACGCATCGCTTCCTCAGGAGAAGTACTCCACTCCAGGATCTTCTTCCCCCAGTACATACGCATGTACCCATGCATCCGCCCTATGGTGAGCAGTTCGATCTGCGCTGCATTCCAGTATGGGTCATGTGTCCGCGCTTTCTCCAGGTGTTCAGCGGTGTAGAGGTGATCGCGGGGGTCAGAGGCATGTGCTTGGAGGGTCACGCGTGCCCAACGGGGAAGGCCGGCCAACGTGTCGTAACCGCTGTTGTAGTGCACGTAGTTCATCGCCAGCTCTCGGCGTACGACAACCTGCTCGATGAAGCTGTCGGCGCCCTCCCCACCCGTGGCGCGAACCCGCTGGGCGATCTCTACCGGGGAGATCTGTCCAAAGTGAAGGTAGGGGCTGAGCCCCGACTGATTATCATCGCCGGGCTCGTTGCGGCTGCTTGCATAACGTGGGAGCTGGTCATCGATGAACCTGTTGAGCGTGGATAGGGCGTTGGCTGTGCCTCCCTGTTGGCCGTGTACGGGGCCCGCTGTTCGATCTATGTCCAGGCCTTTGACCAGCTTGTCCAGGTCTACAGCATCGTCGTCCCCGATCCCCCGTGCGGGAACGTGTGGCGCGTGCTCCTCCAAAGGCGCTAGGAAATATTCAATGTAGCCAGTTATCTTCCGCCTCAGCACTGCGGCGTTGTACGCCTCCCGGGGATACGCAGTTTCCACAGGTACCACTACATCGCCTTCCACCTGAATCACCGGGCAACGAACGCGCGACACCACATGCCGATACCAGCGCTTTTGATGCCGAAGATACCCACGGTCGGTGATCAGCAACGCCGCATCGGCAGCCAGGGTCACAGCGCCGTCCAAAGGGGCCCCATGCCGAACGCCAAACGCTATCCCCCGTTCGGCGAGCGACTGCTGCACTTCGGCTAACCCTTCGACCAAGAACGTATAATGGCGGAGGTTAGCCTCGGGATAGCTTTCCGTAAGTCCAAAGTAGACGAGGACTGGAAGATCGCGCGCATCGGCCTGACGAACTGCGTATTCCAGTGCCGGATTGTCCCTTGTCCGTTGGGAGGCTTGCATCCAGTAGAGGACATAACGCCCGCCCGACTCAGTGCCCTCCCGCAGGACAGAAATCCGTTCGTTAGGAATCAAGTGAGGCCTCCCAGCCTATAGCTCTCTCCCCTTGCCAGAGTCCGAGATCTCCACCAAGCCTTCGGGGTACGGGGCGAAAAACGTCTGCTGTGCCAAGTACTCAACGTCGAACCGTGTCACCCATGCTCCCAGAACGCCGGTAACCACGCTCAGCGGGGCTTTCCCCTCCCGGTAGCGGCCAAGCGTATCCAGGAAGTAGCTTTTCTCTCCTTTGGTGAGCTGTTTCGATACGTACCCAAATGCGTGCTGGGCTACGTTAATTGCTGAGGGGCGCCGCGGAGGACGAGCGAGGGCGTTGACAAGCTGCGCGCGGTACGCAGTGCACAGTTCCTCCCAGTTTCTCTGCCTGGGATTGGCTACGATCCGCCCCAGTTCCTTGAGGGATGCCTGGCTGTAGCTCATGAGGAGAAGCTTATTCCGCGCTTGAAAGCCCACCAGTTCACTCATCTCTCCCGAGGCCACCACTTGGCGGAACGTTGCCAATGCGAACACCTTGGTCAGGAAATGCTCGCGAAGCCGGAAGTTGGTCAGCCGTCCCTCGTCCTCCACGGTCAGTTCGCTGAATCTTCCCAGCACCTCCCGGCCGAACAGGCCCGCCGTCCGCCCTATCGCCGGAGCCTTGTCCGTACGAGAGTAGACCTTCACATCGCTAATACCGCAAGAAGGAGAGCGGTTTTTGAGGACGAATCCATCAACCCCTGCCAAACCGCCGAGGAACGTTTCCGCAAACCGGTGCATGTCCTCGGTTACGTCACATCCGGTTGCAGGTTGCACCAATCGGTCCACGCCATCCTGCCTAATTATGCGAACCGGATCGCGCGGCACTCCAAGGCCCACCTCCACCTCAGGACACACCGGTACAAAGGAAACGTGTGGCACCATCGCGTCCACTGCATCCGAGCGGATCGTGAGGCCGTTGTACCGACAGTGGGCAAAGCCCAGGCACTTACTTACGACGATCTGCGGGCGCGCACGGTCTTCCATTCGCATCCTCTCTGCGGTAAGCTGCGAGCTAGCTGCCCCACAACATCATCATAGCTCTCCGTACAGGTGTCCGCATCGGATAAACTTGTTTCTCAGCGTAGCCTGGAGTGTCTGCTGAGCGTAGCGGGACTACGATACGCTGGATACCGCCGGCATGTGAAGGAGGAAATGTTGAACAACACAATATATTCCAGGGGGCACACCTCCTGCCACTCCCTTTGTGATGAAGGTTTCTGTAAAGCGTCAGCTGGAGGAATCTGCCTATGATGGCCCTGCTTGTGGCGATCCTGGCTGTTGCATTGACTGGCTCCCCGCTCTGTGCTACCGAGACTCCGCCGGAGCTTGCGGGGACGTGGGCAATGCTCCAGGTGACTACAGATATTGTGGAATACCCCATCGTGGGCCGGCGTACGCGCGAGACCCACTTGGTGCTAACGCTACAGGTCGAGCAGTCCGGCACGGAACTACTCGTGCGAGAGGAGCATTGCCTTGCCTACATAGACGATGGCACAGAGTTGGTGCAGACC
>JAWOCQ010000070.1:0-28566 GCA_046483725.1 Candidatus Bipolaricaulota bacterium
CCACCGTTGTCGTCGTCGCCATCACCTCCTCACCCCCCACAAAGCAAAGGGCCTCCCCTGTGAGGGGAGACCCTCGGTATTCTTTGGTTCTATTGGGACCACTTGTCCTGCACCGCTGCCGCCCGCCAAGCTGCCCTCCCGCCTTGAGCCTGGCAGCCCGGCAGTCCTAACGGATCCGCGGCTTTGCGGCCCCACTTTGCAGTGGGTGTGCCCTTTTCAGGCTGTTGTGGTCAGTACACCTGCGCCAGTAACACCAGTAAAGGTTAGGAAGTAGTAGAGGATAAGTCAAGAGTCAGAAATACACATGTTGTGCAGGAGCATGCCCTTTCTCTGACAGCATTATGGCTATGAACGCGGCGTGTGCTCACTGTACTTATGTTGAGAAGGGGACAGGCCCCCCTGGGGCCTACTCCCATTCTGCCCCCTTCCGTGGGCATGAGGAGTTGAAAGCGGTGTGCTCCGCGGCTTGACCATCTAGGCGCATAACACATCATAGACCTGTGTTACACATCATAAAGGGTTGAAAAGGGGCATAATGCGGGTATAGGATGGGGTGCCCTCCGCGCTGACGGCTGGCTCTGCCTGTGTCGGCCTGGGGGAGCGAACTCTATGGTGGTGAGAGGCGATGGAATGTGGAACACGGAACTTGGCTGCAGTCTCACTCGGGATTGTCATCCTTACTTTGCCGATCCCGACTCCTACAGGGGCTGCTCGGTCAGGCCGTGGCGGTGTTGAGCACGGCTGGGTCGATGCGAATCAGGCTGCTTCCGGAAGCGGTGGAGGAAACTCGAAAACCGGAGCGATGCGGCAGGGCATACACCCCACGCCGCTGACGATCACCGCCGACGACCAGGAGAAGGTTTACGGTGAGGAAGATCCAGAATTCACCGTGACCTATGAAGGTTTTTGGCCGGGCGATGGTCCGGATGACGTACGGGGTCTTGTGGTGACGCGCGAACAGGGCGAACAGGTGGGTACCTACACGATCACCCCGTCGGGCGCCAGGGCGGACAAGTACAGAATCTTTTATGAGAGCGGCACACTGGAGATCACCGAATGCCCGATCGAGGTGAGCGCTGTAGACCAAGAGAAGGAGTACGGTAAAGACGACCCCTACATGGCGTACGAGGTCACCGAAGGGACCCTGGCGTTCGATGACATGTTCACCGGCGAGCTGGAGCGAGTAGCTGGCGAGGACGTCGACACCTACGCCATCCTCCAGGGCACGCTCAGCATCGGCAACATTCACAACTACGAACTGGCGTTCATCCCTGGCACGCTGACCATCAACAAGGCCACCGCCTCGGTGACGGCGGACAACAGGGAGAAGACGTACGGGGAAGATACTCCGACCCTGACGGCGACAGTGGTGGGAGAGGTAGAGGGTGGTGACGCCATCGACTACAGCCTGTCCACTACGGCGGAGGAGTTCTCGGACGTGGGTGATTACGACATCATGGTCACCGTTGGCTCGAACCCGAACTACGATGTCACCAGGGCCAATGCCACGCTGAGGATTGTCAAGGCTGATGCCATCGTCGACGTAGGGGGCGGGACGTGGACGTACGACGGTACCACGCGGGGGGCGGCAGGTACGGCGATAGGCGCAGTGGACGAGGACCTCACCGACCTGCTGTACCTGGGGGAGTCCTACGCAAACGTACCCGGCGGGCCGGTGAGCTGGAGTTTCCCCGGGGATCGTAATCACCACCCGGACAGCGGCTCCGGAACCGTGAGAATCAGGCCGCGCTCCATCGAGATCACCGCTCACGACCAACACAAAGCCTACGGTGACGAGGATCCAAGGCTGACTTGGGAGATCACCGAAGGAGGGCTGGTAGCAGACGATGAAGTCACAGGCGGCTTCGACCGTGAAGACGGGGAGGGCGTTGGTACCTATTTGATCACCCAAGGCTCGCTGGACATCAACGACGGAAACAACGGGTCAAATTACTATTTGACGGTCGTCGGCGGTGCGCTGGAACTCACTCCGGCACCACTCACGATCACCGCCGACGACAAGGAGAAGACCTTCGACGAGCACCCGTTCACCGACTTCACGGTGAGCTACGAGGGGTTCGTAGCAGGCGAAGGACCAAAGGACTTGGGCGGAACGCTCACCTTCGGCGGCACCGCGGTCGGAGCTGTGGACGCGGGCACGTGCAGGATCGTCCCCGGCGGACTAACCAGTACCAACTACAGAATCGACTTTGTCAGCGGCAGGTTCACGATCCTCCCGCACTATGACCTGGAACCGGCCGGAGTCGCTGACACGTTTATGGACCGCGCTGTAGTCGCTGGAGCCGGCACATCCGGAGGCCGCGTCGTCGAGGTACTCTACGAGATTGGCACACCGATCATCGCCTCGTTCAGCGTCCGTGGTTTCTACGGTGAACAGCTCACGGACGCCCGTGCCGTCGTGGGGCTGTTCGGGGCCGAGGGAGACCCTGAGCCCGTAGTGTATTTGGGTATGGCTCCCTACGACGAGGAGGTGGGCCTCTACCACCTGGAGATTCCCACGGACGGACTGCAGCCAGGGCTCTACTTCCTCGACATCACCCTCAACGAAGGATCGCACTCCCGAGAGCTGCTGGAACTCGTAGAGCCGAGCGCGAAGGCGTGGCAGCACTTGCTTTGGCAGGCCATGTGCTCGGAGGCGGCCCCGCGGAGGATTGGGAGGGAGGTCTAAGTATGAAGCGGGCTCTCGCTGTTGGTGCAGCTTGGTTGATGCTGGGCGCTACAGGGCTGGGGATGAGTATATCGGGGGAGTGGAGTACGGAGATCGATATCCTCCCGGATATTGCCTTTGAGGAGACGAGCCTCTCCCTGACCACCTCAGTCGCTGGCTGGGAGATCACCAGTACCTCGGAGTTCGATCCCGCATTCACCACGCAGAGATTTGCCTTGGATGGGAGTCTGGGTGGGTTCGGTCTAGTAGCCGACATAGCCTTCGACCCCACAGTTCCTGAGTACGACAGGGCCAGGCTGACGGTCAGCGTGGCGCTGCTTAACGTTGCGGTGGATTTCGACGTCGTGCACGAGAAGAATCAGTTAGACTACACGCTTACCGCTGGACTGTCCCCCTTCGAGCTGTCGGTGGGGTTCGCGGAGACGCACGAAAACTCCTTTGATTATCTGCAACTAACTGGATCCGACCTGCCTTTCTGTTGCGGGATCGACTACGAGTTCGAGCTCAGGTTCGAGAAGCACGGGTTTGAGCACGTCGAGCTTGGGTTCACCGACTTGTACACGTTGATGGACATCGCCAGCCTGAATGCCGATATCAAGTACGCCGTTGGCTCCAAGACAATCAGCTTTGACTGGGACATCGCCGATCTCCCGGTGGTGGCGTGCGTCAAGCTGTTCTCTGATTTCGGCGTTGCCCCATGGGAGTTCGAGTTTCACGGTTTCGCGATCACCTGCGAGTTCGACGACTGCAACTACCTCGCGCTCACGACGATGATGGTCGAGCACGCTTCTAATAACGGTTTCGAAACCTACGCGGAGCCGGCCGGGCAGGAGTTTGAGTCGATCGAGCTCGGCTTCTGCGGAAGCACCTGCTGCAGCGAGGATTACGAGTTAGAGCTGGTTATCTATTTCTGGGAGCCTGAAGATGATGAGGACGCGACGCTGCTGGGGCTTTCCCGCCTGGCGAGCAGCTTCAGCATCCCTGTTTTGCACGGGTTCGTTTTCGACATTGACTTCGGCCACAGCATCGTCCTTGACGAGACTGAGCTCACCATTGGCTGGACGTTCACGTTCTAGAGCGGCTAGCCCAACAGTTGCCTCGCGCCTGACTGGAGAAGGAGACGAGGATCCTGGGGCCATGTCGGGGACCTCTTCTTGTGCCCAGGGCTGCAGCCGGCTGATGGAGTCGCTAGCGTGCCTTCCTGCCTTCATGAGGTGACACGCACCTGGCGTTCCACTGCAAGGCGCAGGACGCTAGGGTCGATGATGCCCTGCTCTACGAGGAGTTCACCGAGCAGCTGGCGGCCTCCCTCGGCCAGCTGCCTGTCCAGCGCCTGGCTGAGTTGGCCCGGTGTGATTGCGCTCATCTTCACCAGCAGCTCGCCGAGCTTCGTATCGTGCCGCATCCCGCCCACTGTGCTGCGCAGTCGCCCAAATGCTCTCTGGTAGCGCTCGTGCACCGACATGGGGACGCCGCGCCTGGCCTCTTCCCAGTACTCTTCCTGGAGCTCAGCGTACTCCAGGACTGCCTCCTCTGTCGCCGTCGTCATCATCACCTCCTTTCCCCTCAAAACGAAAGATCTCCCCACGTAGGGGAGACCCTCGGTATCGCGTGGTGTATTGCGACCACCTGTCCCGCGCTGCCGCCTGTCAACTCGCCCTCCCGGCGCGAGCCTGGCAGCCCGGCAGTCCTCAGAGGATCCGCGGCTTTGCGGCCCCACCTTGCGGTGGGTGTGCCCTTTTCAGGCGCGCGTGGCCATTAGAATTGTGACAGTTAATGTTAGGAGGTAGTAGAGGATAAGTCAGGAGGGGAAAGGGGACAGGCCCCATGCGGGGCCTGTCCCCGTGTCAGCTTAGAGCCCGCTCAGGTCCCACAGCATGACGCGGTTGTCGGCTGAACTTGTGACCATGCGGTCGCCGTCGGGGGAGAAAGCGATTCCGAGTACGCCGCCGCGGTGGCCGATGCGGTCGCGCTGCGGATCATCACAGTAGCACCTACCTAGGCTCGCGAGCTCCTCTCCGGTGGCCGCGTCCCAGATCCTCACTGAAGCATCCTGTCTTCCGGCGGCCACCCAGCGCCCGTCGGGGCTGAAGACCACCGAATACACACGCTGGATCCTGCGGTCGAATACCCGCAGCTCGTCGAGAGAAGGAACTCCCCACAGGCGGGTGGTCCCGTCCAGGGCGGAGGAAGCAAGTCGAGTTCCGTCGGGGCTGAACGCCACCGCGCGCACCGGAGCGCCGTGGCGGGCCAGTTGCCGGAGCTGGCGGCCGGTATCTACCTCCCACAGGCGGATGGACCGATCGTCGCCACCCGTGGCGAGGAGCGCCCCGTCGGGGCTGAATGCAAGGCACAGGACCCTGCCGGCGTGCCCGGCAAGGGTGCGCACTGCCGTCCAGTCATCTGTCCGCCATAGCTTGACCGTCCCGTCGTCGGAGGCGCTGGCCAGGAGGTTTCCGTCGGGGCTGTAGGCAACGGCAGTGACTCGCTTGTCGTGGGCGGAGTGGATCACGCGGTGCTCGGCGCCGTCGGCGATGCGCCATATGCGGATGGCCCGGTCGCGGGCCCCGGTGGCCAGATACGCCCCATCGGGGCTGAAGGCCACGCTGTGTACCCAGCCCCAGCCATCCTGGACCACTCGGATGAGTTCGCCAGTGTTTGCATCCCACAGCCGTACGGTGCCGTCCCAAGCCCCGGTAGCGACGTACTCTCCGCCGGGGCTGTAGTCGGCGGAGAAGACGTCAGCCGTGTGCCCCTCCATAATCCGCTCGGGTGAGAGCACCGGGGCGCCGAAGGCCATCGGCCCAGCCAGCGCAGCCACAACTATTGCCAACGCAAGTATCTTTCTCTCAAACATCACCTGCACCTCCTTGCAGTCGGTACGGCACTTCGGGGGATTCCCGTGGCCAGTTTACACCGGGCAAGGTCGGGGGAACACCGCCGAAAACTAGTGTGTGGGCATGGTCCGTTGTAGTCATGCATTTAGCGGCTGGCTATACTGATCCGGTACATTGGACGAGGTGGATTGAGATCGGAGAGCAGAGCTGTCTGGGAACTCTTGGGCGGAGGTGAAGCATGGCAAAGGCGCTGTTGCTAGTGGTGGTCGGAATCTCGGTCGTAGCTTTTGGTTCGCCTGTGGAAATCGGCAATGTCAGTGGGCTGGCCGAGGTGGCCTTCTCCCTTGACGGGGCGACTCTCGCCGTAGCTGGCACCAACGGGGTGTACCTCCTTGATGTGAGGGGCAGGAGGGAGCAAGAACGTCTTGATTTCGGTGGTCTAGTGTTGAGCTTGGCGTACTCCCCGGGCGGGGAGTACTTGGCTGCCGGGGCATGGAACGAGATAAGAGTATGGGACGTGAATTCCCGGGAGGTAGTAGAGAAGCTCTCCGATGACATGGGGCAGGTGCAGGCTCTTTCGTTCACCCCTGACGGACAGCTCCTTGTGGGAACCGGGCGGGGTGAGGTCTGTCTATGGAGCGTTGAGGAAGAGTCCCCCCTCTGGTGCCACCGAGCCCATGGCAACACTGTATACGATGTGGCCGTGTCCTCTGATGGCAGCCGTGCCGCCTCTGGGGGAGGCGACCAGGCTGTCCTGTGGGACATTGAGGAAGGGACCATTATAGAGGAGTTCCCCGGGAGAGCATGGACAGTGGACTTCTCTCCGGACGTGTCTCTCTTGGTGGTGGGCGAGGGCAAGGTAGTGCGCGCGTGGGATACCTCCGCCAGACTTGAGTTGTACGGTGTACAGCGCCATACCGGCTGTATCTGGTCGGTTAGCTTTTCCCCAGACGGGCGCTTGCTGGCCACCGGGTCGCTAGACGAGACGGTGCGCCTGTGGGATCCGGAAAGCGGCCAGCTCCTGCATACCTGGGAGGAGCACGAGGCTTCGGTGCGGACAGTTGACTTCCACCCGGACGGGAGATACGTGGCCTCCGGCTGCGGGAACGGTCGGGTTCTGCTGTGGGAGCTTCCAGATGGCTAAGCGCAAGCTAAGCCCTGCAGGGGAAGTAGCGGCAGGGCTGCTGTTATAACTGGGGGGCATGCAAACCTGTACGTTGGCCGGCGAGGAGGGGTTCGATGAGGACAGTGCTGAGCTTGATCACGGTCGGCCTGTTGGCCTTGGGATGTGTTGCGATGGGCGCGGACGTGGAGCTTGTGCGGGACGAAGACTACCACCATCACGCGTTGACTACATGGGGTAGTAGCTGGGCCGTGGCCCGAGGAAATGATGTGGAAATTTGGAGCCTCGAGCATCTCGGCGGCCCCCGGCGCACTCTGCGAGGGCATGAGTCCGAGGTCAGCGTGTTGGAGGCCAGCCCTGACGGCAAGTGGCTGGCGGTGGGGGAAGACGGAGGCGGGCGCATCAGCGTGTGGGAGTTGGACAGGGGGCAAAGGTTGACTTGGACCCCGCCGGGAGCGGACGGCCCCGTGGAATACCTGGCTGGCCATCAGTACACCGTTTGGGCGCTCGCCTTCTGTCCCCAAGGAGAGCTTCTGGCAAGTGGTGCCTACGATAACCAGATTCGACTGTGGGACATCTCAACTGGAATGGAAGTGGGCGTTCTGAGAGAGCATAGGAGTTGGATCAGGAGCCTGGATTTCTCTCCCAACGGAAGCATCCTTGCCTCCTCCTCCTGCGATGGCACGATCCGCCTGTGGGATGTGGATTCCCTGCGTGAAGTTCATTCTCCTATCGAAGCGGGGCTCAACGCCTACTCGGTGAGCTTCTCTCCCGACGGGGCGTTGCTGGCAACGGTTACCAATCCCGGGGAGACCCTTGTATACGAGACCGAGGGGTGGAGTGAACAGTGGTCGTATGCGCTGCCTCAACGCTCCGCGACGTTCGTGGTCAGCTTTTCCCCCGATGGCTCCTTGGTGGCCACTGGTGGCCGGGGCGGCAGGGTGGAGCTGCGCGATGCGCGCACGGGGAACCTGGTGCAAGAGCTCGAGGGTCACTCCGCTGCGGTGTGGGGAGCAGCGTTTCTTGCTGATGGAAACCACCTTGTGACCACGGACACCGACGGCGAGATGCGCGTTTGGAGGTTGGATCGGTAGAACTGTCGCAGCTTGCCTGCGACGTTCCTGACCAACGTTGGAGGCAAGCTCCAACGCTACCAACGCTGGAGACAGGAGCTCTCAAGGAACGAGGTTGAAGCCCATTCCTACCTGGGCGAAATGCTGGTCCTGCGTAAGGATTCTCTTGAGGCGAAGCTCCTCCATCACCACCATGGTCGTGAGATCGGTGAACGATATCTGCGGCTTATCCTGTAGGGTGACTCTTAGGTCTTTAGCCCTGCTGAACCGCTCAGGCGTAATGTACTCCAGGCAAAGATAGCCTTCTTGGACTGCCTTGTTCAGCAACTGCAGTGCGCGGCAAGCTTGTGAGACAGGCACCCTCCGGAAGAGCAAGGTAATGGTCTCATCGAGAACGTAGTCCGTGGTGTAGGCCGTTCGTTCGTCCTCGCTTAGCTCGCGGTACAAGGCCCTGAGTTCGCTGTGACGAGGCTCTCTGCGGTTGTAGAGCACAATCCAGCCCCAAGTGTCTATGAAGAGCATCACCGCTAGTTTCCGTATAGGTCCCGGTCGATCTCTTGGGCAAAGGGCTCGACATCGGCCATCCCGATGAACTCCAAGAGAGGATCTACCTTGGGATCAAGCTGGTTTGGGGCCCCTGAAGGCTCTACCCGCCGTTCCCTGGCCAGGAGATGCCCGACGAAGTCCAAGACCTCTCGTACACGGTCCTCGGGGAGCTTGTCAAGCTGTTCGATAAGCTTGTCTTTCAGCGCTTCTGCGGCCATGCCGCTCACCTCAACACATTGTGACAAGGAGAGCGAGCATGGGCAAGCTTACGCAGCGTGTGTCAAGGTGATAAGGAGGTGCCTACCGGGAAAACGCAGACAACCGGGCTACCGACCTGCGGTAGTGAGTTGGGTGCGTAGGCGCCGGGATGTGTCAGAGCTGTGTGGGGCTCCGGGGCGGAGCATGGTGTGGAGGTTGCCGCCGCCGTCGCTGGCGTGGCGGGGGACCAAGTGGATGTGTAGGTGCGGTACGGCTTGACCAGCTACGCGGCCGTCGTTAACCCCGAGGGTGATGCCGGTCGCTCCCAGTATGGACTGTTGGGCGCCGCTTACCTTGGCCGCTGCCGCAAACAGCGGGCCCGCCAGCTCCTCGGGCAGATCCGCCAGCCGTTCTACGTGGCTTTTTGGGATCACCAGGGCGTGCCCGTCGGCGAGCGGGTGTGCGTCGAGGAACGCCAGGACATCCGCGTCTTGATAGATAATCTCCGCCGACAGCTCTCCGGCTGCTATTCGACAAAATGGACAATTGCTCATTGCTACACCTCCTTAATGCGGGCGAACTTGCGACGGCCGACGCGGAGTACGGTGCCGGCCGAAGCGGGGACCTGTTCGTTCGGCGAGCCTGCGCGGCGGCCGGCGACCTCCACGCCCCCTTGCTCGACCAGCCTGCGGGCCTGGGAGCGCGAGGGGGCGAGCTCTGCGGCCATAATGAGATCGATCACATTGGCCTTTCCGTCGCCGTCGAGCAGGGCGGGATCGAGCTGCACCTCGGTCATCTCTTCCGGGGACTCCTGCTGTTCAAATACCCGCTCGAAGTGGGCCTGGGCGGCGTCGGCGGCGCTCGTGCCCTGGAAGGCGGCTACCAGGGTCCGGGCCAGATGCTTCTTGGCCAACTTGGGGTGCATCGCGGCCAGCTTTTCCCAGGACAGGTCGGTGAGGAGCCTTGTGTAGTCCCCAAGCAGTGCGTCGGGGATGGACATGACCTTGCCGAACTGCTCCTCGGGCGGCTCGTCGATGCCGATGTAGTTTCCGCGGGATTGGGACATGGACATCTGTCCGTCGGGGCCGAGGAGGAGAGGCATAGTGACGACCGCTTGGGGGGCCTGCCCGTAGCCTTCTTGGATGTCGCGGGCGATGAGCAAGTTCACCCGCTGGTCGGAGCCGCCAAGCTCCACGTCCGCATGGATGGCCACTGAGTCGTAGGCCTGGGCCAGGGGGTACAAAAACTCCATGATGGTGATGGGGATGCCATCCTTGTAGCGGCGGTGGAAGTCCTCCCGCTCCAGCATCCGGGCCACGGTGTACTTGGCCGACAGGACGATCACGTCCTCCAGGGAGAGATTGCCCAGCCACTCGGAGTTGTACCGCACCTCGGTGCGCTCCGGATCGAGGATGCGGAACGCCTGCTCCCGATAGGTGGCCATGTTGCGCTGGATGTCCTCGGGGGTCATCGGGTCCCGGGTCCTCGCTCTTCCTGAGGGGTCGCCGACGCGGCGGGTGAAGTCGCCCACCACGAGCACCGCCATGTGCCCCAAGTCCTGAAACGCTCGCAGCTTGCGCAGCACAACCGCGTGGCCGTAGGTGAGGTGGGGTGCGGAGGGGTCGATCCCCAGCTTCACCCGGAGCGGCCGCTGCTCGTTGAGGGAGCGCTCGAGCTTGGCTGTGAGCTCTTCCCTGGGGACGACCACCTCCGTCGCCCGCTCGATCTCGGCTAGCTGCCTTTCGACCTCGGTTTTGACGTCCATCACACCACCACCGTAGACACCGCGCGATCGTTCTCATCCACCCGGATCAGGCGCACGCCGCGGGCGTAGCGGGACAGGGTGCTCACTTGGTCGGCCTGGAAGCGGATTACCTGCCCGGCCTTGGTGGAAACAAGCACCTCGGCCCCTTCTCCCACGAGCTCCATGGACACAAGCGGCCCGGTGCGCTTGTCGAGCTTGATCCCGATGAGCCCTTTGCCGCCGCGGTTCCTTGGTGTGAGCTCGGCGGGGTTCAGGCGTTTTCCGTACCCGTTCTGCGTTACAAGTAGTAGCCGGTACTCCTCTCCGAGGTCGGGCGGGAGCCACACTGTGGCCACCACCGCGTCATCGTCCTCCAGGCGCATCCCTCGCACCCCCATGGAGGGGCGCCGCGTGAGCCGTACCTGTGACTCGGCAAAGCGGTTCACCTGCCCCCCGCCGCTGGCCAGGATGAGCTGTCCCTCTCCACCGGTGATGTGCGCTCCTACCAGCCGGTCGTCCTCGGCGATGTTGTAGGCGAGGATGCCCTTGGAGTGTGCGTTGCCATAATCAGCAAGGGCGTTGCGGTTTACGACGCCGTTTCTCGTGGCCAGGAGGGCGCAACCCCTCCCGAAGTCCTCGACGGGGAGTACCGAGCGGATCTCCTCGTCCTGGTCCATCTCCAAAAAATGCCGGAGGTTCTTGCCGACGCTCGCCCGCTGGCCTACCGACAGCCGTGCCGCCGGCAGCTTGAATACCCGTGCACGGTCGGTGAACACGAGCAGGTCCTGGTAGGTGTTGGCGTACAGCATCTCCTGCAGGGAGTCGGAATCCTTGGTGCGGATGCCCTTGACGCCCTTGCCCCCCCGGCCCTGCACCCGGAACTCCTCGCAGTCGCTGGCGTTCACGTAGCCGCGGCCGGTGATGCACAGAAAGATGTCCCGCTTGGGTTCCTCGATGTCTTCCGCATTGAGCTCGTCCGACTCGGAGACGATGGTCGTGCGCCGGTCATCGCCGTAATTGTCGGCTATCTCCGTGAGCTCCTCGCGGATCACGTCATCCAGCTTGGCCGGGTCCCCTAGGATGGCCTCGTATTCGGCGATCTTCACGCGCAACTCTTTGAGCTCTTCGTCGATCTTGTGCCGCTCCATCTTGGTAAGCTGCGACAGGCGCATGCGCAGGACCGCCTCGGCCTGCTTGTCGGTGAGGCCTATCTCCGCCGAGAGGAGGGCCAGCGCCTCATCGGGGTTGCCTGAGGAGCGGATAATCTCGATGACTTCATCCATACGGTCCAGAGCGATCTGGAAGCCTTCCAGGATGTGGGCCCGCTCGCGGGCCATGCGCAGGCGATACTCAGTCCTCCGGCGAACCACAGAGCGGCGAAAGGAGAGGAACGCCGCCAGCATCTGGGGAAGAGATAGCGTCTTCGGGCTGCCCCCTTGGATCACGAGGAAGTGGCAGGCGTAGGTCCGCTCCAGGGCGGTGAGTTTCAGCAGCCGTTGCAGCACGCGCTGGGGGGCGGCATCGCGCTTCAGTTCGACCACCACGCGCAGTCCTTCGCGATCGGATTCGTCTCGCAGGTCGGACACGCCCTCCAGCTCGCTGGACTTCACCTTGGCCGCGATGGACTCCAGGATCGTCGACTTGCGCACCTGGTAGGGGATCTCCGTGATGACGATTTGGTCGTCCTCGATAAACGCCCGCGCTCGTACCCGCAGGCGACCCTCCCCGGTGCGATAGGCGTCCGCGATGCCTTGGCCTCCCACCAGAAAGCCCCCGGTGGGAAAATCCGGGCCAGGGACGAACTGCATCAGTTCATCGGCGGTGGCCTCGGGGTTGTCCATCAGGTGGAGCGTGGCCTTGAGGAGCTCCCGCAGGTTGTGGGGAGGGATCTGGGTGGTCATCCCTACGGAGATTCCCCAGGCGCCGTTTACCAGCGTGTGGGGGAGGCGGACCGGCAGTACCTCCGGCTCCTCAATGGAGTCGTCGAAGTTGGGCATGAAGTCGACCGTTTGCTCGTTCAGCTCCTGCAAAAACTCCATAGCGACCGGCGCCAGGCGGGCCTCCGTGTAGCGCATGGCCGCCGGTGAATCGCCGTCGATGGAGCCGAAGTTCCCCTGGCCGTCGACCAGCGGGTAGCGAGTGGTGTAGGTTTGGGCGAGGCCGGCCATGGCCTCGTACACGGCCAGGTCGCCATGGGGGTGATATTTCCCCATGGTTTCGCCTACTATACGTGCAGACTTCCTGTACTGCTTGCCCGGCTGGAGCCCAAGGCCGCGCATAGCGTAGAGAATCCGCCGTTGCACGGGCTTTAGGCCGTCGCGCACATCGGGAATGGCCCGGCCGCGGATGACCGAGAGGGCATAGTCGATGTACGACTGTTCCATCTCGTCTTCGATGAATGCGGAGTGCACTCGTTCCACGTGTTGTTACCTCCCGCATCAATGGTACGGGTAAAGCATCCGTTACGCAAACTTTTCCTGTCCCTGACCGGCTTCAGCCCTTCCGAGTCCCGGCAGGCGGGCGGTCCCGCTGGTCGGGCTGAGCCCGGTGACCTGGGCAGTGGTTGGGGAGGTGTGGACTCATTCAACTCTCGCGTAGTAAGGTGAACCAGGATGGCTGAGAGACGTGTACGTGGTCGGTGGCTGGGTGTGGTGCGGGGAAGCTTGGAGGTGGGAGCACCGTACTTGTACAGCGGACTTCTGGGACCTGTCATGCCGCGGCTTTTCGCCCACCGTTACCGCAGACCTGACCCGTGGAACTACGCGGGGAGCCCCTACGAGCACCGCAAGTATGAACTGAAGCTTGAGCTTCTGAGAAAGGCGAGCGCCGGAGGTCTCTACAGCCGTGTGTTGGAGGTGGGCTGCGGGGAGGGGGAGTTCACGGCTAGCCTGGCGAGCGAGGGGCTTGCCGAGGAGATCGTGGGGTTCGACGTCGTGCCCGCAGCGCTTGAACGGGCGGGGGAACGGATGGCCGACCTTCCCCAGGTGAGCCTTGTGCAGGGAAACGCGGCGCAAGAGCTTCCCCAAGGGCCGTTCGATCTGGTGTTGGCCTCGGAGATCATCTACTACCTCGGTCCGCTGCGCCGGGTGGCCGCTTTTGCGGGAAAAGTACTCGAGGTGCTGGCGCCCGGCGGGTGCGTGCTCCTCCTTAGCGCCTGGCCGGCAGCCCGTATCCTCCACCGACCCTTTTCCCACTGCCCAGAGCTCGTGTTGGAAGCCGAACACATAGAGCGGGACACGCACAGGCCGTATCTCATCCAGATCTTCCGCATGCCAAAAGCGCGCTGGCGGTAGAGGCGGCGCCTTGTGTGCGACGTTGGGTTCCGTCCAAACGTTACAGACAAGCTGCGTCCGAACTACTTCTCGTGGGTGGGGCGCTGGATGATGGTGAGCCCTATGGTCAGCCGGTCCAGGGAGAGCTCGAAGGAAACATCCCAAGTGGTCAGTTCCAGTCCAGAAGCCGTCCAGCGGGGTCCTTCGCCCACATCGACGAAGGTCGTCTCGGCGCCGGGAGGGACGGAGAACGCCAGGCCTCCGCTTATTGCGAGCGGTCCCAGCTCCCGCTTGAAACCCACCGCCTGGCTGTCCAGTCCGTCTAGCGTCAGCACAGAAGTGCTGGTGAACTCCCAAGAGGTGAGTGTGGCACTTAGGGCGAGCTCGGTGCTGGAAAAGCTCTCCTCAGGTCCGAGCACCAGGCTGGTCGACCACTCGCCGGAGATGCTCATTGCACTGCCGGCCAGGGCGAACAGAACCACCGCTACACACGCCAGCAAGGCCTGTCTCATACTCCCTCCTCCTCAGGTGCCCTAAGGCTTCCCTCCAATCATAGCACTGAACACCCCACCTGGGAAGGTGCGGGGGGAGGGCGGGGCCCTCCCCCCGCGGAAGCCCACCCCGTGCGGCGTGAGGTTGGGTTGCGTGAGGTAGTCCTAAAACGTGAACTCCCACCCGACGCTCAGCTCGTGATCGTCTCCGATGGCATCGAGGGACATGGAGGTGAGGAACGAGAGGTTGGCCATCAAGGGGACCTGGGCATCCAGCTCGAAGCGGGTGATCCCGAACAAGCTCCCTTCGGGTTGGAAGTACGTCGACACATCGAGGGTGAAGCTGACTTCGTTCTTGCCAGGAAGGCAGAGGCCCAGCTTGATGTACTCGAACTCGTCGTCTTGGAAAATTTCCTCCTCAAGAGTTTCCTCCACCGCAGCCACATCCAGAGCTGTGAGGAACTCAACATAGCTGCACTCGCCCAGCTCGGAGCGGAGCTTCCAGCCGTGGATCTCCAGACCTTGGAACCTGTACTCATCCTCGTCCCATAACACGTCCGCAAAGATGGTGATGCACACCTCTGGGATGCCCACAAATCTGGGGGTGATGCTGACGACTTTGGTGTCCACCGTGAACTTCAGCCAGGCGTCGAACGTGATGCCCCAGGACAGGGGTAACACACTCTCGGCTGTGAACATGAAGTACTCGAAGCCGGCCTTGGAAAAGGAAAGCTCGATGTCATGGGTAATGCCGCAACAGAGGCTCAGGTCGGTGAGTTCGAGCAGCGCTTCACTAAAGGAGAGGCCCAAGCAACAATCGGCGAACCATCCAGTGATGGAGAAATGCTCCCCCTTACCGGAGATGCTGAATTGGGTGTAGCTCTTCGTTTGGGGCGCACAGCAGGGCCAGGCGTAGTCAGGCGCGTAAGGGTAGGCGTAGTGGGTGAACCCGGCGATGAGCTGGGCGCCCATCATGCTGAGCGTGGCTTCCCCCTCCGCCCACTTGTACGCTGGGGGATCTAACGTGGCTGATGCAGTCTGTAGTTCGCAGTCATCCGGGAAGGTGACCACCACAGACGTGGAGTCCGAGGGATTGAAGTACATGGCGCCCTCAATGCTCAACGGACCCAGCATTCCGGAAATACCGAAGGAGTGATCCTCAAATCCCTGCTCGGTGAACCTGGAGGTGCTGCTGAGGGTCCAGATGCCGTTCACCCAGTAGTTTAGGGTGAGTTCCGTATAGTCAAGCGCAGGCGGTGGCGGGATCACGACGAGGTGTGCTACCCACGAGCCGGAGATTTGGCCCCAGCCGGAGAAGCCCAACAGACACGCCGCCGCAAGAATCAAGATAGGCTTCCTCATACGTTCTTTCGCCTCCCGAAGGGCACGTTACCCTTCCCTTGCCCGGTGCCACGATGGAATAAGTCCCTGGCGGGGGGCTGCTCGGTCCGTGATTTTCATCACACCCGGCGTACGGTGGTTGACAGCAGAGACGAAGCGTTTAAGCTAAGGTGTCCTCAGCATGCCCAGTGCTCCGGGCCGGGTATGAGGGCGCGGCGGACCCCCGCCGCACAGGCCGGGGCAACTCACAGAAGGTGGAGGAAGTAGTATGGGCAGGAATGGCATGGAACGGGTGCGAAACATCGGAATCGCCGCGCATATCGACGCGGGGAAGACAACGGTCACCGAGCGCATCCTGTTCTTCACAGGCAAGAGCCATAAGATGGGCGAGGTGCACGACGGCCGGGCTGTGATGGACTGGATGCCCCAAGAGCGGGAGCGGGGGATCACCATCACCTCCGCTGCCACGACCGCATATTGGAAGGAACACCGGATCAATATCATCGACACGCCCGGCCATGTCGACTTCACCGCTGAGGTGGAGCGCAGCCTGCGTGTGGTGGACGGTACCGTGGCGCTGTTTTGCGCCGTGTCCGGTGTACAACCGCAGTCGGAGGCGGTATGGCGGCAGGCGGAGCGCTACCATGTGCCCCGGATCGCGTTTATCAACAAGATGGACCGCACGGGTGCTGATTTCTGGGCAGCGCTGCGGGAAATTCGCAGCGAGCTTGGGGCCAATGCAGTGCCGTTGGTACTACCCATTGGGGCGGAGCAAGAGTTCCGCGGGCTTGTGGACCTTCTCAATATGCACGCCATCTTCTATGAGGAGAGTGCAGGGGGCGTTGAGCTGCGGGAGGCTCCGATCCCCCAGGAGCTCATGGCCGAGGCCCAGAGCGCCCGGGAGCAGCTTGTAGAGCGGGCGAGCGAGCAGGATGACACCCTGTTGGAAGTGTTCATGGAGGGACGGGAACCCTCACGAGGGGAGCTCTTGGGTGGGCTGCGGGCGGCAACCATCGCAGGGCGGTTGGTGCCCGTGCTGTGCGGCTCGGCCTTCCGAAACAAGGGCGTGCGGCGCCTGCTGGATGCGGTGGTGGACTTCCTCCCTTCCCCGGGCGACGTCCCTCCAGTGCGGGGCCACTGGCAGGGAAAGGAAATGGAGAGGCGGGCGGACCCGGAGGGCCCGTTGGCGGCGCTTGCGTTCAAGGTGCAGGCGGACCGGCATGTGGGCAAGCTCACCTTCTTGCGCGTCTATTCGGGGTCCGTGCGGACCGGGGAAACCGTGATGAATGCCGGTCGAGATACGCAGCAGCGGGTGACGAGGCTGTTCGAGGTTCACGCCGATCGCCGGCAGGCGGTGGACCGCCTCAGCGCTGGGGAAGTGGGTGCTGCGGTGGGGCTTGCCGAGACCTCTACCGGGGACACCCTGTGCGATCCCCAGGCTCCGGTGGTGCTGGAGGCGATCGAGTTCCCCGCCCCGGTGATCGACTTGGCGTTGATCCCGGAGAGCCGGCGCGATGCCGATCGCCTAGGCGAGGCCCTGGCCCACCTTGCCGGCGAGGATCCGACGTTCGTGGTGCGGCCCGATCCGGAGTCGGGGCAGGTAGTAGTGTCCGGGATGGGTGAGCTGCATCTGGAGATCATCGTTGATCGACTGCGCAGGGAGTTCGACGTGGAGGTCACTCCGGGGCGGCCTCAGGTTGCCTATCGGGAGACGGCCACGGCCGCGGTGGAGTACGAGCATCGCCACGTAAAGCAGACGGGGGGCCGAGGACAGTATGCCCACGTGGTGTTCCGCCTTCAGCCGGGTGAGCCTGGTTCGGGATTGCAGTTTGAGGAAAAGGTGGTCGGTGGGCGGATTCCACGGGAGTTCGTCCCCGCGGTGCGGCGCGGGGTGGTGGAGGCTACGGCCGAAGGCCCGCTGGCCGGCTTCCCGGTAGTGGACGTGTCCGTGATGCTCGTGGACGGTTCGGCACACGATGTTGACTCCTCGGAGCAGGCCTTCCGCATGTGCGGGGCGGCGGCGTTCCGCGAAGCACTGCGCCGGGCCGAGCCACGGGTGTTGGAGCCGTACATGCTGGTGGAGGTCACCGTTGCCGAGGAGTACACAGGTACGGTGATGGGGAACCTGGCCTCCAGGCGAGGGCGAATCTTGGGGGTGGAGCAGAAGGGTGGTGCCCAGGTGCTGCGGGCCAAGGCGCCTTTGGCGGAGATGTTCGGCTATTCGACGGAGCTGCGCAGCATGACCAGCGGACGGGGCACGTTCACCATGCACTTTGAGCGCTACGAGCAGGTCCCGCAGGAGCTAGCCGAGGAGCTAAGGGCTACTCCCGCGGTAGGCGCTAAAGGGGTCAGTCCCCGTTCTTGACGACGTCACAAACGGGGACTGTCCCCCTGGGCCATTCACGTATCATCGCTCTCCTCTCCAGGCGGAGGCACCGTCAGCACCGGGTAGGGCGATGTTCGCACTATCCGCTCGGCCACCGACCCGAACATGAACGCGCGCCAGCCGGATGCGCCGCGGGTGGCGGTTATGATCAGGTCCGCCGAGTTCTTCTCGGCCAGGCGGATGATCTCGTGGGCGGCGTCACCATGGGCGACCATGTAATGGCTCACTATATTGGCTGGTACCCGCTCCTTGACGAGCTCGTCAAGCGAGCGCTCTGCGGACTCGCTGAGGCCTTGCTGGTAGGCACCTACGTCGAAGCCAATGGACTCTGCGGGTGCGGCCACCGTGGGCACCGGGGACACCACGTGGACGACGAGTAGCTCGGCCTGGAAGAGGTGGGCAAATTCCACCGCCACGTCGAGCGCTTCCTGGGAGGGCTCGCTGAAGTCAGTTGGGCATAGTATTCTCTTAACCGGAAGCATATGCCCAGTATACGGGGACAGTCCCCATGCTTGCCATACGGGGACAGTCCCCTCTCCCCACTGGTAGAATGAGCGTCATGCTGTGGTGGCAGGCGCTGCAGGTTGTTGCCTTGTCCGCGGCCCCGGTCGCCGAACTCCGGGGCGGCCTGCCGCTGGCTCTTGCCTACGGGGCGACACCCCTTGGGGCATATGCGCTTGCAGTGGCCGGGAACCTGCTCCCGGTGCCGTTCCTCCTGTGGGGCTTGGACTGGCTCCTCTGCAAGCTCGTGCGGCTGCCGTGGCCGTTCGGCGGGCTTGTCGCCCGCTATGTGGCGTGGCAGGCCAGGCAGCATACCCGCCGGTTGGAGCGCTGGGGCACGCTGGCTCTAGTGGCCTTGGTTGCTTTGCCTCTCCCCATAACTGGTGCGTGGACGGGGTGTCTGGCGGCGGTGCTGGTGGGGGTGAGCAGGCCGCGGGCGTTGCCGGCCATCGTCATAGGGGTGCTGATCGCAGGGGTAGTGGCTCTGCTGGGGACGTTGGGAATTGTCAGGTGGGTGGTTTGAGGGGGGACGCGGCGCTAGCGCTGAGCTGCGGCAGCGCGGGGCGTGAGCACCAGCCTGCTGTCCTCGGTCTCGAGCAACACATGGTCTCCCTCGCTGATCTCTCCGCGGACCAGCATCGTGGCCAGGGGGTTCTCCACCTGGTGGCGGATGGTCCGCTCCAAGGGGCGGGCGCCGTAGTGGACGTCGTAGCCCTCTTTGACCAGCAGCTCGAGCGCTTCCGGGGTGTGCTCCAAGGTAATGCTCTGCTCGGCGAGGCGCTGCCGGAGAACGTCCAACTTGAGCTCGGCGATCCGACGTACCACCTGGGGAGACAGGTTCCGGAATACAACGACCTCATCCAAGCGCCCGAGAAGCTCGGGCCGGAACGTGTGCCGGAGCGTCTCTTGGACCAACCCCTTGGCCTCCTCGTAGGTGGCGGCGGTCTGAAAGTGCTCGGATCCCGCGTTGGAGGTCATCACAATGAGCGTCTCCCGGAAGCTCACTGTGTGCCCTTGTCCGTCGGTTAGGCGTCCCTCGTCCAAGAGCTGCAGGAGCAGGTTCATCACCTGAGGATGAGCCTTCTCCACCTCGTCCAGCAGGATCACCTGGTACGGGCGGCGCCGCACCGGCTCGGTGAGCTGCCCGCCCTCTTCGTAGCCCACGTAGCCTGGAGGAGCGCCGATGAGGCGCGCCACGGCGTGCTGCTCCATGTACTCGGACATGTCGATCCTGAGAAGTGCCCGGTCATCGTCGAACAGGACCCGGGCCAGGGCCTTAGCCAGCTCGGTCTTGCCCACCCCGGTGGGCCCGAGGAACAGGAACGTGCCCTGCGGCCGCCGCGGGTCGGAGAGCCCGGTACGCGCACGGCGCACCGCCTCGGCTACGGCTTGGACGCCCTCCTCTTGGTCCACTACCCGCCCGTGGAGCAGGTCCTCCAGGTGCGCCAGACGTTCGCGCTCGCCTTGCAGGAGGCGTTGAACCGGGATGCCTGTCCACACAGCTACAACATGTGCGACGTCCTCGGGAGTAACCACGCGCACCTCGTCCTGAGAGGGCTTGCTTAGGCGAAGCTTGGACGCCGCCTCGTCTACAAGATCGAGCGCCTTGTCCGGCAGCTTCCGCTCGGTGATGTACCGTTCGGCCAGGCGGGCGGCGGTATGCAGCGCCTGATCCTCGATCTCCACACAGTGATGGCATTCCAGCTTTCCCTTCAGGCCGTGCAGGATCTGCACTGTCTCCTCCGCGGAGGGCTCCCGAATGTACACCTGGGCCATGCGGCGTTCGAGCGCGGCGTCCTTCTCCACACGCTTTCTGTACTCGTCGAGGGTGGTGGCCCCGATAAGGCGCAGCCGACCGCGGGCAAGGGGCTCCTTTAGTATGTTGGCCGCGTCGATGGCCCCCTCGGCAGCTCCGGCTCCGACAATGGTGTGGAACTCGTCGATGAACAGGATCATCCGCCCCGTCGAGCCTTCGACTTCACGCAGCACTGCCTTCAGCCTCTCTTCGAACTCGCCGCGGAACTTCGATCCGGCAACCATGCCGCCGACATCCAGGGTCAGTAGTTCTCTGTCCTTCAGCGCGTCGGGTACATCCCCGGCCGCAATCCGTTGGGCCAGTCCCTCCACGATGGCCGTCTTGCCTACCCCTGGCTCCCCCACGAGTACGGGGTTGTTCTTCCGCCGCCGAAGTAGGATCTGTATCACTCGTTCGATCTCCTCATCACGACCAACTACGGGGTCGAGCTCTCCTCGCTTGGCAAGGTCGGTGAGGTTGACCGAGTATTTCTGCAGGACTTGGTAGCGCTCCTCAGACTCCGGGGAGTCCACACGCTGTTCACCGCGCACCTCTCGCAGGGCGCTGTACACAGCGTCCGGGGTGATCCCGTGCTTGACGAGCAGGCGGGAGAGCGACGCATCGTCGTCGCGGGACGCGGCGATCAACAAGTGGTCCGCCCCGACGTACTCGTCGCGCAGGCGCTTGGCCTCCGCCTCCGCCGCGTTGAACAGCTCCTCCAGCCTAGGAGTGATGTACACGGTCTGGGTTGCGCTGCCCCCTACCGCGGGGCGGAGCCCCAGCAGGTGATCCAAGTCGCGCACAAGCCCTGGTATGGCCACTCCTATCGCCTTGAGGACGTCTTGTGCCGCCCCTTCATGGGTGGCCAGGGAATGGAACAGGTGCTCCACGTCCAGCTGGTTATGTCGCCGCTGGCGCAAGAGCTCCTGTGCGGCAGTCAGGATCTCCTGAGCTCCTTGTGTCAACCTGTCCGACCGTATCATCAGCACCTCCAATTAGCACTCAGCTACCGTCAGTGCTAACTATAGCAAATCCGGGCCACGCTTGCAAGGGTGGAGTCGCGGAAACTCCGCTGCTACACTTGGCTCCATGCGCGAGGAATCCCACGAGAAGCTACAAGTGCAGGAACTACTGCGCCGGCATCCGGCCGACGTGGCCGAGATCCTTTCCGACTTGCACCACGACGAGGCGCTGGCCCTTGTGCAACGGCTGTACGAGCGCCGCCGTCGGGCGGCCGCGGGACCGCTTGCGGAGATGGAGTCCGAGGAGGCAGCCCGCCTCCTCTCCGAACTCTCCCGGGATGCGGCCGTGCAGATTCTCTCACGGATGGATCCGGACGACGCCGCCGACCTCTTGGCCGAACTCCCGGCGGAGATCGTGCAGGACGTCCTTAAGCGCCTGGAGAGAGAGGATGCCCAGGAGCTTTCGGGGCTTCTCACCTACGCGCCGGACAGCGCCGGCGGGCTTATGTCGCCTGACGTGGTGGCGCTGCCTGCCCGGCTTACCTGCCAGCAGGCCATCGAGTCGCTGCGCCGGGTGGCCGAGGAAATGGAGACCGTCTACTACGCCTACGTGGTGGACGAGGACGGCAAGCTCGTGGGAGTTCTCTCGCTGCGGGACCTGGTGTTCGCCCCTCCCGAGGCTCCCATCGTGACCGTCATGCACTCGGGCGCTGTCTCGCTTCCGGCGGACATGGATGTGGAGGAGGTCGCCCGTACGTTTGACAAGTACAACTACCTAGCGCTGCCCGTGGTCTCGCAAGAGGGCCGCTTGTTGGGCGTGGTCACGGTGGACGACGTGATCGACGTAATCCGCGAGGAGACCACCGAGGATTTCCTGCGCATGGGGGGCATCCCCGCCGGTGAGGAGGATCCGCTCACTTCACCGCGACAATCGATACGCAAACGGCTACCGTGGATGATGGCCAACATCATCTTTTGTTTGGTTGCCGTGATAGGGATTGCTGTATTCGAGGGGACGATCGCGCAGGTGGCCTTTCTGGCTGTGCTCATGCCCATCATCGCCGATATGGCGGGCAACGTGGGGTCCCAGTCTATGAGTGTCACCATCCGCGGTATGGCCACGGGTCACTTCACGTGGGCCGATCGGTGGAAGGCGCTGCGCAAGGAGGTCGCGGTCGGTCTGTTCAACGGACTTGTGCTGGGCGTTCAGCTAGGGCTGATCACGTACCTGTGGCGGCGAAACATCTATTTGGGGGTCATCGCGCTGTTCACCATGTGGATGACCACGCTCATTTCCTACGTATTGGGAAGCTCGGTTCCTACACTCCTGAAGCGCCTGAAGCTGGATCCGGCCATGATGAGCGGGGCGGTGGTGACCACGGTGGCGGACTTGCTGGCGTTCTTCTTCTTTCTGGGACTGGCTACGGCTTTTATCCACCGGCTATGAGTGCGGCTCTGCTCAGCGGCTCACTGGTGGTGATCCTGCTCAGTGCTGTGGCCGCCCCACTTCCGTTGGAACAAAGGGCGGGAGGCGGGGTGCTTCTCCTGGCGCTGTGGGCCTACGCGGCGTGGACAAAGCGCGCTGCCCATCCGACCTCTCCGCTGCGGCTGATCCCAGGGGTAGCTCTGGCGTTCTTTGGGCTTGCGCTCGTGGAGGCGCGGCCCGCATTGTTGGCTTGGGCGGCGGCACCGCCGTTGATCTTCGCGCTGGATCAGGCGCGCCTCCGGGCATGGTGGTCGCTGAGCGTGGCGGTCTACGTTATACTGTGGTTCGATTTGTTTGCCTTGGTACACCAGCTCGTGGCAGTGGGGCGGGAGCTTACAGGAATTGCTTTGCTGTCATGGAGTCTGGGATTGGGCGTGGTGGTAACAGCGTATGTCACGCTGGGGGTCGTCCGCGTCCTGAAGGAGCTGATGAGAGGTGATGGATGTGACAGAGGGTGCGAGTGAGACTTTGATGTCGCACGAGTTCATGTTTGTGGAGGCCGCCGGAGGCGCCGCGGATCTTTTGCCGCTGGTGATACTATTGGTGGTGTTCGGTGCCGTCTTCTACTTCTTGCTGCTCAGGCCGCAGCGTCGGCGGCAAAAGGAGCACCAGCAGCTAATGGCCTCGCTGAAGCGGGGCGACCGCATAGTTACGGCGGGGGGCATCCACGGGACCATTGAGAAGCTGGACGACGACACGGCCATTTTGGTGCTCGAAGAGGGAACGAAGCTGCGTATGGCCAAATCCAGCATCGTCGATAAGGTCCGGAAGTAGGGGGACAATGGATGAGGCGTAACGATTGGGTTCGCGTTGGCGTAGTGGGTGTTGTGATGTTGCTCGTGGCCGGTGCGCTGGTCCCGCCGTTGATCCAGGGTCGTGAGGTCATAAATCTCGGACTGGACCTGCGGGGCGGTGTGCGCTTGATGCTCGAGGCGCAGGATCTAGAGGAAATGGATGCCACCGAAAGGCGGGATACGGTGGACCGCCTGGTTCAGATCTTCCGGCAGCGCGTCGACCAATACGGCTTGGCCAACGTGGAACTCAGGCCTGTGGGGCAAGACCGGGTCGAGGTCCGAATCCCGGGGGCCGGAGATCCGGAGGAGGCCCAGCGGTTGATCGGGCAGACCGCCTTGTTGGAGTTCCGCAAGGTGCTCGACTCGTCCCCCAACCGCGATGATCTGTTCAGGGCTGAGCCTACACAAAAGATCATGCGCCACCACGACGACAGTCAGTACCACTTGGTCGAGGGGCAACCTATGCTCACGGGTGAGGTACTGGACCACGCGGAGATGCGCGTAGGCGGAGATTTTCGCCAGCCGGGACCCTACATTCAGCTCGAGTTTAACCGGATGGGGGCGGAGCGATTTGTGGAGGTCGTGCAACAGCTGCAGGTAGGGGATCAGCTGGCTGTGGTGCTGGACGACGTAGTCTACTCGGCCCCTCAGATCCAGGAGTCCATCAAGGAAGCAGCCCAGAGAGGTTGGAGAGAGGTCCAGGACACCACGACGATCACGGGACAATTCACTGCCGATGAGGCGCGCCTGTTGGCAGTGGTCCTGCGATCGGGTGCCCTCCCTACCGAGGTCCAGGTCATCGAGGAGCGGACCGTGGGGCCCACGCTGGGAGCCGATGCCATCCGGCGGGGCACGATGGCCATCGCGATTAGCTTCGTGTTGGTGCTTCTGTACATGCCCGTCTACTACCGGTGGTTGGGCTTGGTGGCGGACGCGGCGCTGATCATGAATATGCTGATCCTGCTTTCGGCGCTGCGCGCCTTTGGGGCCACGCTGACCCTGCCCGGGATCGCTGGCGTCATCCTGACCATCGGCATGACCGTGGATGCCAACGTGATAATCTTCGAGCGAATCAAGGAGGAGCGCAGAGCGGGCAAGGCGGGCAGGGCGGCGGTGGTCAGCGGATTCGGCAAGTCGATGTCCGCTCTCATCGATGCCAACATAACCACGCTTATCACCGCGATGATCCTGTTCACGCTGGGGACCGGTCCGGTGGAAGGGTTCGCCATTACCCTGGGCTTGGGAGTGGCAGGTTCGCTGTTCTGCGCGCTTGTTGTCTCTCGTGTGCTGCTCGAGCTCACAGGAATCGGGGAGCGGGTCCCGGTCAAGGTGCCAAGCTCAACGTGAAGCAGGCCAGGGCCGCCGGCGCACCGATTCTGCCGGTTTTGATTTGGAGGTCGAGTTCCTGGAGGCGCTCGAGGAGGCCGATCAGCTCGGCTTGACTGAATTTGCTTGCTTGCGCCGCCCGTCGACGGGCCAGCCACGCCGGCCCGGGAGGTTGCTCTCCCCGGTCTAGTGCTGCTCGAGCGACGAGTAAGTTCCGCACGTGCGTTACCACCAGAAAGAACAGGCGGAACGCCTCTGGGGTGCCGGTGACCAGGCGGCGTAGCTCCCTCAGGGCGGCGGGCACATCCCGAGCGCCCAGGGCGTCCAACAGGGGATACGGCGGGGCCTGCGCAGCGTAGATGAGCTCAGGAATTCGCTCTTTGGACAGTGTGCCGCCCTTCCAGACGGCGAGCTTCTCCACCTCCCGTAGGAGACGCAGGGTGCCTTTTTCCTGGTCGCTTCCCCTTCCGCACGCCTCGACGAGCATGCCCAGGAGGAATTCGTAGGTGGGAAGCCCTGCTTCTTCGAGGAGGGACTTGGCCAAAGAGCGCAGCGTGCGCCCCTTGGGCCGGGCGAAATGCTGTGCCTCCTCAGCGATGCGGACAACAGGGCCGCGCAGCTTATCGCCGACGAACAGGACGGCCGTATCGGGTGGCAGTCCTCTTTCCAAGCGCTGGGCGAGGTACGAGCTGAGCACCAGGGTGTCGGCTCGCCGCACCACCAGCGCGCGCTGGCCCCCAAACAGCGGGGGGGTCAGCACTTGCGAAGCCAGCTCGTCGGGTGTGAGCTCGTCGGCGAATAGGGGGACGCGGTCGGCCTCCCCGAGTTCCTGTAAACGCTGGGAGAGCGCACGCTCGACCAGGAGCGGGTCTCCGGAATATGCAGCCAATCTCACCGGATCCGCCATGTCGGGGACAGCCTACCGGCGGGGGAGGACTCCGGCAACCACTGGGCCCGCAAAGACCCCAACCAACCTAATGAACCCTACGAACCCGGGGACCCCGCACCCCGGGCAGCGGCGGCCGCGGTCTTGACGGGGTGCGATGGCATCGCTAGTATCGATCGCTGGCCGAGGTGGCGGAAATGGCAGACGCGCTGTCTTGAGGGGGCAGTGGGCCATGTGCCCGTGTGGGTTCAAGTCCCACCCTCGGCACCAATTTTTTATGGCGTATACGATAGCGATTGACGTGATGGGGGCGGACCGACCTCCCCGGGACATTATCTCCGGCTCTTTACAGGCCGCTGGAAGATTGCCTATCCAATTGGTGTTTGTGGGACGCAGGCGGTCTGTGGAGCCGCATCTTCCCCCCGATGCTGAGGCGGAGCTGGTCGACTGCGAGCAGGTCGTGGAGCAATCTGAACCGCCGGTGCAAGCGGTCCGCCGGAAGGAAAGCTCTTTGGTGCGGGGGGTGAACCTGGTGGCCGAGGGCAAGGCTGACGCCTTCCTCTCCCCGGGGAATACCGGGGCGGTGGTGGGGGCCGCGCTGCTCAAGCTGGGCCGCTTGCCCGGCGTCCACCGCCCAGGGTTGTGCGCCGCTTTGCCCACCTTGAGTGGGCGGGAGGTACTGGTCATCGACGCCGGTGCCACGGTGGACCCCCAGCCGGCACACCTTGTACAGTTTGCCCAGATGGGGCGCATATACGCCCAAGAGGTCGTGGGCATTGCCGAGCCCAAGCTCGGCTTGCTCAACATCGGAGCCGAGCCGATCAAGGGGGACAAGCTCTGTCGAGAGGCATATAAGCTTCTGTCGGAGGTTCCCAGGTTCGCGGGAAACGTGGAGCCACACGAACTTCTATCGGCGCGGCCAGTGGATGTGGCGGTCTCGGGCGGGTTTGCGGGCAACCTGACCATCAAGGCCTTGGAGGGAGGCGCTGAAATGGTGCTGGAGGGGTTTCGCGGGGCGGCCTCCAAGTCGCGCCGGGGGAAGCTGGGGGGACTGTTCATGAAGTCGTCCTTGCGGGAGTTGGCCGCCCAGTTGCGCTACGACCGGCACAACGGCGCACCTCTCCTGGGCGTTCGCAAGCTGGTGGTGGCGGCACACGGCCGGTCCTCGCCGGAGGCCATGGAGGCGGCGGTGGTACGCACTTTCTTGGCGCTTCAGGTTGGGCTTGTGGGGCGGCTCGGGGACACCCTCGGCGCCTCGGGTGCGGAGTAGCGACCAGCGATGCGAGTGCGGGTTGCGGGCACGGGTGCTTATCTGCCTCCGCAGCGTGTGACCAACGTGCAGCTCTCGGAGAGGGTGGACACCAGTGACGAGTGGATCCAGTCTCGCACCGGGATCCGCGAGCGAAGGCTATTGGGCCCGGGTGATGTGCCCTCTCACATGGGAGTTTCCGCGGCACAAGCGGCCCTGGCCGCTGCGGGAAGAACTCCGGCAGAGGTCGGGTTATTGATGGTCGCCAGCAATGTATTGGAGCAACCGGTGCCGGGCACGGCCCCGTTCGTCGCCCAGGGGTTAGGCTTCCCCGATGACGTTCCCTTTATGGACATCATGGCCGGGTGTTCAGGATTCGTGTTCGGGATGGCCGCGGCCGGATCGCTTGTGACGTGTGGAGTGGTGCGCTCGGCGCTGCTGGTGGGTACGGAGGCGCTGTCCCGGTTTGTGGATTGGCAGGATCGTGCAACCTGTGTGCTGTTCGGCGATGGGGCCGGGGCTGTACTGTTGGAGCATTCCGCCGAGGAGCAAGGCATCCTCGGCGTGTCACTGCACGGCGATCCCAGCAAGACGCACCTGCTACGGGTGGAGGTGGGGGGTGTAAGGCTCCCGGCGGACGAGCTCTCTGTTCGTGCCCGGCGGCATTTCCTGAAGATGGAAGGTGAGGGGGTGTTCCGCTCGGCTGTGCATATGATGGAGCGGTCCTCGCGGGAGGCGCTGGCTCAGGCACAGCTCTCGCCGGAGGATGTAGACTGGTGGATCCCACACCAGGCAAACCTGCGCATAATCGACGCGCTCGCCCGACGGCTCGCTGTCCCCAAAGAGCGTATGGTGATAAACATCGACCGGGTGGCTAACACGTCGACGGCTTCCATCCCTATCGCCCTGGATGAGCTGGCGCGCAACGGGAGGATCCAGCCGGGGCACATACTGGCGCTCACCGCGTTCGGCGCGGGAGCGAGCTATGGTACAGTGATCGTACGGTGGTAGCGTATCTGTTTCCCGGGCAGGGGGCTCAACGCCCAGGGATGGGGCGGGGGCTTGTGGACGCACCGTGGGCTGCGCAGCCTGTGCGGGTAAGCGAAGAGGTGACCGGCCTGCCTCTTTCCGAGATTGTCCTGGAGCGCTCTGAGGAGCTGGCTCGGACTCAGGTAGCCCAGCCCGCTTTGTTTCTGGTGGAATGGTTGGCGTTCCTGAAGCTTAGAGAGGCAGGAGTGCCTTGCCAAGTGGCGGCGGGCCACTCGCTGGGCGAGTATGCGGCACTCGCGGCGGCCGAGGTTTTCTCCTGGGAAGACGCGATGTCCCTAGTGGCGGCCCGCGGGCGGGTGATGGAGGAGGCTGGCCGCAAGCAGCCGGGAGGCATGACTGCGGTTGTGGGGCTTATCGCTGAGCAGGTGGAGCAATTGGCCGCCGAGACGGGGTGCGAGGTGGCCAACTACAACGCCCCGGGGCAGACAGTGTTGGCCGGTGGCCAAGAGGAGCTCGAGCGAGCCGGGGAGCTGGCCAAGGAGCGGGGGGGCAAAGCGATACCGCTGGCTGTGGCCGGCGCGTTTCACACACCGCGGATGGCCTCCGCCCAAGAGAAGCTGGCGCGCTCCATCGAGGCAGTGCGGTTCTCTTCCCCGGGGTGTACGTTCGTATCAGGGGTGACGGGGCGCGTGGAGTCCGACCCGAGGGAGATCAGCGCGCTCCTTTGGCGGCAGATGACCAGCCCTGTCCGGTGGACGGCAGTGGTAGGCTTGCTGGGAGAGCTGGGCGTGCGTGAGGCGGTCGAGGTGGGACCGGGGCGAGTTCTAACACGCCTTGGCAGAATGCAGACAGATGCAGTAGGCTTCCGGGCTTTGGG
>JAWOCQ010000098.1:0-2837 GCA_046483725.1 Candidatus Bipolaricaulota bacterium
GGCGCAGGCACACCCCAGAGGGTTTCCGCCAAACGTGGACCCATGGGAGCCAGGCTCGAATAGATCTAGGAGCTCGGCGTTTGCCGTGACCGCGGAGACCGGAACCACTCCCCCGCTCAGAGCCTTGCCCAGGATGTAGACGTCCGGCCTCACCTCTTCCCAGTCGCAGCAAAACAGCTTGCCGGTCCTTCCAAAGCCTGTCTGGATTTCGTCAGCCATGAATAGCACGTTGTTGGCCTTGCAAAGGTCGTAGGCCTTCTTGAGATAGCCCTCTGGGGGCACCACCACTCCAGCCTCCCCTTGTATGGGCTCGACCAGGAACGCCGCGGTGTTCGGCGTGATGGCCTTTTCCAAGGCGTTGAGATCGCCGTAGGGGACGAGCGCAAATCCTGGCGTCTCCGGGCCGAATCCCCGCTTGTACGCGGGCTCGGAGGAAAACGATATCAGGGAGATGGTCCTTCCCGCGAAGTTACCCTCGCAGGCGATAATCTCTGCCTTGTCGCCCGGCACCTGTTTCACGTCATAGGCCCACCTACGGGCGCACTTGATTGCCGTTTCCACGGCCTCGGCGCCGCTGTTCATGAGCAGCACTCGCTCCTTGACGGTGATCTCCGATAGCTTCTCGCACAATGGACCAAGCGTAGCGCTGTGGAACGCCCGGGAAGTCAACGTCACCAGGTCCAGCTGTCGCTTGGCTGCCTCGATAATCTTCGGGTGCCTATGGCCTTGGTTTAGCGCCGAATAGGCACTTAGCATATCCATATACCGGTTGCCCTCGGGATCCTGTACCCAGACACCTTCGGCAGAGGAGATAACCACGGGAAGCGGAAGGTAGTTGGGTGCACAGTGTCTTTCCGTCAGCTGGATAATCTCCTTGGTGGACAAAGTGGGCACAACTCCTTTCTTTCGAGTTACTTCTTGGCCACTCCCTACGCCTGCGGCAAGGCCCGAAGACCCTGTTGGACAGGCCCCTGAAGCGAAATCAGCACATTATTAGGTTACTTTAAGTGTTGGTGGTGGTCAAGCTGAGTTCAGATAACTGGGGGCAACAGGCGATTAGAGGCTGGGGTGTGCAGGCGTGGCGCAGGCCGGTTGGGTGTTACACTTGTTACAAGCGTGTAAGGTTGTCTTACCTCCAGGTCGGCAGCTGCCCTCCTGGACATCTGAAGAAGCCAGATGGGCGCGTCATCTTTGTTTGACGGCTGGGCGGAAGAAAATGAGGGGGATGAAGGCCAGGCGATGTTGCTTGCACATGCAACGGAGGAGGAGTTGAACCGATGGAACAGCAGCCAACAGTAAACGTTCGACCAGCGGACGCTCCGCGCAGCGGGGAGTGGGTCGTTGAGTGGTGGAGCCCGTTGATTGCCGGGCCCTCCTACCTCTACTTCGCCACTCAGGAAAAGGCGGAAGAGACCGCAGCACGCATTCTGGAGCAAGGGGTAACGGGAGCGCCGAACCTCCCCGAGACACCGGAGCCGGGGGGCCCAGCGGAACCAACAGACCGGTCGCCGACAACGGACGTCCTCCACTGGGGCCGCCGCCTACTGAATGAGCTTCCTGAAGGAGTATGCACGAATTCAGCGGCGGGTTTGGACAGTGCCCTGAAGCGGCTGGAAGAGGAGGTGTCCGGCTGAGTCCTACACTGAGGCCGGTCCGTCCCGGCCGCGTGTACTGATCCTGAATGAACCCCTGGCCGACCAGCGAACAGCACGAGGTCCTGCAGGTACGTGGGAGGGTGGTGAAGATCAATTCCCGTGCCGGAACGGGGAAGACCGTCACACTACGCATGGTGGCCGAAGCGCCGCCGGAGTCAGACGGGCCAGGGCTTCCGCCGGGGTGATCGTGTGCGTACTCGGCATGAACTGGGAATCGTGGAGGGCGTGTCTCTGGATGGAGAAGAAATCCAGATACGCTTGGATGATGGGGGGCTTCCCTTAACGGACCGTCCGGGGGAGCTGTCACCGGAGGAATGACGTCAGCCGCAAGTGATCGAGAGACCGGTGTGTACGTTCCCCAAGGTCGATGGGGATGGTCTGTGGCCGATTGGCCGCGGTGGGCACGGCGGTGGTAGCATGGCCGTCGGAGGGACCAATGGCGCAAGTAGTTGTCAACCGCGCTTCTTTTCTAACGTTGTGGGCCACGGTGGTGGCGCGGCGGCTCGGCTACAAGGAGGACGAGGCTCTTACCCTGGGGAAGGCGCTTGCCGGTCTAACCGCTGAAACAAAGCGGCGCCGGCTGGGGTTCTATGCCGCGGATTCCGCGGAGCAGCGGTCACAGCCGGTTTGGCGAAGGGAGGCACAGTCTTTGGGGTGGGCGGAGTTCATGGGGCGGCGGGTCCCCACCCTGCGTACGGATGACGGGTTGCGAGCCATGAGCGAAGCTGTACCCATCGACCCCGACACAGTGAGGCAGTACTTGGAATCCAAGTTCGAGGGGTATCTTGCCCAGGTAGAGGACAAACTCACTCAGCTTGCCGCCACATACCAACCGGAAGAGCTGGCGTTTGCAGCCATGTCGGTATACATGGAGCTCCGCCCCCGGGTCCCGTCGGGGACGGCGGGTGGGGGACGCAAAGGGGCTCTGGATCTGAGCGCCATCGACCGGCTGGTCGAGCAGCGCCGTTGAGAGGGGGGTACAGCCCCAATCCCCTCCCTATCCCCAGCGCATTGAGCCACAGGCCCCCCTCGAGCCCGGCCATTCATGTCCAAGGGGTATAAGGCGGCCAACGGTGCCTGTCGCGCAGCCAACGGCCCCACCGCGCATTCGGACGTGAGTAGTATGGCTCATAAGGGTTAGTTAATTGGTATCAGCGCTAACTGTACGCCATAGGTGTTCAG
>JAWOCQ010000012.1:0-11834 GCA_046483725.1 Candidatus Bipolaricaulota bacterium
GAAGCGGGCGTGGTGGTGGTCACTGCGGACGACCCCGTGTACACGAGGTACATGAGGGCGTCGGCCAGCACATTCATGCCCACCTGCTTGGTGGTGACCAACGCGCGCCTGCCCGCGTATGCTGCGCCCGCGGCCGCGTCCATGGCCACCTTCTCGTTGGTGGACCACTCGGCGTAGATCGCATCGCCGTATTGGGCTGCGACGGTCTCCAGAATCTCCGAGCTTGGCGTGCCCGGATAACCGGTGGCCACCTCCACACCGGCCTCGTAGGCGCCCCGGGCAATGGCCTCGTTCCCCGAAAGAAGCTTCCGCTCCTTGGCCTTCCCGTCTTTCTTCGTGCTCATCCGTGAGCCCCCTCCGTATCCCGTAGCTGGACCAACGCGTCGACCGCCATCACCCCTTGGCCCTCCGGAAGCACCAACAGCGGATTGATGTCCACCCCTTGAATGCGGTCGTGCCACTGGGCAGCCATCTCTCCTACGGAGCACAGCACATCGACCACCGCCCGGACGTCGCCCCGCGTGGCGCCGCGGAAACCCCCGAGCAGCCGCCCGGCAAGCGTGCCTTCGACCATCTCCTGGGCCTCCTGCTCGGAGAGGGGGGGAAGGGCCAGCGCACGATCGCCGACGAGCTCAACCAAGGTCCCCCCCGTTCCGAACACCACCACCGGCCCGAAATCGGGGTCCCGGCTGACCCCAACCACCGTCTCCGCCACCGCCCCCGTCACCATCTTCTGCATCAACACACCCTCGAGCTCGGCGTGGGGGGCCCACCGCTTTAGGCTGGCCATCATCCGCTTGTAGGCTGCGCGGAGCTCCTGCGCGCTCCCGATAGAGAGCACCACGCCCCCCGCCTCCGTCTTGTGGCTCAGATCGGGGGAGAGGGCTTTGAGCGCAACGGGGTAGCCGAGCTCCTCCGCCGCCCTCACCGCCGAGTCGACGTCCTCGCACACGCGCTGGGGCGGACCGGGAACCCCGTAGGCCTCGAGGAATCTCCTGCTTGTGTGCTCGTCCAGCGCCCCGCTCGCCTCCTGGAGCAGCTCTCGTCCTCGCCTCCCCGGCCGTGCAGGCCTTCTTGCTTCCTGGGCGCGGAGGCGGTCTCGCTGTGCCACGGCATGATGTACCGCTCGCAGGCCGGCCCGGGTCCCCTGCAAAACGATGATCCCTCCCCGTTCCAACATGTCCCGCAGCCGAGGCTCGAACCCGCCTGAGACGTTGCTCAGCACGAAGACCGGCCGTTCGCTGTGCTGGCTGACATCCACCGCGGCCCGGGCCACCACCTCGAACTGCGCCACCTGGGCGTCGGGAAGCCCCGGCGGCATGTCCAGGGTGACCACCACGAGATCCACCGCTTCGTCCTCGGCAGCTGCGGCCATGCATCCTGGATACGTCTCGTCGATCCGCCCGCTGCCCCAAGCATCCAACGGGTTGCCCACACCGGCGTATTCGGGGAGGTGTGCCCCTATGCGCTCCGCGGTCGCTTCCGACCAAGGGGGGAACGCAAGCGAGGTGCCACTGGCCAGGTCCCCGATCAGGCCTATCTCACCACCGGAGAGCGTGATCACGCCAGCCCGCGGGCCTCGCGGCCACCTTCCCCTGAGCTTGGAGAGCGCAACGCCGGTTTCCAGAAGCTCGTCGACATCCTCGACCCTGGTAATCCCGTACTTGCGGAAGACCGCATCGTGAACGGCGTCGGAGCCGGCCAGCGCCCCCGTATGGGTAAGCGCAGCCCGTTGGGCCACGTCCGACCGGCCGACCTTCAACACCACCAGCGGTTTGTCCAGCTCCGCGGCCCGTTGAGCTACGCGGAAGAGGCGGTCGGGCCTTCTGAATTGTTCGATGAACGCCAGTACCACATCGACACCGGAGTCCTCCAGCATGTGGGCTATGTAGTCGGTGCTGTCCAATACCGCCTCATTGCCGCTGGAGACGAGCAAGCTGTAGCCCAGGCCCCGGCCACTGTTGGCCAGCGCCAGGCACACCGATCCGCTTTGGGCCACGGCGCCCACGTTCCCCGGCGCCAGGTCGGAGGGAAACGGAGCACTGTAGGCGGCTAACGCCCCCGCCCGAAGCAGGCCCACGCAGTTGGGTCCACATAGGGCGATCCGCTCACGCAGGCACAACCCCGTTAGCTCTTCCTGAAGGCGCTTCCCTTCTTCGCCCGCCTCGGCGAAGCCGGAAGCGAATACCCAAGCAGCACCTGCTCCCACGGATGCCGCCTCCTCCATCACCGGCATCACGCTGTCCCGGCCCACGGCTACGGCCACCAGATCGATGACAGCACCGTCGGCGGCCGCATCCGTGAGCGAGGGCCAGCACCGATGGCCCATGACCTTCTCGTATCGGGGGTTGACCGGGATCACCTGGCCGGAGAAACCGGATTGAAGGAGATTGTGGAGCACCTGCCGGCCCGCGCTCGACCGCTCGGAGGCACCGACGACAGCCACACCTCTGGGCGCGAGCAGTGGAGTCAAATCGAGACCCGTGCTCCGGTTCACCACACCGCTGTCCTCCACTCCGGTCGCCGCATCTCCAGGCCGCGCACCAAGGCGGCGTAAACATCACGCACGCTCGCTGTGACCGACCCGGGGGCTCCTTCCCCCACCGGCAATCGGTCCACAGAGGCCACGGGCATGATCTCCCATCCGGTCCCCATGAAGAACATCTCCTCGGCCACGTAGAGCTCCGTCCGGTCCACATGGCGCTCCACAAAGGGAAGGCCCAAGACGTCACGCACGATGTAGGCCACCGTGTCCCGGGTCACGCTCTCCAAGACGCTGGAGGTCGTGGGAGGCGTGACCACGGCACCGTCCCTCACCAAAGCAAGGCAGGCGCCGGGGCCCTCAGTTACCTTGCCCTGCGCGTCCAGAAGCACCGGCCAGTCGTAGCCGGAGACCACCGCTTCCATGGCGGCCAGCCTTCCGTTATGGTAGTTGGAGAAACACTTGAGGCGGGGCGGCATCACGTTGTCGGCGATTCGGGTCCATGAGCTCGTGCACACATCCAACGCCTTCGCAGGGTCGCGATAGGCCTCAAAGGGCCACGAATCGATCACCAGCTCGACCGGTTTGCCCGGTCGGGCTTGGAGCAGCTCCCGGACCAATCCCTGCTGGAACACATAGGGTCTTATGTACACGTCACGGCGATATTCGTTGGCCCTGAGGAGCTCCTGCGTCGCCACTTCGAGGTCTTCCAAGGCATAGTGAAACGCAAAACGGGTCATCTTGATGGACTGGAGAAACCGGCGGTAGTGGTCACGCATGCGGAAGACGTACAGCTGCTCCTCATCGGGATTCCAGTACGCCTTTATCCCCTCGAAGATGCCCGCCACCGAGGCATGGCCCACTGCGTTGACGTGCACCGTAGCCTCACTCCACGGAACGATCTCCCCGTTGCGCCACAGGTAGCGAGCCGCCTCCTCGCTGTATATGCTCACCGCTTCCGGCCTCCTCATCCGCTACCCAGAGGGCAGCCTCCGAGAACCCAACCCTGCCACCGGCAGGCCGGCGTTCCACATCGCGGCATACTGTTCCGCTTTGTACCCACATGGTATGCCCCTCCCCTGGGCCGTGTCAAGTCGCCCTATGGGATAGGCTATGCACGCTATTGAGTTGTTAGGCAGCTTTTGGATTGAAAAAGGAGTAATAACGCGCTATGCTCTTCACAAGGTGAGCGATGGCCCACATAACCCATGCAGCGTTGCAGCAGCCGAAGGCGTCCTCACCGCCGAGCAGCCGAGGGGTCAGACCCGACGCCGGCGGAACTCGCATCCTGGTACGACGAGCGGCCTTGCTCGGCTCCGCCTTCCTCGCCTCGGCGCTGTTGTTCAGCGTGGCTTGCGCGCAAGAGGAGATGGAGGCCTTCGTGCCCCGAATGCCACGAGCCAGGATGGGCCCGTCCAGGGTCCTGATCGAGGCAGACGGCGTCGCCTCGCACCGCGAACTCCGCCACGAGCCGGTGGTGGTACAGACGACCGCGGCCAGCTGCGGACCGGCGGCCGTGGCCACCCTGCTTTCAGCCTTCTTCGAACTGGCGACCGACGAACGTGAAGCGTTCCAAACCGTCAAGGAGATCGTCTCCAAGCGGGGCGGGAGCCTCGATGACCCCGTGACCGCGCTGGATCTGGCGCTGGCCTTAGAGGCCTACGGGATGCCGGCCCGCGGGTACCGGGTCACTGTCGAGTCCATCCAGGATTACTTCTCCCGGGGCGGGCTCACGGTCATCGCCCACGTCACCCGTCCCCAGAACCACTTCCTGCTCGCGGTAGGGACAATAGGCAACCACATCATCCTGGCCGACCCATCTTGGGGGAGGAGGCTCGAGCCGCTGGCCGCCTTTGAGGGCCAACGGGGGTTCAGCGGAGTTGTGCTTGTTCCCGTGCCCGAGGGGCCACTGCGCGCAAAGGCCCGCAGCCAGCAAACTGCTGTGTTGCGGGAGGCATCCGGGAGGCTGGCCCGCCTACGCCGGCTGCGAGAGGCCCTCCCATGAGCGGGGCATGGATTGCCCTTTGGCTGCTCCTGGCTCTTGCGCTCTGCGCTGCGGGGGCCGAGCCCATCGATCCCTTGGCCCGCAGGGAGGAAGACGCAGGCTCCTATACCTGGCAGGTCGGGCTCGGCTACATCCCGGAAGGGCACAGCGGGACCGCTGTCGACGCCTGGGGGATCCCTTACAACTACACGCGGATAGCCCACGGGGCAGAGCTTTCTCTCTCGGCCACGTTCAACGTATCCCCGCACTGGAAGACCGGGATCGAGGTCGCCGACACTACCTGGCTCATCCGCGAGCGCCGGAACTGCCCCCAGGAGACGGTCGGCGAGGAGTACCGCAGGCGGGAGTTTGCCTACAACGCGTTTTGCGAAGCCCGCCTGGCGCCCGGCAGCGCCCTCGAGCCCAGGGTGACCCTGTCCGTCGGGGACCCCCGGTGCAGCGCGGTGAGCCTGTCGGCAAGCGTTCTGCGGGACCCGATGGTCCTGTTTGGGCGGATCGGCTACGCAGGCCACGCCGAGCCCCCTGAGGAAACTGTTTACTTCAGCCTTGCCGGCGCCTTCGTGGCCAACGCCTGGATCACCGTGAGCACGACCGCCGGCTGGGAAGTGCCCGTGAGAGAGCCCGCCCTTCCCGGCACCACCCTGGGGATGCTCGTGCAGTACGACCTGGACATTATCGGGGACCTCCAGCTCAAGTGGCGCGTCACTCTGCATCTCCAGGGGGGGTCAACCTTGCTTGGCGTCAGCCTGGAGCTGGCGGGAAGGCATTCGTAAGCGTTCACCCTCCCCCCACCGGAGGCAGCAGGGTGACTACATCACTGGGGGAAAGCTCAGTAGAAAAGCCGCGCAAAAACTGTATGGAAACTCCGTTTACCAACGCGGAGACATACCGGTGCGGCCGGCCCGCCTGATCAACGACCCTGTCGCGCAGCTGCGGATAGCGCTCGACAAACGCGTCCACCGCCGCGGAAACGTCGGCCCCCGGGGGGAGGTCGAGCACGACCAGCGAGGAGTCCAGCTCGGCGCGAAATGGGAAGTAAACGTGCACCTCAACGCGCATAGCGCCAGTATAATTGGCCGGAGCGCCGCTTTCATTCCCGCCGGCGGGGACAGCCCCGCCATTACGCACAAGGGGTTCGGGGAGCTACGTGAGTTGGGCGGCGAGCGCACGGTGCCGGGCGATATACTTCTCCAGCTCCGCACTCACGGGGCGTCCTTCCCGCACCCGCGCCACGCCGTTAACCATGACCAGATCAGCGTACTGGGCGGCGCAGTGAACAAGCCCGGCCAGCGGGTCCGCCGCGCCGGCGAACTCCAGGGCCGTGGTGTCCCAGAGAACAAGGTCCGCGCACTTGCCGGGCTCGAGCGAGCCGAGCTCTTCCTCCCGCCGCAGGACCCGGGCCCCGCCGAAGGTGGCCAATCGTAACGCCCTCCGGGCAGACATCGCCTGCGCGCCGCCCTGCACCCGTGCCAGGAGCATGGCCTGGCGTGCCTCGCGGATCATGTTGGAGGTGTCGTTGGAGGCCGAACCATCCACGGCCAACCCCACGCGCATCCCCGCTTCGACGCACGCCGCCGTCGGAGCGATCCCCGAGCCAAGCAGCATGTTGGAGCTCGGGCAGTGCGCCATCCCCACATCAGCTGCGGCCAACCGGCGGATGTCCTCCTCACCTATGTGCACAAGGTGGGCCAGCCACACGTCGGGGGCCAGCCACCCCAGCTCCTCCAGGTAATCAACCGGACGCTTTCCAAAGCGCTCCACGCAGAAATCCTCTTCGTCTTTGGTCTCGGCCAAATGCGTGTGGAGGAGGGCCCCCAAATCCCGGGCCAGCGCGGCAGTGTCCCGCATGAGCTCAGGGGTAACCGAGAAGGGCGAACAGGGAGCCAGGGCCACCCGGACCATCGCCCCAAAGCCGCCGTCGTGGAAGCGTTCCACAAGGCGCTGGGAGTCGGCCAGGATCTCCTCGTGGCTCTGCACTAAATCCTCCGGCGGAAGGCCCCCCTCCTGCCGCGAAAGCGACATCGACCCACGCGTGGGATGAAAGCGGATCCCCACTTCGGCCGCCGCCTCGACTTCCGCGTCGAACAGGTTCGCCCGGCCGCGGGGAAAGAGGTACAGGTGGTCGGTGGTCGTGGTGCAGCCGGAGAGGAGAAGTTCCATACAGCCCACCGCCGAGGAGACATACACTGCCTCCTCGTGGATTCCACGCCAGCGCTCATACAGAAACACAAGCCAGTCGAAGAGCTCCACGTCCTGGGCGCCGGGGACGGCGCGGAACAGGGTCTGGTACAGATGGTGATGGGTGTTCACCAGGCCCGGCGTCATCACCCGGCCGCGCCCATCCACCACCTCGTCGAACGGCCCCTCGGGCGGCGCTCCCCCGCCGAGCGCAGCAACGCAGCTACCCTCCACGAGGAGCCACGCATCACGTAGCTCGCGACCACGGACGTCCATGGTGGCAATCACATCCACATCACGAAACAGGACCTTGCTCACCACACCTCACCCAGCCCACAGGCCCACTCTCGGATCGGCCTCTACAGCGCCAGTTCGGCCTCCTGGCACGTCTCCAGGAAAGCGACCAGCAAATCCACCGCCGCCTGGACGTCCTTCTTATCGGCGGCCTCCACCACCGAATGCACATAGCGGGTGGGCACGGACAGGGTGACCACGGCGGCGCCTTCCCGCGCCAGCTGCATCGCCCCGGCGTCGGTCCCGCCGCGGGGTAGAATTTCCATCTGGTAAGGAATATCGCGCTTCTCCGCCAGGTCGACCAGGAACCGAACCAGCCCGGGATGGGAAATGGACGCCGAGTCCTTGACCTTGATCGCCACTCCCTTGCCCAGGGCCGTCACCTGCTCGTGGGGCTGAGCGCCGGGGACATCACAGGCGATGGTGGAGTCCAACGCCACGGCGATGTCCGGAGCTATGGTGAACGCGCTGGTGCGCGCCCCACGCAGTCCCACTTCCTCCTGTACCGTGCCCACGAAGTACACATCCGCCTGGTGCTCTCCCAGCCGGGCGAAAGCCTCAAGCCCCACATACATGCCCACCCGGTCGTCGAGCGCCTTGCCAGAGACGAGATCCCCGACTTCCAAGAAGGATTGACGCAGCGTCACCGGATCCCCCACTCGTACGAGCTCTTTGACCTTCTCTCCGGATAGTCCCAGGTCGACGAATAGGTCGGTGATCTTCACGGGCTTTTTCTTCTCCTCCTCCGTGAGGATGTGGATTGGTTTGCTTCCGATGTTCCCGGGCAGCGAGCCCTGGGCGGTGTGCACATCCACGCGGGCGGCAAACAGCGTCCGAGGGTCAAACCCGCCCACGGGGTCAAGCCTCAAAAAGCCCTTCTCCGTGTCCACATGGGAGACCAGAAAGCCGATCTCGTCCATGTGTGCCGCCACCGCCACCGTCGGCCCACTTCCGGGAGCGCGTCCTACGACATTGCCCAGCCGATCCACCTCGATGTGTTCGGCGTGGCCCTGCAACGCCTCTCGACAGACCGTGCGTACAGCTTCCTCCCGCCCAGGGATCCCGGGCACCTCCGATAGTTTGCGTAGTAGGTCCAAACTTGCCTCCTTCCTCAACGGACCATGGTACGTAAACCGCCCTTGCAATGGCAACCTTGGCGCCCTCAATCCAGGCTGGCTAGAATCAAGGGGAGGAGGGCGCAGTTGATACCCATCAGGACCTATCCGAGGACCAGGATCCCAGCGGTTATCACCGTTTCGCTGCTACTGCTCAACGGGATAGCGTTCTTGTATACGGGAACGTTTTCCACCTCCTTGGAACAACCCCAATGGGTAGACGCCAGTCATTGGGGAGAGGCGTCACCGGATCAACTCCCTCCGGCGTTCAACCCCAGGCTCCCCATTCGCATCCCAGAGGATCCGGCCACCGACGGGGGCTACCGGCACGTGGATGGGCGCGTTGCACTTCAACTTTGGCAAACCGGCAACTACGACTTCGAATACCCGGTCACCGAAAGGGACTACCTGTACCTCCGGTACGGGCTCATCTCCCTTCAGCTGTGGCGAGGGGAGGATGTCCCGCCCACCACAGGAGCGCCCATCTGGGTAACCCTGCTTACCTCCATGTTCCTTCACGGAGGGCTGCTTCACCTCCTTGGGAACATGCTCTATCTGTGGATTTTCGGTGCCAACGTGGAGGCAGCCGTGGGCCGCTGGCGGTTCCTCCTGTTCTACCTCGTCTGTGGGCTAGGGGCGGCACTGTTCCAGGCCGGGGTATACCCGCGGGCCACCATCCCCATGGTCGGGGCCTCGGGGGCGATCGCGGGAGTGATGGGAGCATACCTGGTGCTGTTCCCTTGGTCCCGCGTGCTGGCGCTGGTGCCCATCTTCTACTTCTTCCACCTGGTACAGGTTCCGGCGATCCTGATGCTTGGCCTGTGGTTTTTCATTCAGTTTTTCTCCGGAATCACAGATCTCTCCGGAATGGGGGGTGTGGCCTGGTTCGCCCATTTGGGCGGCTTCTTCACTGGCGCGTTGCTCGTGCTCGCCTTCAAACGGCCCGGGGTGGACGCCGGGCTCGTTGAGTGGTGGCGCCGACGGCGGGCGCGCCATGCCTGGGCGGGATGGTGAGCACGGTGCCTCGGGCGATGGGGGTGGACGAGGCCGGGCGCGGGGCTGTACTCGGCCCGCTGGTAGTGGCGGGCGTGGTTGCCGAAGGCAGCGTGAGATCAGAACTCCGGCGCCTGGGTGCGCAGGACTCCAAGGCGGTGGCCCGCAGTCAACGCCGGGAGATCCTCCGCCGCCTGGTGCGGCAGGTCGAAGGCAGCTGGGCCATCGTCTTCTCCGCTTCTCAGGTGGATAACTGCAGCCTCACCCAGCTGGAGGAAACGGCTGTATGTGCCCTCATGCACAGGCTCGGGCCTGAGCAGCTCGTGATCGACGCCCCGGTGGGACCTGCCGCAGTGCCGGCCCTTCTGCGGCGCCTCCGCTCCTCGGCAACCGCACCGGTGGAGATCGCCGCCTACCCCAAGGCCGATATTTCCGATCCTCTTGTGGGCGCCGCCTCCCTTCTGGCCAAGGTCGTGCGCGACGGATATCTACACGCCTTGCGCGCCCAGTATGGGGACATCGGGTGGGGATATCCCGGAGAGAAAAAAGTCTACCACTTCCTCACAAGCTGGCTCGCCGAACACGGCCAGCTCCCACCCATCTGCCGCACCCGCTGGGCTTCTGTGCAGGCATTGATCTCCCCCACGCTGTCGTTGTAGCACGCGCGCGTAGAGCTAACCTCGGTTTTACCCTTGGGTTGCATTGGTTCACTGCGGCAGGCAAACTTATTCGCACTGATACGGGCGGAAGGACGCACGGAATAAGGAGGATCAGCATGCCCAAACGTACCTACCAGCCACATCGCAGACGAAGAAAGCGAAACCATGGGTTTAGGGCCCGCATGAGTTCGCCGGCCGGCCGGCGGGTCGTGGCCCGGCGGAGGGCCAAGGGCCGCAAGCGCCTCAGCACAGCGTAACCATCGGTTTCGCCCCAGCAAGCGCCTGCCCGCAGGAAGGGATATACAGTGGCAAAGAAGAGAGTATATGAGATCGCCAAGGAACTGGGGGTTCCCACCAAGGAGCTCATCTCCACTCTGGCCGAGCTGGGGATGGAGGGACTCCGGGCTGTGAACGCTGTGGAAGAAGAGGAAGCCGAGGTCATCCGCGACCTTTTCCAGGAGAGTCAGGCCAAGGGAAGCTCTGCTGAACCCGAGGAGACTGTGACTGAAGAAGAGCCCTCGGATGCAGAGGAAGCGCCCACTAAAAAGCCTCGGCGCAAGGCCCCGCAAACGGGCGATCCCCGCCCTCCAGTGGTGGCGGTCCTTGGGCATATCGACCACGGAAAGACCACGTTGCTCGATGCCATCCGCCGCGCCCATGTGGCTGCGGGCGAGGCGGGGGGGATCACCCAGTCCATTGGCGCATACCAGGCCCAGGTAGGCGCGCGCACAATCACGTTCGTGGACACCCCGGGGCACAAGGCGTTCACCGCCATGCGCGCCCGCGGAGCCCAGGTTACCGATATAGCGGTGCTGGTGGTGGCCGCCGACGATGGTGTCATGGCCCAAACGGTGGAGGCCATCGATCACATCAAGGCCGCCCAACTGCCCATGATCGTCGCCATCAACAAAGTCGATAAAGGCTCCCAGAACCTGGACAGAGTGCGACAGGAGATCGCCCAGCACGGGTTCACCCCGGAGGATTGGGGAGGCGACACCATAATGGTCCCCATGTCGGCCCTGAACGAGGAAGGAGTTGACGACCTGCTGGAAATGATCCTCCTGGTGGCCGACATGGAGGACGTCCGCGGGGAGCCCACGGGCGAGCTGGACGCCACGGTGATCGAGTCACATATCGACCCCGCCCGGGGTCCCCTGGCCACTGTGATCGTGAAGAATGGCACCTTGAAGCAAAGGGATTACATCGTTGTCGGCTCCACCTGGGGAAGGATCCGGGCGTTACTCGATCACCAGGGCCAGCAGGTGCCCGCGGCCGGGCCAGGCACACCCGTGCAGATAATGGGCTTGAACGTTGTTCCTGATGCCGGCGAACAGGTCGAGGCGTTCCCCGACCAGAAAAGGGCCAAGCGTGAGGCCTCAGCTAGGAAGATGGCCGAGCAAGCCAAACGCCAGACTGTACGCCCCGCCATGACCTTCGAAGACCTTCTGTCCCAAGCGCAGATCGAGAATCTATACGTCGTTCTTAAGGCACCCAGTATGGGGGCGCTGGAGGCCGCCCGCGGCGAGATGAACTCCGTGGAACAGGAAGGCGTAGAGATTCAGGTGCTCCACCAGGGTGTGGGCACCATCACCGAGTCCGACGTGTTGCTGTTGAGCGCTGTAACTGAGGGGCAGCCACTGGTCTTGGGGTTCGGCGTCAAGGTGGACAACAAGGCGCGTGGAGCGGCTGAGAACCACGGTATCCCCATCCGCACCTACGACCTCATCTACGACCTCACCGAGGACGTCCAGCGTGCAGTGCGTCGGCTGGCGGGCCCGGAGTATGTGGAGAAGAAGGTGGGGGAAGCGGAGGTGCTACAGATATTCGACATCGACGGCGTAGGTACCGTCGCTGGCTGTGCCGTTACCTCCGGGCGCGTTATCCGCGGCGGCTCGGTCAAGGTCCGCCGTGATGGTGAAGCTGTCCACACCGGCGAGATTCAAACGCTAAGGCGGTTCGCCCAGGACGTGCGAGAGGTGCAGTCCGGACGCGAATGCGGCATTCGCGTCCGTGACTTCGACGAGGTACAGCAAGGCGATGTGCTGGAGATCTATTCCATGGAAGAGGTCCAACCCGAGTAGATGCACGTTGGCGTACTGAAGGTCAAG
>JAWOCQ010000089.1:0-11129 GCA_046483725.1 Candidatus Bipolaricaulota bacterium
AGCTAGCAGTAGCAATTTCGATATGCCTATCCTATTGGGGAAGTGGTTTGTGGTAGGTGGTTTGTGGTAAGTGGGACGTCGTTCGTGGTGCGTGGTTAGCGGTTGGTGGTGCCGAGGGTGGGGGTCGAACCCACACGGCCTCTAGGGCCACGGGATTTTGAGTCCCGCGCGTCTGCCAATTCCGCCACCTCGGCTCGCCCGCTATTATACCGCTGATGCCCCTCCCGTCTCACTCCCCCATCCTTACCGGCAAGCGGCCAAACTGACTTGCCCCATGGCCGACGGTAAGGTACGGTTTTTGTAGAGCTTTTCGTGTTTAGGGAGGAGCGGTGGCAAGGCAGGTAACCCACAAAGACGGATTCCTGCAGGTGTCCTTTGAATATGACCCTCGATTGGTGGAGATGGTCAAAGGGGTGCCCGGCCGAAAATGGCACCCCCAGGAGAAAATCTGGACAGTTCCTCCCACCCAGGTAGTCCAGCTGGTCGACCTTCTCCACCCGGCGGGCTTCGAGTTCGACCACGCCACCGTCGAGCTCTACGAAACAAAGAAAAGCACGGACGAAGATCACTACACCGTCTCCCGACTGAACGCCGAAGCGCGCGCCGCGCTGGCGCAAGCGTTCCCGGCTCCGGTGTGGCTGGTGGGGGAAATCACCGGCTTCTCCAAGTCTGCACACAAACAGGTGATCGACTTCCAGCTGGTGGACCGGGATGAGGAAGGCCGGACCCTGGCCCAGGTAAACGCCGTCCTGTTCGGACGGCAAAGGCAGGCCATACAGGACAAGCTGTCCCGACAAGGGGATCCATTCCGTCTGGAGGATGAAATTACGGTTCGGGTCCAGGTGCAGGTAGAGCTGCATCCCGAGTGGGGCGCCTACCGGGTGATCGTCCAAGATCTAGATGTTGCCTACACATTGGGAGAAGCAGCCCGCCGGCGGGAGGAGATCCTGCGTAGCCTGTCGGCAGAAGGGCTGCTGGAGAAGAACCGAAGGCTGACCTTTCCGGTCCTCCCCTTGCGAGTAGGCCTCATCACCGGCCAAGGGTCCGATGCCGAGCGCGACGTACTCAACACCCTGCAGGAATCGGGGTACGCGTTTCAGGTGACCGTCCACGGCGCTCGCGTCCAAGGCAGGGAGACGGAACAGACCGTGCTGACGGCGCTTGACTGGTTTGCCTCCCGGACCCATGAGTTCGATGTGGTTCTGGTGTGCCGAGGCGGAGGCTCCCGCACCGACCTGGGCTGGTTCGACTCGCTGGCCTTGGGACGAGCGGTGGCTGCGTTTCCCCTGCCCGTCGTGGTGGGGATCGGCCACGAAAACGACCGTTCGGTGCTCGACGAAGTGGGCTGGCGGGCCAAGACACCGACCGCGGCGGCACAGGTCGTCGTAGCCCAAGTCACCGAAACGATGGACCGAGCTGCAAGGGCGTGCGCGCGGGCAATCGAGCTTGTAGGACGCCGTCTGGCCGACGAGGGCGATTGGAGAGTCAGCAGGGCTGACCGGCTGGTGCGAACCACCAAACAAGCCCTGGCCCATGCCCGCAGGGACCTCCACCACAGCCGGCGCCGGCTGATCCAAGGGTCGGTCTCACTCCTGCGCAGGTCACAACAGGAGCTGGCCGCGCGCGTAAGCGGGCTTCCTCGAGTGACGGGGTACATGCTGGGGGGGCAGCGGGCACGCCTGGCCGAGGCCCGCAGGCGCTTGCTTCACGCCTCACACTCTTACATCGGCCGCGAACAAGAACGCGCCCACACGCGTACACGGCGGCTGGAGCTAGTGCACCCACGCAGGGTACTGGAGAGGGGCTACGCGCTCCTCCGCTCGGAGGAGGGCAAGGTGATCACCGAGCCGCGGCAAGCGCCGCCCGGTAATTATCTGAACGCGGAGCTTCGCAAAGGCCGACTGCGCCTGCGCTCCGAGGGAGCCGACCATAAGGAAGAGGGGGAGCAATGACCGAGCAGGAACGAACCAGTGGTACGCCCAATGTCAGCTACACGGAAGCCGTGGAAAGGTTGGACGCAATCCTCGAGCGGATCGAAGGCGGCGAGGCCGACATCGACGAGCTCTCCGGGCTGGTAGAGGAGGCGGCACAGCTTCTGGAGCTCTGTCGGGAGAAGATCGCCCATGCCGAAATGCAAGTGAAGTCGGTCACGCAGCGCCTGGAGGCCGAGCAGACTGAGCCAAGCGAGCAGGAAGCTGAACCCCCCGCGGAAAAAGAGGACGAAGTCCCCTTCTGATTAGTCCCAGAGAGGGGGTGGTGAAGCAGCTTTGCTATTGTGTTATTCGCGTACTATAATATTCCCATTATGTCGACTGCCTTGCGCATTTCCGACGCGGCTTCCCTGGGCCTCCACGCGGGGGCGTTGCTGGCTGCCAAGCCGAAGCGACGATTGACCGCCGCTCACATAGCAGGCGAGCTGGGGGCCTCGCAAGCCCACCTGTCGAAGGTCCTCCAGCGGATGAAGGGCGCTGGTTTGGTTCACTCGGGCCGCGGCCCGAAGGGGGGGTTCAGGCTGGCCCTTCCCCCGGACAAGATCACGTTGCTTGACGTGTACCGGGCGGTAGAAGGAGGCCTCACGCTCTCCAACTGCCTTCTTCCCCGTCCAGTCTGCGACGGTAAGGCCTGCATCCTGGGAAGTCTGATGCGGACAGTAAACCGGGAGCTGCATGCGCACTTGGAACAAACAACATTGGCCGAGCTGGCCGATGTGTTTCGGCCAGACGCCTCAGAGGACCGACATATAACACATCCCCAGCGTACGAAGAAAGGAGTTACGCCATGAATATGTTCTGCTACCAGTGCGAACAAACGGCGCACGGGACAGGCTGCACAACGCACGGGGTATGCGGCAAAGACCCCACGAGCTCTGCCCTGCAGGAGCTGCTAGTCCAGGCAGCCAAGGAGATCGCCTGGTACGCCCGTCGCGCCGCAGCCGAGGGAAAGCAAGACCAAGGCGTGGATGCATTCGTGTTGGAGGCCCTGTTTTCCACAGTGACAAACGTCAACTTCGACCCGGAGCGACTGCAAGAGCTGTTGCAGCGGGCCACGGAGGTGAAGGCCACCGCTCAGCGCCTCGCCGGCCCAGGGGATCCCGCCCCTGGTGAGCTCTCTTGGAGCGAGCCCTCGGACCTTGAAGCCCTGCACACGCTCGCCCAAGAGGTCTCACTTGCCCGGCGCATAGACGCCCTGGGCGCCGAGGCGGCCGGCTTAGGCGAGCTGGCGCTGTACGGGCTCAAGGGCGCCGCAGCCTACGCCGACCACGCCCGGCTCCTAGGCTATGAAGACGCCGATCTGTACAAAGGGTTCCACGCGCTTCTGGCGCGCCTTGCCCAACAAAGCACCCAGCGCGAGGAACTGCTGACCACAGCGCTGGAGGTAGGAGAACTGAACCTCCGAGCCATGGAGATCCTGGACCGCGCACATACAGAAACCTACGGACATCCCGAGCCGGTCGAGGTACCGATCACCCCCCGCAAGGGCAAGGCCATTCTCGTGTCCGGTCATGACATGAAGGACTTGCACGCCCTGCTGGAGCAAACGAAGGACACAGGGATCAACGTGTACACGCACGGGGAGATGCTCCCGGCCCACGGCTACCCTGAGCTGCGACGCTTTGACCACCTAGTCGGAAACTATGGCGGGGCGTGGCAGGAGCAGCGCCGGGAGTTCGCCGAATTCCCCGGAGCCATCCTCATGACCACCAATTGCATCCAGGCGCCGAAGGAAAGCTACAAGGACAGGATCTTCACCTCCGGGCTGGTGGCCTGGCCTGGTGTCCAGCATATTGACAACCGAGACTTCGCCCCAGTGATCCAGGCTGCTCTGGATGCCCCAGGCTTCAGCGAGGATGAACCGCAGAAGCATATCACGGTGGGGTTCGGCCGCGACGCGCTGCAGAAGGCCGCTGGCACCCTGCTTGAGGCCATAGCCGCCGGAGACATTCGTCATCTATTCTTGATCGGCGGCTGCGACGGGGCCAAGCCGGGCCGCAACTACTATACGGATTTCGCCCGGGCGGTGCCCGATGACTGCCTCATCCTCACCCTCGCCTGTGGCAAGTATCGGTTCAACAAACTCCAGTTCGGTACGGTGGCCGGGATACCGCGTCTTCTGGACGTGGGACAGTGCAACGATGCCTACTCGGCGATTCGCACGGCCCTGGCGTTGGCCGATGCCCTAGACTGCGGCGTGAACGACCTTCCCCTATCGCTTGTCCTATCGTGGTTTGAGCAAAAGGCAGTAGGGATTTTGCTGACCCTGTTGCACCTTGGACTGAGGGACATCCGCCTGGGACCCTCGCTTCCGGCGTTCGTGGCGCCGGAGGCTCTCTCTGCACTACAGCAGGCGTATGACCTCAAACCCATCAGCAACCCCCAGACGGACCTACAGGCCGTCCTGAAGTAGCCAAACCGTTGGCCGCACGGCACCGTCCCCGCTCGGAGTCAGCTTTCCTGAGAGGTCATGCGAAGCCGAGCGGTGTCGTAGCCCTGAGCACCTAGCCGCTCGAACACAGCCTCCAGAGTATCCTCGGGCAACGTGGGAGTCCTAGAGAGGATCCATCCATAGGCGCGCGAGGGGTGTCCGACCACTGCGTAGCTGTAGTCGGGGGCCAGGTCAATCACCCAATAAGGAGCTCGAAAGAGCCACCAGCCAAATAGCGACACGAAGCTCACCTTCAGCTTACCCGGCTCCCCCGTGGTCCACGCTTTGCCCCGCGCCTCAATCGTGCGCCCTTCATCATCGAGACAGCGATTCAGCACCTAGACCGTCCCATCGTCCAGAAGGCTATAGGTGGCAGTTGTTCGTCTGACGCATCGTCGCTGGAAAGTGGCGGGAATGCTTGCGATCTCGTACCAGGTACCCATGTACCGCTCCAGTGACAGATCCTCAACTGCGCTTGGCGGAGCCGCCTCCTGGCGGCCGACCTGAAGTACTAGTCCAGCGCCAATGATCAACCCGAACGCTGCGTACACCATCACCCTGTCCATCCCATACCTCCAACACAGTGGGCCGTCTTTGAGCTGCCGTCCCTAGCGCAAGCGAGCCCCACAGAGGGGTCTGGCCTGTAGCAGCTTGAGGGGCCAAAGCACCTCGTCGCCCGACTCACTCCCTCACACCCAGATACCGTTCGGCCTCCATTGCAGCCATGCAACCCTCCCCAGCCGCCACCACTGCCTGTCCATAGCTCCCCCGACGCACATCGCCACAGGCGAAGACGCCGGGCGTCGACGTTCTCACGCCACCCGACTCAACAACGATGAAACCCCCATCGTCGATCTGGCAGACCTCGCGAAACGCCTCAGACTTCGGGTCCTGCCCAATGGCAACAAACACTCCCGCGCACTCTACAAGCCGCTGCTCGCCTGTCTCTGTGTTTCTCACACTTATCCCAGCTACGAAATCCTCACCCAGTATCTCGTCCACGACCCAGGGGATCATCCACACAATCTTCGGGTTCTTACGTGCTTTCTCGACCTCAATGGGATCCGCTCGCAGGTACTCGCGGCGGTGCACAATGATAACCTTGGAAGCAAAACGAGTGAGAAAGACTGCGTCCTCCATGGCCTTATTGCCCCCGCCCACAACGACAACCTCCCTGTCCTGGTAGAAGAACCCATCACAGGTGGCACATCCCGATACTCCTTTACCGTAGAACCTCCTCTCCGACGGGATGGGCAAGCGTCTCGCTTGAGCGCCAGTGGCAATGATCAGGCTCCTGGTCACAATCTCCTCATCGCCCGCCTCTATCTTGAGGTGCTGTTCTTCCCTCACCGCATGTGTGACGCTGCTGAAACGAAAGCGCGTTCTGAACCTCTCAGCCTGCTTACGGACACGTTGCATCAGTTCCATGCCCGAGATCCCCTCGGGGAAACCAGGGTAGTTCTCCACCAAGTGCGCAACCAGCAGCTGTCCTCCTCGCACATGCCCATCGAAGACCAACGGACTGAGGTTCGCCCGAGCCGCGTAGATCGCAGCTGTTAGGCCAGCTGGACCTGAGCCGGCAATGACTACGTTCTCCATTCCGTCCTTCCTCCATACCCCCCCGCTGCGCAGGCGCTGCAGCACCCGAGGGGATCTCAGCTCAACACAACCACAGGAAGTGCCTCGCCCCGCGGCGCGTTTCGTTGCTGGAGCATACTACCATCTCTCTCCTCGCGTCACCGCTGCCTTGAGTGCCCCTCGGACGCGACTTGCTTGCTGGCGGCAGACGAAGACTGCTCCCAGCAATCGGTCACATCAAAGGTGGACTGCCGCGTCGGCGCCAGCAGCCCCTCAGAGAGGCCAGACCCACACGATCAGCGGCAATCCCACGGCCACAATGATCAGCTCAAGCGGCAGCCCCATCCGCCAATAATCGCCGAACCGATAGCCCCCGGGAACCATGACCAAAGTGTTCGACTGGTGTCCTATGGGGGTGAGAAACGCGCACGATGCGCTCACCGCCACCGCCATCAGAAACGGATCTGCGGACACACCCAGGCCGCCGGCCACACTGACGGCGATGGGGGCCATGAGCACGGCGGCAGCTGCGTTGTTCACCAAGTCGGACAGGAACATGGTACCGAGGAACACGAGCCCAAGAGAGACAAACGCCGGAAGCCGTTCGCCCACCCGCAGCAATCCATCAGCGATTAACCCCGCCCCCCCTGTGGACTCCAGCGCGTAGCCAATGGGGATCATCGCCGCCAGGAGCACGATCACCGGCCAGTCGACGCTGTCGTATAACTCTCGCAGTGGGATGAGCCCAGCCAGCACCATACCCACGGCCGCAGCCAGGAAGGCCACTGGGACCGGAATCAAGCCTGCCGCCGCCACGCCCAATGCTGATGCAAACAGCCCTCCGGCAAGGAGCATCCTCCGCGGCTGGCCTAAGGTCAGCCCTCTCTCCGCCAGCGGCAGGCATCCCAGGCGCTGCAGCGCTTCCTGAAGCAGGTCTTCCCTCCCCTGCAGGAGCAGCACATCCCCGGGACGAAAGCGCACCTCGGCCAGCCGCTGCTGCAGACGTGCTCCGCGTCGGGCGACGGCCAGCAGGTTCACCCCAAATCGCCTGCGCAGCCTCAACTGGGCCACCGAGCGGCCCGCCATCAACCCCTCGGGCATGACCACCGCCTCCGTCACGCTGACCTCATCCGAGCGGAGGTCCTCCTCCCCGAGTTCGACGTCTCCCACCATCTCCAGGCCTAGCTTGTCCACGAGCTCCTTCAACGTCTCCGAGTCGGCGACAACCATCAGCACATCACCGCCTGTGAGCCTTTCGTACGGAGAAGGTGCAGGCCGGCGATCATCACCCCGGACCAGACCTACAACTGAGAAACCCCCTTCCACTCCCTGCTCCAGTTCACGGAGGGACTTCCCCACCACCTCCCCCTCCTCGGGAAGTCGCACCTCGGTGAGGTAGTCACGGATCTCAAATAGCTCCTCCCGTGAGGCCGGCCCCTCTCTCTTGGGGACAAGGCGCCAGCCCAACAAGGCGACGAACAGCACCCCGGCCAAAGCGATCCCGGCTCCCACCGGGGTGAAGTCGAACATCCGAAAAGCGATCCCTGCACGCTCCGCACGGAAGGAAGCGACGATTATGTTGGGCGGGGTACCTATAAGAGTCATCAGGCCGCCTAGGAGAGAACCGAACGCCAGCGGCATGAGCAGGGTCGACGGGGGGCGCCCCGCGGTCCGGGCCATCCGCACTCCCACGGGAAGCAAGAGGGCCAGAGCCCCCACGTTGTTCATGAACGCCGACAGCGCGGCCACCAGGCTGGTCAAGGCCAGAACCTGCACCGTGAGCCTCTCTCCCACACGGGACATCAGACCGGCCAGCGCGTCAACGATGCCCGAACCGGCCAACCCCCTGCTGATAATAAGAACTGCGGCCACAGTGATAACCGCCGGGTGGGCAAAGCCCGCAAATGCCTCCCCCGCGGGTACAACGCCTGCCACAGTGGCCGCTACAAGCGCAAGCAAGGCCACCAGGTCATACCGCCATCTCCCCCATACGAACAGGGCTAGGGCCCCTGCTAGCACACCAAAAACGATACCTTGCTCAGCTGACATGTCCTTACCTCAACGCACACTATCAGTCTTCGCTCCATCATCCAAGAACTCGGGCGCGCTGCCGGCGGCGGGCGTTCGCCAACACAACCCCCGAGACCGCAACGGCACCGCCGACAAGGGTCAGCCAGGTAGGTATCTCCCCCAACCACAACCAGGCAATTCCGATGGCGAACACAGGATTCAGGTATAAGAAACTGGACAGCCTGGAGGCTGGCAATTTGTTCAGTCCGTATACCCACAGAACATAGGCGATCGCCCCCGGAAACACCCCCAAGTAGAGCACGGCAGCCAAAGCGTCCCACGGCGCGGCACGCACTGTGGGCAGGAGCCCCGGCAGAAACGCCAGCATAGGGATCGTGCCCGCCCAGATCACGTAGGAGGTGAAGGCCAGAGGCGGATAGCGGAGAATGGCCTTCTTCTGCAATACGCTGTACACGCTGGCCGAGATGGCAGCTAGCAATATCACCAGCGCCCGCGGCTCCAGGCGGAATGCCTCCCCCTCGCCCAAGGTGATCAACGCAACTCCAGCGAAGCTGATGATGATCCCCGCCCAGCCGCGGAGGCCAAGGCGCTCACCGAGGGCAACGACCGCCAACAACGCTGTGAACACGGGCGCCGAAGAGATGAGCAGGCTGGCCGCGCCCGCTGTGACTATCACCTCACCGTAGTTCAAGGCCACGTGGTACACCGTTATCCCCAAGAAGCCAAGCAACATGATCATGGGCAGATCCTGTCGCCGCGGCAGAGGAGCGCGCCGTATAGCGTTGACCGCCCCCAGCGTAGCCGACGCCACGAGAAACCTCAGCAACGCCAACTCGCCGGGAGGAAAGGCCGAGAGTGCGCTGCGGATTGCCGCAAAGGCCGACGCCCACAGAAGCAGCATCACTGCAACCGCCATCGAAGTCCGCATATCGAACTTCGCTTGTTTCACGTTCGCTTCCTCCATTTCGACTACGCGGGACCTACAGCCAAGCTGATCCCGCGCCCAGGCCGTGAGCCCTCAGCGTACAACAAGCCACGTGCCGCCAGCCACGGACGCTAGCCCAATTATCCGGAACACATCCAGCGGCCGTGGAGACGCTCCGAGCCACCCGAAGTGGTCCAGGAGGGCCCCCAGCAAGAGCTGCGCCACGATGGCCAAGGTCAGCGTGGGGGCGAGCCCCAGGCGGGGGACAGCAAAGCTGACCGAAGCCACAATCACCACACCCAGGAAACCGGCCGTCAGCGCGTACCAGGGCACAGTATGCCACTGGGAGATGGCCCCACCGCGGATTAACAGGAGTACCACCCCGGACAGCATGAACCCCCCCAGGTGGACAATGAATGAGCTCTCCGCCGCGCCGACTCGACTCCCGATCATGCCGGAGAAAAGCGACTGCACAGCGATGGCCATGCCGGCAACCAGGGCCACGAGCATCGCGGGAAATAGCGAAGGCAAGGTGTCCCTCCTTCTGTCCGCTCACGCGTGTGAACATGCCGCCTGAGCGGGTTTTGACTTGTTCCCAAACTCAGAAATCCAACCCTCTAACCGCTCCTTAGGACGCCCCGCCACCGCCTCCCGGCAAGACCCACGAGCTAAGACTACGATTCACAGATCCCCAGCTGCTTTCCGGATCAGCTCCCACGCCGATTCCACGTTGCTACGCTGGGTGCGCGCCTGCCCTATACACATCCGCAGAGCGAACCGACCGTCCAGCACGGTGTGAGTAAGGTAGACCCGTCCTGAGCCGTTGATCTGCGTTAGGAGGCGGCGGTTTTCCTCCTCACCGCCCACGTGCCGAAAGCACACAAGGTTCAACGATACCGGCGCCGCCAACTCAAAACGGGGATGGGCGTCCACCCACTCGGCGAACTCACGGGCAAGTTCCACGTGCGTGCGCACCAGCTGCCGCAGGCCGCTCACACCGAAGTACCGAATCACGAACCATAGCTTCAGCGCCCGGAACCGCCGGCCCAGAGGGATCTGCCAGTCACGATAGTCGATCACCTGCCCGGACTCGCTGGGCATATTTCGCAAGTACTCCGGAAGAACAGTCAACGCACCCACCAGCGGTTCCCTGTCCGCCACGTAAAAGCAGTCACAGTCGAAATTAGTGAGCATCCACTTGTGGGGATTGACGCAGTAGCTATCCGCCAACTCCAACCCCTCGTGGAGGTAGCGGTGCTCAGGACAGAGCGCCGCAACCCCGGCCATGGCCGCGTCCACATGCAGCCACATCCCTTCACGAGCACACAGCCGCCCCACCTCGTGTACGGGGTCCATGGCCAGCGACGAGGTCGTCCCCACGGTTGCGCAGACAAAAAAGGGATGGAGGCCCGCCCTTCGGTCCCGCTTGACGGCCTCAGCCAAAGCTTCCGGCCGCATGGCAAAGCGCTCGTCCACCTCCACCAGGTGAAGCCGCTCACCGCCAAGGCCCGCTATAGCCGCCGCCTTCTCCACCGACGAATGCGCCTCCTTCGATGCGTAGGCCACCAAGGGCAGCTTCAGACCCTTGTCTCGACAGGCCATCCCCTCGGCACGTTCCCGTGCGGCCAGAACCGCACACAGAGTGGCACTGGAAGCAGAATCTTGGATAACACCTCCCCCCGCGCCTGAAGACCTGAACCCCTCCGGAAGGCCCAGCATGTCCGCCAACCAATCAAGTACATGCGTTTCCAGCTCGGTACAGGCCGGGCTGGTGGCCCAGAGCATTCCCTGCACGCCCAGCCCTGCGGCCAGGAGCTCGCCCAGCACCGACGGGCCGGACACGTTGGCCGGAAAGAAGGCGAAGAACCCCGGGGACTGCCAGTGGGTGAGCCCAGGGAGGATGACCCTCTCTACATCCCGCAAAATCGTGTCGAAGCTCTCGCCTGCCTCCGGCGGCGAAGCCTGAAGCGCAGCCCGCACGTCCCCGGGTCGCAGACGCGAGCGGACCGGAAAGGCTTCCACCTGCTCCCAGTAATCGGCGATCCAGTCCACCAAGAGTTTCCCCCACTGGCGGAATTCCTCGCTGCTCATCTGCGGCCGGCGTTGGTCATCCATCGGCGCCCCGCTCATTCGACCGCTCGACTGATGGCGATGCTGGAAGGCATGGCGTGCG
>JAWOCQ010000097.1:0-9282 GCA_046483725.1 Candidatus Bipolaricaulota bacterium
GCACCGCCTCCAACCCCGCCTGGTTCGCCGCTAGCACTTGCTCGTAAACCTCGTGCACGCGGGGCGGTACCTGGCCTATGGCCACCACCCTGGTGAGGTCCGAGCAATACCCCTCCAGCTGTACGCCGATGTCGAACAACAGCACCTCGCCGTCGGTCAGGCTTCTGTCGCCGGGGCGGTGATGCGGCCGCGAGCTGTGCGGCCCCGAGGCTACGATGAGATCGAAGGCCACTGCGTCAGCCCTCTGCCTTCGGTACCATGTCTCCAGCTCCAGTGCCACCTCTCGCTCGGGCATACCCGGCCGAATACGCCCCAGGATCCACCTAAGCCCCCTGTCGGTGAGCTGGGCTGCGTTCGCAACGCGCTCAATCTCCTCCGCTTCCTTCACCCGCCGGGCCTCGTCCACCCAGCTTTCTGTGGGAACGATTTCTACATCCTGGCAAGAGGCCTGCAGATCTTGCAGGACCTTCACGGTCACGTGGGCCGCTGCCAGGCCCACTCGGCGGACCTGCATAGCTTGAAGCTGCTCCGCGAGCCACACGCTCCACTGGCCCTCGATTTTCCGTACGGGGAGCTCTCCTACCTGTCCAGTGGCTTGTTCGGTATAGCGGCTGTCCGTCGCCATCCAAGCTTCCCTCCCTATCCACACGATGCCCAAGCTTCCGGTGAACCCCGTGAGGTAGTATTGGTTGGCACGGTCAGAGTTTCCCGCGTTGATTATCACGAAGGCGTCCAACCCCTCGTCCTTGACATGAGGTGCAAGGGCCACTCTGCGTTCTATGTAGTCCACGTCCCTATCCTCCCTGCCTGCACTTTTTGCATAGGCCAAACACCCGCAGGCTGTGCCCCTCGGGTTGGAAGCCTCTCACGCGGGCCACCTCGCCGATGGCTTGGTTTAGAGATTCGTCCTCTACCTCCACCACATGTCCGCAGCGGGAGCATACCAGGTGTTCATGGTGAGCCTCGTCGGCCGCCTCGAAGTGCGCGTGAGGATCGCCGAGGTCGATCACCCGGAGGAGCCCTGCTTGCACCAGAAGGCTCAGGGTGCGGTACACGGTTGAGAAGGAGATATTGGAGCTCTTTTGCAGACGCGCCCATAGCTCGGCTGCCTCGAAGTGACCTTCCATGCACAGGGCCTCATGGGCCACCCGTCGGCGTGCTTCGGTGACGTTGAACCGGCTGGCCCGCAAGAACCGGGTAAATCTCTCTATCCCATTCTCAACGTCCATCGAAGTGATTCTAGGGATCTTGCACTTTGTTGTCAAAGAAGCCGGTTCGCACCTATAATTCGGGCCATGGCACTGGAACAGCTGCGGGGTGAGGTCGACGAGGTCCGTCGGCAGTGGGCGGAATCACTTCCCTCGGCCCAGGATCCTGAGGCGTTGGAGGAGTTGCGGGTACGGTTTCTGGGGCGCAAGGGCAAGGTCACGGCCCTCATGAGCAGGATGAAGGAACTGGACAGCGAACAGCGGGCCGAGGCCGGTAAGGTCCTCAACTCCCTGAAGCAAGAGGTGAGTCAGGGCCTCGAGGAACGCCGCCGCGCCTTGGAAAAGCTGGAGGTGGAGAACAGGCTTGCCGCGGAGCGCTATGACCTGAGCTTGCCCGGCATGTGGCGGCCAGTGGGGCACCTTCATCCGCTCACCCAGGTGCGGCTGGAGATCGAGGATATCTTCCTCAAGCTCGGTTTCGATGTGGCTGCCGGGCCCGAGGTGGAGACCGACTACTATAACTTCGAGGCGCTGAACATCCCCGCCGATCACCCGGCGCGGGACGAGTGGGATTCCTTTTATGTGGACGAGGGGCTCCTTCTGCGGACCCACACTTCTCCGGTGCAGATTAGGGTGATGAAGGAGCGGCAGCCGCCGGTGCGGATCATCTGCCCCGGCAAGTGCTACCGCCGGGACAATCCCGACGCTACTCATGCTCAGGTGTTTCACCAGGTGGAGCTTCTGTGGGTGGAGGAGGGCCTGTCCATGGCCCATCTGAAGTGGATCATAGGTGAGTTTGTGAGCGTCTTCTTCGGTCCCGAGTATGAAATGCGCTTCGCCGCTGATTTCTTCCCGTTCACCGAGCCCTCGGCTCAGGTCCACATCCGGCCCCGGGGCCAGGCTGCAACGGGGCGTCACCATGGCGGCTGGCTGGAGATCATGGGTGCAGGGATGGTCGACCCGCTGGTCCTGGATGAGGTGGGCTACGACCCCGAGAGGTACACGGGCTTTGCCTTCGGTCTGGGGGTGGAGCGGATGGCCATGCTGCGCTGGGGCATTGAGGACATCCGCCTATTTCTGCAGAACGATCCGCGCTTCTTGCGCCAATTCTGAGTCGCGAGGCTCACGGCGAGGCGCTGGAGCCCACTAGTCCTGCGTGACCGTCACCCATATCGGGTTGGAGTGGGCCCGGTCGCCATCGTCCGCCTGCACGGTCAGGGCATACCATGCGTCGGCGGTTGGCCGATCGGTCCAGCTGACCGTGGCCCGATCGCCCGTGAGCGCGACCTCTTCGACCACCTCGCCGTTTCTGATGACGCGCGCCCGGGACAGCGCCCGCTGACCATGGCGAGGCACAAGCACCACCTCGGCCGCGAGTTCGAATGCCTCCCCATCCGTCAGCGTCACCGTGTCCCCGGGCAGGGCCGTTCCCTCTTGTGCGGTGAACTTAACGTGCGGCCCATAGGTGGCGTACGCTCTCCCTGCGGCCAGCGCGTCCAGCCATCCCTCCACCGTGAGCTCACCTTCCAGGTGCACATAGGTGCGGGCCCGGCCTGCCTGCCTGGTCAGGGTCCGCCAGTTGTGGTCATCGCTGACCCCGACGGCGACGTAGCGGTAGCCCTCGTTCCAAAGCTCGTACAGCCGCTCGATGGTGCGCGTGTCTTCCCGGGAGAACTCGCGGCTGTAGATCTCCACTAAGTCGAACGTGTCGTCGTATTTGGGCCGGCCCTGCAGGTGAAAGTAGCCGAACAGAGGATGCATCGGGTGGCACGCCTGGATCTGCTGCGCTCCTGCGGCGCGGGCCTCGGTGAAATAGTCTGTCGGCGTCTTCCTCAGATTATAGTCAACGACGCTGTCGAGCGGGAACGCGTTCCAGTGGCCATCGAGGGAGGTGATCTCCTCGCTCAAGATCACCGGGAAACCACGGGCCTCGGCCGCTGAGGTAAAGGACACGTGCCCGGCGATGGTGTTGTGATCGGTAATGCAACCCACGTCCAAATCGGCTGCCAGCTGCACAGCTACGAGTTGGTCTGGCGGTGTGAACCCATCCCAGCTTGCGCTGCTGTGTATGTGGAGGTCGGCGGAGTAATAGCCCCAGCTTGCAGCCGGGGAGAAGGCCCGCGTGAGGTCCACCGAAAGCTCCAGCGGCCTTCCGCGGTAGACTGTAATCTGGCGCTCGACGGCGGCGCTGGTGAACCCTGCCCCCCGTTCTACGCGTAGCGCGTAGTTGCCTGGGGATAGGGAGAGCCGTACGAGCCCCGGCTGCCGCACCTCGTTATACGCCACCTGAGTTCGTCCGTAGGCGGAAGTGGTGACCACCATGGCATCAGTGGACTCGCCGTCCATGGTCACGTGAACCAGGACCTCCACAGTACTCTGCGTGAGGCCGCTGCCGGCGGCGATGACCGCGGCGAACGCGCCCAGAGCGAGCGCCATGAACCTTGTCACGTTGCCTCCTTTTGGAGTGACCACCGGGGGGTCAGATCTTGAATGTGGTAATCAGATGCTCCCGGACTGTCGCATGTGAGACACTTGCCCCCAGAGTGATTACCACATTCAAGATCTGACCCCGTTCAAGCGACCGGTGACTATGTCCATGTTCACCTGATCGCCGGCCTGGATGCCTTCTGGGGCACGGAACTTGATTCCCATGGCCAGTCGAGCCACAGGGCCATACGGCCCGGTCAGCACTTCCTCCACCGGCATGGGAACCGTGCGCACGATCTCTACGTGTGTCTTGGCGAGTATTTCAGCCACTGCCGCCCGTTCTTCTGCCGAGAGTCCCCTCTCGGCGGCGCGGGCGAGCGGCTCCAGGTGTTCGGGGCGACGCGTCCCAGCCAGGGCGCAGCTCACACCGGGACCGGATACCACCCAAGCGAGGGCCAGCTGGGCTGGGGTCAGCTGTAGCTCATCGGCCAGAGGCCGAAGCTTGTCCATAAGCGCCACGCAGCTCTGTGCTGTCTCCTGGAACTGGGGGTGGTCGGCGCGGTGGTCTCCTGGGCCGCTTGTATCGGGAATGCCTCCCGTCAGGAGGCCACTGAGCAGGGGTTGGTAGGCGAGTACGCCGAGGTCGCGCTCGGCGCAGCGTTGCACGAGTCCGGCCTCGATGTCCCGATAGAGGAAGTTGTACGGAAGCTGGTTGGCGACAGTGGTCGGATCATCGGGCCATGCATCCAGGTCCGCTTCCCAGAAATTGGACAGCCCGATGTAGCGGATCTTGCCCTCGCGGACGAACTCTTGCAGGGCCTCCCAGGTCAGCTCGGCCGGCGTAGTCGGATCGGGAAGATGGAGCTGGTAGAGATCTATCCACTCGGTCCCCAAGCGCTTGAGGCTCCTGTTCAACGCCTCCTCCAGCGCCTCCGGCTGAGCGTCGTTAGTCAGACGTCCCTTCTTATCGCGGGCGGTGCCCCCTTTGGTGGCGATAACGACCTCGCCTCGTCGATGTCCGAGGGCGCGCCCCAATAGCTCCTCGACCTGTCCGTAGTTAGGCGCTGTGTCGAACAGGTTGACCCCAAGATCCAGTGCCCGGCCCACCACGCGGTCCGCTTGTTGGGGACTGGGGGGGCCGTATCTTCCGCCCAGGGGAAGCGTTCCCAGCCCCAGCGAAGAAACCTCGAGTTCTGACCGTCCGAGCCTCACGTAGCGCATGCCTCCTCCTTTCCCCTGCTGTGCCCCCCGCTGCCGCCGGCGACTCACTGCCTTTGCCCAGTCTCGCCGTTCTCCGCGCCCCATGGGGGCGAAAACAGCGCTGCGCAGCCGCTCAAGCCCAACGACGCCCTGCCTGGCCTGGCCCAATTGTTTCCGCCCCCACTGGCCCCGCTGGGAGTAGGTTGGGGGTGCTGCGGACGCTGAACGGCTGCATGAGCTCGCCCCTTCTTGCAGGACAGCCGTCAGGCCTGCCTCCCCCAGCTCGTTCTAGTCGACTTCCGTGCAGCGCAGTATAGCGCAGACGCCTTTCAGTGGATTATGTAAGGAAGTCGTGCGTCGCTCCTTCGTGAATTGGCCTGCGTAGACCTCCTCGTAGTAGCATACGCTGAACAGGCGATGTGGGAGCTGTACAGCGTCAACCGGCCAAGTACAGGAGTGGTCCAAGGATGTCTCTGGTGATCGCCACCAGCAAACTGACCAAACGCTTCGGCGAGATCCTCGCCGTGGATGCGCTCGATCTAGAGGTACGCCGGGGCGAGGTGTACGGGCTGCTCGGCCCAAACGGTGCAGGCAAGACCACAACGCTGCGCATACTCCTGGGCCTGGTGCGGCCGACTGCGGGCACGGCGACCGTTTTGGGTGTTCCTCCGGGGCAGACGGCCGGGCTGTCTCGCCTGGGGGTACTGGTGGAGGAGCCGGCTTTCTACCCCTACCTTTCCGGCCGGGACAACCTGCGCGTGCTTGCGCGCTACTGCGGCGTCAGTGAAGACCGGATCGACGAGGTCCTCCACACAGCGGAACTAGCCGGCCGGGCCAAGTCAAAGGTTAAGACTTACTCGCTGGGGATGCGGCAGCGGCTGGGTGTGGCAGCGGCCTTACTTAAGGACCCGGAGCTACTCATTTTCGACGAGCCCACCAACGGTCTTGACCCCAAGGGCATGGCCGAGATGCGTGGCCTGATCCGCTCCTTGGGCACGGGCGAGCGCACGGTGCTCCTATGCAGCCACTTGCTGGGAGAAGTTGAGCAGGTCTGCGACCGCGTGGGCGTCCTCCATCGCGGGCGGTTGGTCTCCGAGGGCCCTCTGGCGGACCTGCGGGGTCGCGGGCGGCTGATTGTCGTTGGGGAGCCCCTCGACGTTGCTCAGCGGGTGTGTGCTGAATTCTCCGGCGTCACCGACGTCGTTGTGGCCGCCGATCGGCTGGAACTTACCATGCCTCCCGAGCGGGCAGGCGCCCTCAACAGTGCGCTGATCGCCGCCGGCGTGGAGGTACACGAACTGCGGCCGATCCAGGACTCCCTTGAAGCCGTATTCCTGGAGCTCACCCAGGAGGAGGACTCCTGGTGAGCGGTGCACTGCGGGCTGAACTTCTCAAGCTGGCAAAGCGCCCTGCGGTGTGGGTGCTGTTTGCAGTGTTGTTCGCCACGATGGCGCTTTTCAGCTACTTGTTTCCGTACATCCTCCTCGGCCTGGACATCGAAGGCTCGGCCCCCACCCCCGGCCAGGTGGCTGTGTACCGGGCCAGCCTCCTGCCGCGGGGGTTCGTGGCCAGTTCTGTGAGCGGCGTCGCCGGAGTCGGCGGGACGCTGGCACTGATCCTCGGGGTGCTCACCATGGGGAGCGAGTATAGGTGGGGCACGCTGAAGACGATCACTACCCAGCGCTCGTCACGCCTTACGCTCGGGGCCAGCAAGCTAGCTGGGGTGGGGATAGTGGCACTATTGTTCACCATTGCTTACTTCCTCACTGCGCTGGTGTGTAGCCTAGGCATCGCCGGCCTGGAGGGGGAGTCCTTTGGGCTCCCTGCGGTCGGCACAATAGCAGCCGGGCTGGGGACCGGTTGGCTGATCCTGTTGACGTGGAGCGCCTTGGGGATTCTCCTCGCGGTGGCCTTTCGGGGCACCGGGCTGGCCATCGGCCTTGGGCTCGTCTACCAACTCCTCCTCGAGCAGCTGGCGGTCGCCCTGCCCATGCCCGAGCGTATGGCCGAGGTGCTTCGGGCGGGGCTGCCAGGGGCAAACGCCACCGCGCTCGCGCAGCACTTCGCCGATGTCCAGGGGCTAGTGTTGCGTACGGTCCCCGTGGGGCAAGCCGCGGCCGTCCTTGCCGCCTACTTCGCTCTGTTCGTCGCTCTGGCCGGCGTCATCTTCCGTCGCCGCGACATCACCTGACCGCCCTCCACAGAGGGCACTCTGTCTCGCTCCACTCTAGTCCTACATCCTGGCTCGTGCTGGGCGCATCCTAGTTGTCAATCGAGTTCGCCGCTCCCCCTAGCCCTCGACGAACAACAGCCCCTGGACCGTTCCGCCACAGTGTTGAGAGAAGCGGCCGCCGAACTCGGATACTGAGTGCGCCTGAGCGATGCACGGACCGGTATCGCTGTGTCCCCTACCCACGGTGTAGCTGAACTGATGGGCTGTCCTTAACCGCCGTCAGCTGACCAATGGCCCCCGCTGGCCAGGAGTTCCTCCACGCGCTTGCGCTCGGGCAGTGAAGTGTGAGCCCCCTTGCGAGTTGCGGCAAGCGCCCCAGCTGCGTTTGCCCACCTGATCGCCTCTCCGAGCGAGCGGCCCTCTTCTAGCATCACCCCTAGGGCCCCATTGAACGCGTCTCCTGCCCCTGTGGTGTCCACCGCTTGAACAACGAAGGGCCGCATGCGGAATACCCCGTCCTTGTCCGCCACATAGGCGCCCTCCTCGCCCAGCTTGCACACCACACAACCCACCCCTCGCCTCAACAGCAGCTCCGCGGCCGGCTCCAGGGAGCTCTCGTTGGTCAGAGCGACTAGCTCCCGCCTATTGGGGGTGATTATGTCAACCCGAGTCAGCGGCAGCGAGGAGAGATCCATGGCCGGGGCCGGATCGAGAATTACGCGGGGTCCGTCCGGGGGCAGGTGCCTCAAGACGTAGCCGACTGTCTCCAGTGGGACCTCCAGTTGGATAAGCAGGACCTCCGCCCCGACCACCCACTGCCACACGCGCTCGATGTAGCCGGGGTCCACCGTCGCGTTTGCCCCCCCGACATAGACGATGGCATTCTCCCCGTTCTTGGATACGGAAATGCAGGCGACCCCTGAGTGGAAGTCCTCTTCACGCTCGACGTACTGGGCATCAACCATGTCACCTTCCAGCGCCTTCACCAGTTCGTCTCCCCACAGGTCTTGCCCTACCTTGCCAAAGCAGAGCACTTCCCCTCCCAGGCGGGCGGCTGCTACGGCCTGGTTCGCCCCTTTCCCTCCACAATACCGAGCGAAACTTGTTCCCTGCACCGTCTCCCCAGACCGGGGAAGGCGCTCGACCTCGGTGACCAGGTCCATATTGATGCTGGCTAATACGGCGATCAGTCCCATCTCTCATCTAGCTTGAACAAGGCTTCGAACATGAAGTCCTTAAAACGAGGCAGGTCCAATTCAAAGGCCACGTCCGCGTTCGGTTCCCGGCCAGTGACGCGATTCACGTCCGCTACCGTCGCCCCCCTGGTTAGCTCCCCCTGCGTCTCCACCTCTACATGCAGCCGCCTGGTGTCGACAATTTCCAGGTCAATAACAGCTGCCACCGCCAACGCGTCATGCAACGGCGCCCCTCCTATGCCCACTGCTCGTTCTACTGCCCTCGCATAGTACATGAGCAAATCCGAAGTCACCGTGGAGACCCGTCCCCCGCGCTCCTTCAGGGCGTGAATGTCCTCGTAGGTAAGGACCGCCTTGTTGGTCGCGTCCAGCCCCACCATGGTGATCCGGGCACCGGACTCGAAGACAATCCTTGCGGCCTCAGGATCGACATAGATATTGAACTCCGCAGCCGGCGTAATGTTGGAGTCGAACACGCCCCCTCCCATCAGCACGAATGCCTCGATCTTCTGTCTGATCTCCGGGGCCACCAGCAGGGAGACAGCAATATTGGTCAAGGGCCCGGTGGCCACGACGTACGCTTTCTCCTCACAAGAGAGCAAGGTTTCCGTTATCAGTTGCACAGCGTGCTTCTGACAAGGGGGCGGGATGTCGCTCGGGAGCGTGGCCCCGTCGAGCCCTGTCTCACCATGGATCTGATGTGCAGTCGTAAGCTCGCGCAGTAAAGGTCCTTCGCAACCCTTGGCCACGGGAATCTCTTCCCGGATCAGTGCCAGCACACTTAGGGCATTTCTAAAGGTCTTGGCACACGTCTGATTGCCCGCCACCGTGGAAATGCCAAGCACGTCGATCTCGTCGTTGGCGCAGGCAAGCATGATTGCTGCAGCATCGTCATGACCAGGATCGCAGTCCAGCAAGACCTTCTTTCCTCCCATCGCCCCTCCTCTCCCTTCCGGCTTCCCCACCGGTTACTGGGGCTCCTTGTCCAGTGCCAACCTGCCCCTGACGATCGAAGCCTCCAGATCGCTCATAGAGATCTCACCTTTATGGTAGTCGCCTATCTTCTTACCTTTTTCCA
>JAWOCQ010000104.1:0-22423 GCA_046483725.1 Candidatus Bipolaricaulota bacterium
CTGATGAAGTAGGCCGGCACGCGGCCCCGCACCTGGTCGTACACTTGCCGCGACACGCAGATCCCCCCGCGGCCGGCCAGGCGCTCGATGCGAGAGGCTATATTCACGCCGTCGCCGTATATATCGCCATTGTGGTGGACGACATCCCCAAGATGGACACCAATGCGCACGCGTATCAACCGCTCCTCTACCTCCCGCTGGTTACGCTCTTGGAGCGCCCGTTGACTGTCCAGCGCACACAGTACGGCATCCAGGGCACTGGAGAACTCCACCAGGAAGGCGTCGCCCATTGTGTTGACCTCCCGGCCGCCGTGCTGCTCAAATAGCGGACGAAGCAGCCTTCGGTGTTCCTCCAGTAGCTCCAAGGCCACTCTCTCGTCTCGATACACAACGGCGCTGTAACCGACAATGTCGGTGAACATTATCGCTCTGAGCTGCCTGCGGCCTGTCTCCATTCACTCCCTCCCCGGCCCCGTTTATAGCGTGCGGAACAGAACAAAGCCAAGCTCCCGCCACCTGCGCACAAGGCCTGATCCGCTGCCCCCAACTCCCGTCTTCCTCTGGATCTCATGGTTTCCCCCACTGGAACTAGGGGGCGTACCAAGGTCGGGTAGCCCCTCAGACGTGTCTTCCAGAAGATGTCTGTCCGGATGGCGCCCAGCGCTGCACAGAGCTAAGCTATCTCAGGCGGGCACATACCATGTCCGGGAGGCGATGCTGTTGGACTCCGAGATCCGTATTGGCACTTCAGGCTACAGCTTCAAGGACTGGGTGGGAACGATCTATCCACAAGGCCTGCCGCAGAGGGAGTGGCTAGGCTACTACGCCCGGCAGTTCGACTCCGTGGAGATAAACGCCACGTACTACCGTGTTCCCTCGCCCCGGATGATGGAGGCCCTGGTGCGCAAGGTGGACCCGGATGAGTTTTTGTTTACTGTCAAGGTGCCCGCGGAGATGACCCACCAGCGGGGAAAGCTTGCGGAGACGGTCGAGCCGTTCCTCTCAGGAATTCAACCGCTTGTAGAGGCGGGATGTCTGGCGACGCTGCTGGCACAGTTTCCATACTCCTTCAAGCGCAGCGAGGAAAGCTGCCGGCACCTGGAAGCCTTGCGCGAGGCGGTCCCCGGCGAGATCCCGCTGCACGTTGAATTCCGGAATCAGGGGTGGTACCAGCCCGAGTTGTTCGAGTTTCTGGCAGAGCACGATCTGGGCTTCGTCAACGTCGACCTGCCGGCGCTTCCAAGGCTGCCCACGGATAAGACTTCCCTGGTGACCAACGGCATCGGCTACTTCCGCTTCCACGGCCGAAACGCAGCCAAGTGGTGGCGGCACGACACGCCCGGCGAGCGCTACGACTACCTGTACTCCGGGGACGAACTCGCCGAGTGGATTCCCGCCATTAACAATGCCTCTCAGGAGTCCGGCCTGACGCTGCTGTTTTTGAACAACTGCCATCGGGGGAAGTCCGCCGTCAACGCTGTCCAGCTCCAGCGACAGCTCGGGCTGCGTAATCCGGAGGACCGCGCCGCCTGGGAAACCCTCGAGCGCAAGCTGTTCGGTTAGCACACCAAGCCCATAACACCCTGGGGCGCTAACTGTGGAGACAACCAGCGCGGGTTCTTTAGGTCAGCGCGCTTTGTCGGCCGGAGTCAGCTTGCCCACCGGGGCCAGGTAAATGGCAAACTGTTCATCCCCGTCCACCCCAAGCAGAGAGTCTGTCCTCTCCTGGTGATAAGCGCCGATAGCACAGGTGCCCGCGCCGATTGCCTCACAAGCGAGGTACAGGTTCTGACACACGTGGCCGACATCGATAGCGATAACCTTGTGCGAGCGTCCAGCATAGCGCCACTCCGTCCGATAAGGCACCGCCGCCCAGGCAAACACCACGGCTGCCTGTCCCACGAACTCCTGCCCCAGGCAGGCCTCGCTGACCTTGGCCGAAAGATCCGGCACATCACGGAGGTAGCACAGCTTGTGCTCCAGCGAAAGATAGCGGTACAGACCAGGCTCCAGCCCGTGCACTCGCTGCACCAGGAGGTACGTCTCGAACGGATGGCGTGCTCCTGCCGAGGGAGCAGTGCGCAATGTGGCATACCCATCCCGGATCACCTTCTGCACCCCTTGCGTCGCCCACAGGAGAAAAGAGAGCTCCTCCAAGGAGAGAAGTGCCTCGGTGAACCGCCGCCGGCTGCGACGCCCGCGGATCGCCTGGTTCAATGGGACGTCCCCGACTGACAAGTCATCGGGGGACACCAAATCCACCACATTGGCTCCATCAGGCGCCGGGAGCTCAACAGCAGGCTGCGGTACCCCGCGTTGCTGATCGCTTGCGGATCTTGCCCCCTCCTGCCACTGCACTGCCTTCAAAAAGCCCCGTCCGGACTCAAACTCGTTCATCTATACTCCACCTCCCCAGTAAGAGATACCATCCTGCATAGTACGGACGCATCTCCCACTGCTCCACTCTGCGGTACAGGAGGCGGGCACTTCCAATGCGGTCACAACCGGCGAAAGGCAGCCCTTGACTGCCGGGCCGGCCGAAGTAGTATAGTGATGGCGTTCGGAGTTCTTCGTCGCCTCATCGTCCACACCGTTCACCCACGTGGGCTACACGCAACTGCGATCCATCACGCTCACCCTCCAAGGCACGCCAGGGAGGTGAGTCAAGAGTGTGGCGTTTCGCTTTGTGCTTGGTGTTCCTGCTCGCTCACTTGGCGGGCTTCAACTCAGTGGCGGCCCCCGTGCCCAGCGCCGCCCGCTGGGACACGGTGGCTCCTTCGGCAGTGGTGCAGAGTACCAACATAATCCCGTATATACCGGCATGGCGCTCGATTCTGGACCGCATCCTCAGACGGGCGCTCCGCCGGGGCGTTGCCCAGGCTCTCCCCAGGATCTGCACGCTTCGCTGCAGGGCGAATTACCTCGTCAGCTGGACAGGCTACGGTTGCAGCACCCTATTCTCCGGCCTGATCGGTCCTGCAGGGCGCCTCTGGGGCTGGATGGTAACTTAAACCTAGCTGCCGGGGGGATTGAACCGGCTGCCCCGAAACGATCAAGCCAACAGGGCCAAGAGCACCCCCGCGGCCGCGGCCGAGCCCAGCACCCCGGCGACGTTCGGGCCCATAGCATGCATTAGCAGGGCATTCTGCGGGTCCGCCTCCAGCCCGACCCGGTTTACTACCCGGGCCGCCATAGGAACGGCGGAGACCCCGGCGGCGCCGATCAGCGGGTTCACTCTGCCCCGGCTGAGTGCGTTCATCAGCTTGCCCAACAGCACCCCGGCGGCGGTGCCAACGGAGAAAGCAAACAGCCCAAGAGCCAAGATACCCAGGGTCTCCACCCTGAGGAAGCTCTCGGCCTGCAGGCGCGCGCCCACAGCAAGCCCAAGCAGGATGGTGACGATGTTGATGAGCTCGTTTTGCGAGGCCTTGGACAGTCGCTCCACCACCCCGCACTCCCTGAGGAGGTTGCCGAACATGAGCATCCCCACAAGCGGAGTGGCCTGCGGAAGCAACGCCACGGTCAAACCCAGCACCACCACGGGGAACAACACCCGCTCCAGCCTGGACACATGGCGCAGCTGCCGCATAGGGATAGCTCGCTCGGACTTGCTAGTTAGCAGGCGCATGATCGGCGGCTGCACGATGGGAACCAGTGCCATGTACGAGTAGGCGGCGATGGCAATGGCTCCCAGAAGCTCTGGTGAAAGCCGGGACGCCAAGAAAATCGCGGTCGGGCCATCGGCCCCGCCTATAATCCCGATGGCCCCCGCGTCCTGAAGCGTGAATGCAAACCCACAGTAGCGTGAGAGCAGCAACGCCCCCACCACCGTGGTGAAAATGCCAAACTGGGCGGCCGCACCCAGGAGCGCGGTCAGGGGGTTGGCGATGAGGGGGCCGAAATCGGTCATTGCGCCGACGCCGAGGAAAATCAACAAAGGGAATACTCCCGTCTCCACGCCGAAACTGTAGATAAGTCCCAACAGGCCCTCGGGGCCCGCAATTCCCGCCAGCGGCACGTTGGCCAGGATTCCCCCAATACCGATGGGCAGGAGCAGCGCAGGCTCGTACTTCTTGTGGATGGCCAGCCAGACAAGGACAAGCCCCACACCGATCATCCCCAGCTGGCCAAGGGTCATCGAGGCAATTCCTGTGGAGTTCAGGAGCTCGTGCAAGGCCCGTCCCACATCCACCGGCGGCCCCTTATCCGATCCAAGCCACCGTCTGATCGGCGGTGACCTGCTCGCCGGGGCCGACGGCCAGCTGGGACACGGTGCCTGTGACGGGTGCCGTGATCTCCGTCTCCATCTTCATCGCCTCCACCACAAGCAAAGTATCCCCCTCTCGCACCCGTTGCCCTTCCTTCACGTCAATGCGGAGCACGCTGCCAGCAAGGGGGGTCTGCACCTCTGTCCCTTGCCCTTCGGCCGCGGCGGGCGAAGCAGCCTCCTCGGCAACGGCAATTTCCAGAGCGTACTCCCGGCCGTCCACCACCGCACGGTCCCCCTTCAACACGACGGTGAACGGGCGGCCGTCCAGCCGCACCGTGTAGCTGTCCGCGGCCTTCGCCGCAGGTACCTCCGCTTCGGGCTCCACCTTCCGCAAGCGTGGTTTGCTCTCCCCTTTGAGGAACGCCACTCCCTTCTCCTTACAGGTAGCTACGATGAAGATGTTCTCGTCGGTGACCGGGAGCCCGTGCTGCTCCAGGGCATTCCGGGCGGCGTCCACGCCCTTGTTCGGGTCGGCGTCGTTGAGCTCCAGTGGAGTAACCCGGCAGGGTTCCCGCTCTAGCTGTTTTGCAGCAAGCTCGACAATCTCCGGGTCGGGTTCGACCGGTGGGCGTCCGAAGTAGCCCAGCACCATCAGTCCGTATCCCTGAGCCATCTTGTTCCACGGGCCGAGGAGGACGTTGTTATAGGCTTGCTGGAAGTAGAACTGAGATACGGGCGTTACGGAGGTCCCGAATCCCCCGCGCCGGACAACCTCTTCCATCGCGGCGATCACCTCGGGAAAGCGATCCAAAGTGCCGTTGTCCCGCATCAGCTGGGTATTCGCGGTGAGCGCACCGCCGGGCATGGGGGAAAAGGGAACGCGCGGTTCCACCGCCTTAGCCTCCGGAGGGAGAAAGTAATCCCGCATGCACTCCTTGAACACTTCCTCCGCCTCCAAGATCTTGGGGATATCCAGGCCAAGGTCATACCTCGTGCCTCGCAGGGCGTGCCACATGGTCACAACATCCGCCTGACAGGTACCTCCCGATACCGGAGCCAGCGACAGGTCAAGCTGGTCGGCTCCGGCCTCCAGGGCCGCCTTGTAGCAGGCAACGCCTGTGCCAGCAGTCTCGTGGGTATGGAACACCACGGTAGCCTTTTGGGGCAGTAGCTTCCGCGCTCGACCGATTGTCTCGTAGACCACTTGCGGCGGAGCGGTGCCCGAGGCGTCCTTGAAGCAGACCGACGTGTATGGGATGTCGGCGTCCAGGATTCGCCGCAGCACATTCTCGTAGAACTCCGCGGTATGTGCTCCACTGAGCCCTGGTGGCATCCCCATCAGGGTGACGCACACCTCATGATTGAGGCCGGCCTCGGCTATGCAGTGACCGCTGTATATGAGATTATTCACGTCATTCAAGGCATCGAAGTTACGGATGGTGGTGACCCCGTGCTTGGCAAATAGCTGAGCGTGCATTCGGATGATGTCGCTGGATTGGGAGTCAAGCCCCACCACGTTGATCCCTCGGGCCAAGCTCTGCAGGTTTGCCTCCGGCCCAGCGGCCTTGCGGAAGGAATCCATGACGTCAAAGGCGTTCTCTGCAGCGTACAAGAAAGCTGACTGGAATGTGGCTCCGCCGCCGGACTCGAAGTGGGTTACCCCCGCGTCGCGAGCCGCCTCCACCGCCGGCAGGAAGTCAGCGGACAGGACCCGCGCCCCATACACGGATTGAAATCCGTCGCGGAACGCCGTGACCATAACCCTGACGCGCTTTTTGCTCACCCTCACTCCTTCCGTCGCTCTACCACGGCCGCGGCCACAGCCGCCGCCACAGCCGCCAGCTCGTCCTCGCCCCCGTCGGGGCGCCGATCCGCAGGCCGCACGCGCTCCCACACCGAAACGGCCGCCCCCAGCGCCCCCAAGGTGGCGACCAGCAGGCCCAGAAAGGCGAACACCGCCCCCACGCCCACCAGCATCACCTGCAACCCCTCTACCAGCACGTCACATCTCCTGTGAGTACTGTATGCACTGTTTCGCTTTCGTCTGCCACCAGGAGGGCTCCCTGATCGTCCAGCCCCACCGCTCGCCCGGAGAGCGAACCGGCCGCCCGCTTCACCAACACCGATCTCCCCAAGAACCACGACCGCTGCAAAACATCCCGCTTCAGCCTCTGTGGTCCGGCATCGTCCACCCCGCCCAGAGCTGCAAAGAAGGCGACCAACACCTCCTCGGCAAACGCGTCCCGGTCATCGGATCGTCCCAAGACCTGCGCGACGACGGCCGCCGGCACCTCAAGCTTCGCAGCTTCCTCAGGGGGCATATTCAGGTTCACCCCAATTCCCAAGGCCAACACCGTAGGCTGTCCCTGGTGCCATCTTGTCTCGGCCAAAACCCCTGCCACCTTGCGCCCCTCGAGAAGCACATCATTGGGCCACTTGATCCGCGGGGCCAACCCCCGCGTCTCCAGCACCCGGGCAACCGCCACGGCCATGGCCAGCGTGAGCCACCCCAGGCCCCACTGCTTCACTCCTGCGGGGAACTCCTTAAGCAGAACGGTCATATACAGGTTGCCCTGCGGCGAGTGCCACCTGCGCCCCGCCCTGCCGCGGCCGGCAGTTTGCCGGTCGGCCACGATTACAGCACCGTGGGGCAAGTCCTCCGCACAACGCAATGCATAGGCGTTGGTGGAATCCACCTCGGCCAGCTTGGTGGTCGAAAAGCGCAGGGATTTGTTCGGGTCAACAGTGGGCATCATCGGCTCCAATGCAGATCCTACCCGGCCATCCTCCACTGTCAACTCCTGTTTCGAAATCCACAGGCCACAAACAACAGGCCACAACCCGCTAGCCCGGCACCACGCCAAGCGATGCGGTCACCTCCATCCCTCGTTCACGAAGCTTCTCCACAAAAGGATTGATCCCCACCGAATCGCTGGACATATGGCCGGTCACGACCAAGTTGACATTTCTCTCCTTGTACTCCTGTACCAACCGACGAGCATCCTGCGGCCGGCAGTGGATGTAGATGACCGTGTCCACCCCATAGTCGAAGTAGGCCTTGGCCACCGGGTAGCCCCCGTTCGTCCCCGCCCCGTGGGCCACCACAACGTGGCCCATCCGGCTATCTGGGTCCCCAACGATCGCCCCTATATCGGTCAACGCGTTGCGGAACTCGCCGAAACTATCCTCCAGATGAGCGATGAGCTCCCGCACCGTCGCCGCGGGAGAGAGCTCAGCCACGGCTCCGGCCATCCTCCGGCGGCCGATCTCGTCCAGCGGGGTATGCACGTTCATATAGGCAATGTCCAGCATGCGGGCCACCGCTGGCGCCCGATCATAGTTCCGCATCGCGTTGACCGCCCGGCGGTCGTAGATCATCTCCTCTACGGCCGCCCGCGCCCGCTCTTGGGGCACCCCCACAGCCATCATCTGGTCCACGTGCCGCTCTAGCACCCGATGGTAGTGGAGCACCGCCGTGCCCCCTGCCGGGTGGTGAGCGATGGCCAGGTCGTAGCCGAGCTGCTTGGCCACCACCAGCTCCGCCTCGTCCAAGTCGATCCCCACGAGTGCCCGTTGCAACCCCTCGCCAGGGACATACACCGAGGAGTCCGCGGGCGCCTCCCGCATCCCCGCCAGCTCCAGTGCCACGTCCATCACTGCTTGCGTGTTCACCGTATCCCTCCTCGACGCATGTTAGCCCAACACGAGCAGCGCTGCGCCACGGACCACCGAGCTTCACCTACAGTGTCACTTGGGCTAGACTATGCCTAGCAGGCATGGGGTAGAGGAGATGGAGCGGCCAACATACGAAGAAGCAGTACGTTTTCACGGGCACAGCTGCCCTGGGCTGGCCATCGGGTACCGGATGACGGTGGCAGGGTTGAAGGCGCTGGGCGTGGAGCGGGCTGGCGACGAGGAGCTGGTGGCGATAGTGGAAAATGACGCCTGCGGCGTGGATGCCGTGCAGTACCTCGCTGGCTGCACCTTCGGCAAGGGCAACCTCGTGTTCCACGATTACGGAAAGCCCGTATACACTTTCCTCTCCCGCCGCTCGGGCCGTGCCGTGCGTGTCTTGGGCCACCGCCGGGGAATGCCCCCGGGGCTGCGCGAGGATCGTGAGGCTTGCATCAGCTGGCTTCTCACTGCGCCAATCGAGGAGGTGGTTTCCTGCCGCACGGTTGACGTAGAGCCGCCTCCGCCAGCGCGTTTGCACAGCTCGGGCCTCTGTGCCGCGTGCGGGGAGCGGGTTATGGAGACGCGCCTGCGGGAGGTAGACGGCCGCCTCCTGTGCATCCCCTGCGCAAACGGGGAATAGGCAGCCCCGGAGGCAGTCGCCAGCTTGACTACGGCTCAGTGACGGCCGGCCCGGGACAGACCGAGATCCCTTGCCTGCTCCACCACCGCGCGCAGCTCGGCACCGCTGGGGCGGCGCGAGAGCTCGGGGTAGTCACGTGCGCGGTGGGTCGGGTAGTACTGGGCCATTATGTTGACGAAGGTGTCAGGGGAAACCTCCTCGGCTAGAAAGCGGAGCACATTCTCCGAGCCGGCGAGGCCTCCCGGGAGCACTAGGTGCCGGACTAATAGACCCCGCACTGCGATACCGCCTTCGACCTGGAGGTCCCCCACCTGACGGTGCATCTCCCGCACTGCCTCCTGGGCTATCTCCCAGTACCCGGGGGCGCCGGAGTACCGCTCGGCCGCGGACGAGTCGCCGTACTTGATGTCGGGCATGTAGATGTCCACGATCCCCTCCAACAGCCTCAGCGCCTCTACCGACTCGTATCCTCCGCAGTTCCACACCACAGGAAGACGCAGGCCTTCCTCTCGGGCCAAGGCGAGCGCCTCCACGATCTGGGGGGCCTGGTGCGTGGGGGTCACGAAGTTCGCATTGTGGCATCCCGTTTTCTCAAGGGCAATCATCCAACGGGCCAGCTGCTCCGAGGAAACCTCCTCCCCCGCTCCGCCCTGGGAGATATCCGAGTTCTGGCAGAACGCGCAGCGTAGAACACATCCGGTCAGAAACACTGTCCCCGAGCCTCCGGAGCCGACGAGCACCCGCTCCTCGCCGGGGTGGGGGCCTACACTCGCCACCCAAGGACGCAGGCCCGCACCGCAGAAACCTCGCTGCTCCTGGTCGCGTCTTGCGCCGCAGCCCCGTGGGCACAGTCGGCACGGTGAGGCCAGAGCCCTCAGCTCTTGCGCCCGCCGGGACATCTCCGCGGGAGGAAGCCTCGCGTACGCCGCCCCTCTTCCACAACCCATCGTGCCCAGTCTATTCCACTGGACAGCGGAGGTCAGTTTACGTCCCCAGCGACAGACAAGCGTAGCCCCCCGCCGAACAGGGGAGTAACGCCACGTGTCCAGTGTAAGGTGCCGACGGCATCCAGTAGAATGCCGCGTCGGAGGAGTAAATCGATGACCAAATGGATCGTACTTGGCCTGTTAGTGGTCCTGCCTGTGGCGTTGATGTACGACCGTTTGCTGACGATGCCCCCGGAATTCCTCTTTTTGCTTGCGCTGATGCTCACATTCATTGCCGCCTTTGTCTGGCGTTCGGTAAGGAGGGTAAGGCGCCTTCAGAGGCATACCGCCGGCCTTCACGATGAGCTCACCGCGGCCGTCCGCCGGCGGAGGGAAGGCGCTGAGGTGTTCATTGCCGCGCTGCGCAAGACAGGCTACTCCTCAGGGGCGCACCAAGCCCTGGAGGAAGCTGCATCCGCCGTGGCCCACGCCGAAGCTGCAGGGCTGCAGGAACTTGCCAAGGCGAATGAGCAGCTGAAGCAAGCCCTGCTGCAAGCTTACCAGGGACTTCCCCCACAACGACTGGAAGAGGTTCGCCAAGCACACAACGCGCTGGCCCAGGCCGAGGAGGAGCTAGACCTCGCTCGTAGTAAGTACAACCAAACCGCCTACTACCACAACAGGACGCTCCGGCGATTCACGTACCGCCTCCTATCCCCCTGGACCAAGGCCACTCCAGCAGAGATGTTCCTCATCCCTGGGGAAGAGCGAACTTTCCTCCAGCACTACTCTATGTGGTCCCGCTAGCACCTCACAGCGCCGCGAGCGGTCTCTGCAACGCGGCCACCACCTCCTCCGGGTTATACAGGAAGAACGGGTAGTCGCGTTCGGGGAGGGCTCTCATCCGCTCCGAAGGCTCGGGCAACTTAAACGTACCGCTCATCCATCCCCAGAGCGGCGGCTTCCGATCCCACATGGACTGCCACAGCCGATCCACCCCCGGCTCGTAGCCTGCGCCACCTGCACCGTGTAGGAAGAAGTCGCAAAGCAACGCCCGCACCGCCAAGGTGAGCATGAGAGCACGCGGGACAAGCGGAACATCGCCCTCCCCCGCCGGAATCCTCCGTCCCTGGTCCAACGTCCAGAAGGGAAGCTGTCCCGCAGCCAAGGGGCGCACGCCTGCGAGTCGGCAAGCGCTGTCATAGGCTTCCAAGAAGCTATTCCTATCTCTTAGAAGCTCCCAGACAAACTCTCTGTAGGCTTCCGTATGCACAAGCTCGAGCACCGAGACACACCTTACCCGCTCAGAGACGCCTCCCCAGGCGCTACGAACGCTTCGGACCCACTCCGACCAGGTCCCCTCCGCCCGCGGGAGCCCTTCCCACAAGGATTGCGCCTGCTTGAGTATCTCCCGGTTATGCAGCGTTCGGATGCGCCGCTCCAGGGGCGGCCAGGCAGCAGTAATCTCTGCTGGAACCTCCAACGCACCCAACACGTGCCGAACGTGGTTTTCTAGGAGGATCAGGCAATGATGCGTGTGTCTCCGACGCAATAGCGGCACGCGAACAGCCACCTCAGCCGGCGCATCGCTGTCCACTACAATCCACAGGGGGAACACTTCCTCGGGAAGCCTGTCCAGGAGCATCTCCCGGATGGCGACTCCCGGGTGCACCGGAAAGGGCTGGTGTCCGGAAGCCACTATAGGGCCTTCTAGCGGGAGTCCAAGCTCCTCCCGTGCGGAACGGCGGAGCCGAGCCAACGGCCCTGACCCCAGCGCCCGGGCGTTCCGCCAGGCCAGTTCGAGGAGCCCCTCGTCGCCCCAATCCCAGGCCACCTCCCCGTGTTCCGCCGGGACGAACGGCCTCACCCTGGCAGAAGTGCTGCAGGATCCCATATCGCCAGCTCCTCGGGCGAAAAGATCGGCTCACCATAGCGCACACCGATCCGCAGCCCGTAGAATCGAGCCGTCGCCGCGAGCGTGTCCCGTACCCGCTCCTCCCGGCCGCTGAACTGCGTGCTGTAGGTTAGCACCGCCTCCACTTTGCGCTCGAAGACGCTGCTGATGTCCACCACTGCTGCAGGTTGGAAGACCTTTCGCAGGTGACTGGTGCCAAATTGCAGCAAAGCAGGGGGATAGTAAGGCTGTCCAGCCATATCCGTCTTGCTTAGCTTGGAGTAAAAGCGCGCATGGCGCACCACCGCAGCAGCGGCCACGTGGTCGGGATGCTGGTCCAGTCCCAGCGGCCCAAAGACGAGTCGCGGACGGTGCACCCGCATTACCTCCGCCACTACCTGACGCAGCTCCACCGTGTCCATGAGATACCGGTTGGGGAAGTCTGATAGGATGCGTTCACGCACCCCAAGCACCTCGGCCGCTCGCTGAGCCTCCGCAAGCCGTTCCTCCCTGGTTCCATGAGGCGTAGGCTCCCCGTCGGTGATATCCACAATGCCCACGGCTAAACCCTGATCGGTCCACCGGCCGATGGTACCCCCCAGGCCGATCTCCGCATCGTCGGGGTGAGCAGCTATGACGAGCACGTCCATCGCAACACCTCTGCAGCAACGGAAAGATACTGGGCCAATCGCTCCCGTGGAGGCCGCGCCCCCACACCCTTGCCATAGTCATGGTAGATAAGCGGAACGGATACCTCCTCCACTCTGAGCCCACAATGAGCCGCCTTGATCCACAGCTCAACGGGCAACGCGTAGCCAGGATCCTGAAGGGCAAGCCTCTCTATGACGGTCACGCGATAGGCCCGAAAGCCACAGAAGGCGTCGGTAATCGGGTACCCCGTGACGGCCCTCACGAGCTCTGTCACTACCTGGTTCACCCACCGGCGATCCCCCGGCGGCTCGTCGCGTGCAAGCCCCGCATCCAGATAGCGCGAACCGGACACTATATCAACTGCCGGCCTAAGCCTCTCCAGGAAACGCGGGATGCACGCAGGCTCGTGCTGCCGGTCGGCGTCCATCGTGATACACCAGTCGATCCTCCGTTCAGCCGCCCACCGAAATGCGGTTCGCAACGCAGCCCCGTAGCCACGGTTCCCATCATGGTGCACCACCTCCACAGGGTGGCCAGCCACGACATCCGCCGTATCGTCGGTGGAGCCATCGTCCACCACCAAAACCGGGCCCGTCACGTGACCCCGAGCCGCCTCCAACACCGCTCCCACTCGTGCTCCTTCGTTGTACACCGGTATCGCCAATACCACACTGCTTTCCATGGGCTACAGGATATCGTACATCGGTCCCCAGTGCTGTAGCTGGTGCGCGCCGCTGCAAGCGGGCAATGGGAAGTAGATGGGTGTACCACCACTGCTAAGCAACTTCAACGGCGGCCTGGCGCCCTCCCCACGTTACGCCCGAGCCTTCCGGCCCCTCCAGCACCAGCCGGACAACAACACAGCCGCAACCAACGGGGCGAGGGCTCCGGATAATAGCCGGCAAATCATGATTCCCGGCGCCGGAGGAATGCTGGGACGTCCGCGTCGCTCAGTCTTCGGTCTTTCGTTCCACCGGGCCGCCGCGGCGGCGTTGCCCGCTCCGGCTGCGACGGCTCCTCCTCCGGCGCAGATTGAATGAAGTCCGCCGCGATCACCGTCACATGTACCTTGCCTGCCATCTCCGGTCGTAGTACTGTCCCGAAGGTGAGATCGGTCTCCGCCCCAATCGCTTTGCGGATTGCCTCCGCCACCTGGGTGACCTCGGTCAAGGTAAGGTCGTCCCCCCCGGTCACGTTCAACAGGACTTTGCGAGCCCCCTTGATGGCGCCCCCTTCCAGCAACGGGTTGCCTGCCGCCACCTTGGCCGCCCTAATGGCGCGAGCATCTCCGTGGGCCTCCCCGGTTCCCATCATCGCCGTGCCCGCCCGCCGCAACACCGCCGCAACGTCGGCGAAGTCCAAGTTCACAATTCCCGGCACAGTTACCAGATCGCTAATACCTTGTACGCCGGTCAGAAGAACATCATCGGCCATCTCGAACGCCTTGGGAAGTGCCATGTTCGGGTTCATCTCCAGCAGTCGGTCGTTATTGATCACGATGAGTACGTCGGCTTCTTTCCGCAAGCGCTCTAACCCCTCCTGGGCCTTCTGAGCGCGTATGGGACCCTCAAACGAGAAGGGCAGCGTCACCACACCGACACACAGTGCGTCCCGCTCCCGAGCCACCCGGGCCAGCACCGGAGCGGCCCCTGTCCCCGTACCGCCCCCAAGACAGCAAGCCAGGAAGACAAGATGGGCTCCCCCAAGGACGTTGCCCAGCTCCCAGTTCAGCTCGTCGGCCGCAGCTCTCCCCTTGTGCACGTCGCCACCCGTACTGCGGCCATGGGTAATCTCGGTCCCAAGCTGAAGCTTGTAATCAGCCCGACAATTCCCCAGTACCTGGCTGTCCGTGTCGGCTGCCACCAGGCGAACCCCCCGGAGTTGTGCCCTTCGCATTCGCTCCAGCGCGTTGATTCCCCCCGCCCCCAAACCCACGACCACGATCTCCGCAGCTGCCTGGGGCGGCTCAGGGGCCTCCATCTCCTCGACAAGTGGAAGCTCTGTAACCCGGATAGAGACCTCACCAAATAGGGGGCGTGCCACTTCCTGCAGCTTGGATATCTTGCGCAGGCAGTAATCCTTCTTGAACCTCGAGTCGACCTCGATCGTAAGCGTCCCCTCTCCCGGCTGTACCTTATCCGCCGTGTTGGGAAGACACGCCCGCAGCACACGATCCTGGACGCCCGCAAGAAACTGTCGCCAACGTTGCGCTAGCTCACCGCCCCTCTCACGCTGCATGGACACAAGAGCATTGTGGCGATCCGGCCCGCGCGCGTCAACTCCCCGCAGCGCGAAGGAGATCGGGTATCTCGGCAAAACCCGATGGTCCCCAGCTCGACTCGTAACCTACACCGCGGTAGCGGACCAAAGTACCGTCCAGGTCGAAGAACACCGCTCGAAGCGGCTTGTTCACGGCACCAAATTCACAGGTTCCACCAGTCCCAATTCCTCGAGTAGCCCGGAAGGCATCTCCAGCGCTATCCGGAAAGGCTCCGGGGCCTTGTACAAGGCCTCCGTGTCGGGTTCCATGGACTCCTTACCCACGAACGTCCCGTCAGAAGAGAAGAACGCCACATCCAGCGGCAGGAACACGTGTTTCGAGCGGAATTGGGACTCCACATCGATGTCCCAGCGGGAAAGAAGAGCCACATCCTCCACCAGCTCTGCGGGAACCCCCTGCAACCTGATGAACCGCGCATGGGCTGTGTCAGCCACCAAAGCGGAGAGTTCCGCCCGCCGGCCCTCGTCATCCTCCAACACCACTGTCTCCGGCTCGAGAGCCCCCAAAAGGCCCGGGGGCCCGGGAAGGAAAGCCGTGTTCACAAGCGGAGCTTCATCCTGCAAGCCACCGCCAAGATCCATGGGGACATCCCCTACTCCGGTGTCATCCACTTCGCTACCCTCATACCCCGAGTACCAATTCCCCTGCCCATGTGGGGCCCATCTATTCTCCCCGACATCACGCGCGTCCTGCGAGCAATCCCAAAAGAGATTCTCATACACCCGATTGTCACGCGTATCCCGCGCCAAGTAGAGCCCCTCCCACGAACGATGGAGCACGTTCCACCGCAAGGTGTTCTCAGTCGGAGAGGCCTCTCCATAGGTCTCCGGGAACAAAATGGCGACGTCGGCTCGAGCGATCATGTTCCGTTCCACGGTGCTCTGCGAGCCCGAGATGAAGAGGCCATAGCCCACATCCACCATGGTGCAGTCGCGCACGAGGGCGTGGCTCACCTGGGCACCAACCGAAACCGCGATTTCCAAGTCCGAGAAGGCCAGCTCCTCCACCCGTGGTCCGCGGGAGGACTCCAGCTTGACCCCGTTGTTTCCGCCGAATACCAGGCCGCCGATGATGTCCACCTCACGTGCGCCTCCTTCCACCCAGATCCCGACCTGGTTGCCTGCATAGACGTTGCCCCGAGCCTCCACCCGGTCGGAGGCGGAAATCTTGAGGCCCGTGTGGTTCGCGTACAACCCGACACCCTCCACCACACTTCTGTCGGAAAGCCACAACGAGATTCCGGCATCGGCATTGTTGGCAATCCTCTCCGAGTCCCGCACCACCGTCCCCGGGGAGGACACGACGGACAGACCCGTCCCCCTGTTGTTGAACAGGTCAGCCTCCTCCACGGTCACCTCTTCAGAGAAGGCCAACTTCAGGCCGTCACCCTCTTCCACAGAGGCTCCACGGATGACGACGTTACTCGAACCAGCTATGGTGATGTGACCGGCGTCCGAGTCTTCCAGTTCCAATACCTCATCCTCAAGCCCAAAGTGGTAATGGATCTCTTTGCCGTTCACCAAGTTGGAGCGGTCAATTTGGTGCCGGAAGTCTTGCACGGAGGCGCCTGCCACCTTGAGCCCTATCCCGCTCACGGACAGGTTGGTCTCGCGCACCGTTATGTCACGCGAGGAGACAATCTCCAGGCCATGACGGCTGCTGTCCACAATGGTGTTCTTCACTGCGCCGCCTTCCACCCGCTGGAAGTAGATGGCCGCGCCCTGGGGATCCCTCGCGCCTTTGATCACGCATTCATCGATCACAAACGCCCGGCTGGTCCCCTCAACACGGATCCCGTACTCCTCCCCTTCCGGCACCTGCACCTGCCAACCAGAGATTAGATACGGGTCTTCCGTCGTCCCCGACCCTGCTACCACCCCGTTTTTCTCCGTGAAATCCTCATCGGAGAGAATGCTTATTGGCTCTCGCGTGGTCCCGGCGAGCACCGACGCCGCCGTCACCAAACACAATATCAACGCAAACGTTGCTTTCATTCTGTTGCCCCCCTTGTGATCACCTAAGCGCTACCTGGCGAGAGGTTAGCGCTGCCGCTAACGTGGAGCAACCTGGTGGAGACCAAGAGGAGGTCCGATGGAGCTTCATAGGATGACCTGGTCCGACGCACGGTCGGTGTTGAACGAGAACGCAGTGGCGTTGCTTCCGGTGGGATCCACAGAGCAACACGGCCCGCACCTTCCCCTGGGAACGGACACTCTGACCGCCGAAGCGGTGGCGCGGAGGGCCTGTGAACTGGGTCCATGGATCCAGCTTCCCGCTGTCCCGGTGGGGGTGTCCGGGCATCATCGGCAGTTTTGGGGGACGTTGTGGGTGGAGCCGAAGGTACTCAAGGACTACGTGAGGGGCATCGCTGAGAGCCTACAATACCATGGTGTACAACGCCTGCTGCTGGTGAACGGCCACGGGGGCAACACGCCCGCGCTCGAGGAGACAGCTCGCCAGCTCCGCAAACAGGGAACGGCCACTTACGTTTACGTCTGGTGGAGAGCTGCCGCCGAGGTGATCGCCGAGGTGGTGACCACCGGGGGCAGCCACGCCGGGGAGATGGAGACCTCCGTAGTGTTGGCGACAGAGCCAGAACTCGTACGTTCCGCACGGTATGGCGAGGCTCAGGCGGGGGCGGCCGAGACGTGGGGCCGCCAGCTCCACGGCACGAGCATTGCCTTCGACACCGTAGACTTCTCCGACAGCGGCTGTGTGGGGGATCCCCGGCCCGCCTCTGCAGAGAAGGGAGAGCGCATGCTCCACACTGCTGCCCACAAGCTTCACGCCCTCTGCACATGGGTCAGCGAGCGGAAACTCGATCAACTGCTCCCCAAACACCACCTGCCCTAACTCAGACCCCTCATTGCCTTGACAAACCTGCACCGAGGAAGGACCGCGGCGCAGCCACCGCGCGGACTCTTCGTGAAGGCGATCCGTGCCTGGCTTTCGGTCCATATCTTTACACTTCTGTGCCAGATAGCTCTTCGGTACACTGTCCCCCTTGACACTAACTCATATAATTGCTATCATTAGCCTTGGATAGAGACCCTGCTCAGTGGGAGCCCGCTGAGAAGTGAGCAAGACCGTGCGGTCGGGTTGGGGCGCCGCAGTACTTGGGGGGTCTGCGGCGCCCACACCTTACTTAGGGGTATCCGAACTAACCGGAGTTGCCTGCACGCCTTCTTCATCAACCTTTGACGTTGCGTGTACTATGTGCTATATTCTATTTGTTACAGATTGAGAGGAGGTGCCGTGCAGACCACCATCTACTTTGCCGATGAGGATCGTTACCTCCTCGATTTGGTGGACAAGCTCGCCTTGCAGGAGCGCAAGTCCCGCTCGGCGATAATCCTCACCATCCTCGAGCACTACTTCGAGCGCGACAGCCGCCTAGGGGAGATTTTAGTAGATATGGGAGCAGCATCTGCACAGGATGTTCAGCATGCGCTGGAAGCGCAACAAGCCGACCCGCAGTGGCGCCCTCTTGGCGAAATCCTGGTGACCAAACGTATCGTATCCACAGAACAGTTGGAGCGCGCTCTAGTAGTGCAGGGACGTTCACGGGGTAGATCCTCATTCCAAAGAGCCTAACGGTTTGCCCCTTTCCATCGGTTTACTGTAGCATCCATGAATAGATCCGCAGCGACGAGCTTCCCGCACAGGGCGGGCGAACGTTGGACAAGCGCCCAACCGGAGGGGGAACGGTGACCGTAGTCCAGTACGTAATTATGGCACTCCTTGGATTCCTGTTGGGAGGAATACCCACCGCGTACCTCGCCGGGCGGCTGCGGGGAATGGACATCCGCCGAGGCGGGTCGGGTAACGTGGGGGGGACCAACGTCCTGCGCCTTCTGGGCTGGCAATGGGGCCTCCCGGTGATGCTTCTGGATGCGTTTAAAGGCTACGCGCTCGTCCGTTGGCTACCGGCGATGCCCATCGCCCAGGCCGATCCCGTTCACTTGGCCCTGACCGGCGGGATTGCCGCCGTGCTAGGGCACGTATTCACACCTTATCTCAGATTCCGTGGGGGCAAGGGCGTCGCCACTGCTGCGGGGGCACTTCTGGCCCTCGCACCGTGGCCCACCGTGATCGCGGCCGCTGTGTTCTTGGTAGTAGTGTTCACCACGCGGTTTGTCTCCCTGGGCTCGCTGGCCGCTGCCGGAGCACTCCCCCTGGGGTCGTTCCTGTTGAGCCGATACACTGCGGTGACCGTACACCCGGCCGTGCAATGGTTCGCGGTTGGTGTGGCGGCGTTGGTCGCCTGGACACATCGGGCCAACATCCACCGGCTGCTTACCGGAACCGAAAACCGCTTCCGCCGCCGGTGAGCCTACGGCCGCCCGGGTACCCCCCATCCCCAGGGCGCAGCTGTCCGCTGGCACCCCCCCGACCAACCGCGTTAGAATGGCGGTCGGGGGAAGGGGGATGCGGTGCTGAAGCAGTTTAATTCCGTATTGGCGGCACAGTCAGTAGGGCAAGCCGATGCCCGCTGGGAGGAAAACCGGCGGGTGGTGATCACCTTCCGCGGACCCATGCTGACCGACTGTCGGACGTACTGCACTACCGGGGGGCACGTGCGATGCTTTGCCGGCGCAGGAAAGGCGCTGTCTTCGATTACGGACCCCGCCGACGTGGAAGACGCGCTGGGGCAGGTCACCCGCTCCGCACAGGCCATGGGTTCGCGACGAAAACACCCGGTGAAACGGGCGCAAGAGCATGCGGTTGTGGGCACGTTCCATACGCCGACAACCCGGGATCCTCGGCAAGTGCCCTTGTCGGAGAAGCTGGAGCTCCTATCACACTACAATCGCCTGGCCCTCGGGATCACCGGGGTGGTCACCACCAGAGCCGAATACCAGGAGTGGTCTTCCAAACGTTGTTTCGCTTCTACGGGCGGCACTTCCGTGGAGTACGAGCTTCTTCTGGTCAACATTGTACTCCGGGTGACTGCACGCAGAAACGGCGTGGTGCAGGACACCGCCGTCTCCTTCGGCGGCTCGGCCGATTACGAACGATTGCTGGGTCGCGACGACGAGGTGCGCCGGCGCGCCGAACGCGCGGTCGAGCTCCTGTCGGCTCCCCAGGCGCGAGCCGGTGTTTTTCCCGTGGTTCTCGATCCGGATGAGGCGGGGTTGTTCATCCACGAGGCCTTCGGGCACCTGTCGGAGGCCGACGGAATCCAGCACAACCCAAGCTTTCGCAGGCGGCTCAGCTTGGGTACGCAGATCGCTGCTCCCGAGCTTTCAGTGACCGACGATCCCCGAATAGCCGAGCTGCCAGGCACCTACGAGGTGGACGACGAAGGCGTGCCCGGGGGACGGACAGAGCTAATCAAACAAGGCACCCTAGTGGGCCGGCTTCACTCCCGCGAGACGGCCGCCGATTTTGCCGAGCCACCCTCGGGGAATATGCGCGCAGTGGATGCCTTCTACACCCCTATCATCCGCATGTCCAACATATTCATTGAGCCCGGAGAGCACGAGTTCCCCGACATGGTGGCCGCAGTGGAAGACGGCTACTACCTGGTGGGCGCCAAGGGCGGACAGACATCAGGCGATCAGTTCACCTTCGGCGCGCAGTACGGACGGCGGATCCGCAACGGGCGGCTGGCGGAGCTGGTACGTGATGTAAACATGTCCGGGGAGCTGTTCAGTACACTGCAGCGGGTGCGGATGGTCGGCGACGACCTTGAGTTCTCCGAGCGGGGCGGGTGCGGAAAGGGATCCTTGGGACCTATGCAGCTCAATCCCAAGTCCGGCAAAGGCGCACCCCACCTCCTCATTGACCAAGTGACCGTGGGAGGGACGCGATGAAAGAGATCCTGACTGACGCCGCGCAACGCGATCTGGCGGCGGAAGTGTACTGGACTACCAGGGAGCCCATGTCGGTGAGGTTCGAAGGGGGGCAGCCTTCCGCGGTGATGCAGGACCGCGTCGACCAGTGTGCAATAAGGGTCATCCAACAAGGCAAGCTGGGCATGGCTTGCGGCAGCCGCCCCGAGGCGGCCGTGCTGTCGGCGGCTGAAGAAGCGGCAGCCGGGGGAGCCGAAGCGCCGCTGCAGTTCGCCCCCCAAAGCCCCGCCGCCCAGGATCCAGGCCCTACGGCAGCGACGATCGAGCCGGAGCACTTGCTGGAGATGGCCGAAGAGCTCCATCGGAGGGTTCTCGGGGAGCGTCCCGACATCGCTCCGGTGGTGCAGGCAACCCGCCATCACGAGACCGTGAGGATAGCCACCACCGAAGGGTTCGACGACGAGCAGACGCGGAGCTACGTGACCCTAAGCGTGAATGCTCCATTCCATGGAGCTGGAAGTAGAGTGTGGAAGACAAGAGTCCTGGAGACTACCGCCGCTGTGGACTCCCAAGAGCTTAGCGAGGAGTTCCTCGAGTGGTATGCTTGGGGAGACCGGATCTCCACACCGGCCGCCGGACGTCTCCCGGTGCTCCTGGCGCCCGGAGCCTCATTTCTCCTGTCCATGCCGCTGATGGCAGCCATATCAGGAGAGTCCCTGCACCAACGCACATCCCCCTTGGAGGGGAGGCTCAACCAGCAGGTTCTTGGCGAGGAACTCACCATAATGGACACACCACAGGCACCGCACGATCCACTGGGACGCAGGTTCGACGACGAAGGCACACCGTGCCGTGACCGTCCACTGGTGGAGAGGGGGGTACTGCAAGGGTACCTGCTGGACCGCCGTACCGCGGCGCTTCTCTCCCAGGAATCCACAGGGAACGGCTTCAAGCGGGCGCTTTTCGGCGGGGGACCATGGGCGCCCCCGAACCCTTGGCCCGGCAGGCTCTCGGTGTCCGGGGGCAATGTAGGATGGCGCAACCTGCTCACCAGTGTCGAGCAAGGGCTGTTGCTCTACGGCGGAATGGGCTTCCATTCAGCCAACTATTTACAGGGCAATTTCTCAGTCCAGGCTCTAGGCTACCACGTGGAGAACGGCACAGTACGAGGGCGACTCCATGGTGTGATGGTAGCCGGGAACATCTACGAGGATTTCCACGGCGTGGGGGTCAGCCAAGAGACGGTACGGCATACCGAGTACGAGAGCCCGTACATCTTGGTTCCGGAGCTTCAGGTAGCACACGGTGGCTGACCGCGGCGCCGCAGTGGCGCGGTCGAGAGGTGCCGAGATGAGAGTATCCGAAAAACGACTAATGGAATGGTGGGAAGCGCCGGGCATAGCAGGGCGCGAAGATTTCGACGAAGAGATTCTGTACCTGAACAGCCTGGCTGAACAAACGGGGGACCTTCCCCGGTGGGCGTTGACCGTGCGGGACTTGATGCCTCGCTGGGGATTCGAGCCTTGCGCTCAACGTTTTCCGGACGGGCTTGAGCAGGTGTTGACCATGATCGGCATGGGGCGGGCCTACCCCAGAGTAGGGGAATGCGGCGACGTCCCGCTCAGGGTTCAGCGAGTTTTGGAATACTGGGGGAGGACTCTGGTGCGTTGGGCGCATGGAGGGAAGCTCAACGGGCCCTTGGCCGACGTCTCCAGGCGCTGTTCTGACCCAGAGGCAGCACTGGCGATGGGAGAGGCGGTGCTTGCAGTGGGCCAGGGGCGGGCCGCACTGGACGCCTCGCTGGAACGGTGGGCCGAGCAAGGAAGCAGCAGTTTGGCCCAGGCACTTACCGACGGGGACGACGCACCACTCACCACAGTGCTCCGTCACCCTTGCTGCTTCAACGTCACAGCGAACCTGGAGCGCCTGACACGGGGCATCGCCGAGGATAGCCTGCCCGAGCTCTTGGTATGTAGGAACGCTTTACGTGAGGCACCGCAAATAGACCCCGGTCGGTTGGTGTGGATGCGCGGTGTGCTACGCGCATTGGGGCGCTGGGTGGACGGCCGGCCTCCGGGCGACGGCTTCTGCGCAGCGGTCCACGCCAAACTCGGCTCTCCCGATCCGGTGCGGCGATGGTTGGTGGCATCGCTTTACAAGACATTGAAGCTGTGGGCCCAATACACGGACGGTATGCACGGAGCTCAACACCGTTACCGAGCGCTGGTGTAGTGCTTGTGTCTGCGTGCCAAGGGGGTACCCTACCGAATGGCCATGGAGAACATCACCATCGTGCGCCACCCGCTCATTCAAGCGAAGCTCAGCATGCTTCGGGATAAAAACACCGGGAG
>JAWOCQ010000106.1:0-4109 GCA_046483725.1 Candidatus Bipolaricaulota bacterium
GGGTCTGGGAGTGGCGGTCAGCTGGCCCCCGCAGCGGCCGGATGTAGACGCGCCGGGGACCGGCGGCACCTTCGCCTGGGGCCCGAAGGTCGAAGGTTACGTTGCCGGCTGGCTCAACCTTGACGATGATCTGGGTCTCCTGCTCAGCGCCGGGCTCACCTTTCAGAAAATGGTCGACCTTCCTGAGTGGGACCCCACAGCTGTCCATCCCGCGGTGGTTATCGAGCCCGAGGCTTATGTGGAGGTGACTCCAGCATTTGGAGCGGCGCTGGGGCTTGGCTCTGAGAACGTGCGAGTGCACTTCGGCTGGAACACAAACCGTGGTGTGACCATCGGAGTAACGCTGAGGTAGAAAGGGGGCACTAGGTAGGGGACAGGCGGCTCTTATGCCGCTGACAAAAAGTTGCCTGTCCCTTTCTTACACCATGAAGCCTGCGCGGACCAACACCCCTACCAGCAGCGCCAACCCCGTAGTCCCCAGCAACACCCAGACGGTGCGCTTGAGCCCCAGCTCTCGGCCGAGCGCGCCGACTGCGGCTACGCAGGGGATATAGAAGAGAATAAACACCGTGAACACCACCATCTGCGCTGCGCTCATTGCCGCTGCCAGATCGGCTGTGCCCAACGCTTGGCCCAGCATCACGAGCGACAGCTCTTTGCGCAAGACGCCGAATATCAGGGGGATGCCGGAGGCGGCGGGAAGGCCCAGGGGCCAAGTAAAGGGGCGCGCGATGGTGGCCAGGATGTTGGTCCACCCGAGGGCCTGAATCAGGGCGAGGGTGGCGCTGCTTACCACCAAAAGCGGCCAGGCAATCAGCACGAACTCCCGCAGGCGGAGCCACGTCTTCGCCAACACAGTGCGCGCGGTTGGCTGCCGGTAGGGAGGGATCTCCAGTATCAGCCCGGGCCCCATCCCGGGGACGATCCGGGACAACCCCCAACCAACCAAGGCCAGCACCACTAGGTTCATCACGTACAGCCCCAGTGCTATGTACGGCCCGACAAACCTCCCCACCAGGCCGAGCACGACGATTGTACGGCCGGCGCAGGGGATCATCGTCGCCAGTACGGCGGTGATGAATCTGTCTCGATCGTCCTCCAGGATCCGTGTTGCCATCACCGCGGGGACGGAGCATCCGTACCCAAGTAGAAGCGGCAGGATGCTTTTTCCGTGGAGGCCCAGGCGGTGCATCAGGCCATCCATCAGAAAGCCCACCCGCGGCAGATACCCTACGTCCTCCAGCAAGGAAAGCAGGACAAGGAAAGGTACAAGGAAGGGAAGTGCTATGGCCACGCCTCCCGCCAGCCCTTCCAGCGCTCCCCCCAATACCTGGCCGCCGATCCCGGGTATTGCCGCGGCCACCGCCTCGGCGATGCCCTCCAGCGGTGGGAGTAGCTTCTCCTCCAGGTACCCCCCCACGTGAAACACCGCCAGGAACACACCCAAGAGCACACCTACCAGGATGGGGTAGGCCAGTATCGGGTGCATGAGGAGATCGTCGGCCCGCTCGCGCCAGCTCAAGTGGGCATGACCGACCTGTGCAACCTGCTGGAACAGGCGAGCCGCCAGCGCGTGACGCTCCCAGGCGAGCACGAGGTCGGGAGCTTCGCCGCGTGCCCGAGCCAACTTCTCTCGCGCATCTTCTGCGATCCGCGTCACGTGGGGGGTCGTCTCCTCCAAGTCCCCGGAAGCCTCTGTTAGAAGGCTCAATGCCAAGCGGCGATCGGCGTCCCTTCCCACGCCTGTCCTGATTTCCTCCAGGGCCTCCTCTACGTCGTTGCTGTAGGAGGACGGCCGGGCGGCACGTGCACGGGCTACCATCGACGCGAGCTCCTTCAAGCCCACTCCCCGCGAGGCGACCGTTCTAACTACGGGTACCCCCAGAGCCTCGGCCAGTTGGTCTTCGTCCACAGAGATGCCCTTGTGTTCGGCCTCGTCCGACATGTTAAGGCAGACCACCAGGGGGATCCCCAGCTCGGCAAGCTCCAATGTGAGCTCCAGCGAGCGGGAGAGGAGGGAGGCGTCCAGCACGTTGATCACCGCGTCCACGTCGCCGGAGAGCAGGTAATCCCGTGTGACCCTCTCCGCCCGATCGCTGCCGTGCAGGGAGTAGGTTCCCGGCAGGTCCAGGACTTGGGCAGGTCGGCCGCCCAGCACCGCTCGGCCGGTTGTAGCTTCCACGGTGGTGCCTGGAAAATTCGAAGCCACAGCTCGGTACCCAACGAGCGCGTTGAACAGGGTGGATTTCCCGGAGTTTGGCTGGCCTACCAGGGCCACGCGTAGGGGGGTCATGGGCAGGGGACGACAAGCACTTTGCGGGCTATGCCTCGGCCCAACGCCACTCGACATCCGTTCACCTCGACCATAACCGGGCCCCGACGGGGGCCGTGGGGCAGCCGGCGCACCACAGCCCCTTCCCTGATCCCCCGTTGGGCCAGACGCAGGAGCATGCCGTGACCCCCGACCACCGAGAACACACGTGCAGCGGGGCCGCACGGATATTGGTCCAAAGGCACCGGCGGGTAGGAGGAGTCAGAAGCCTCGCCCGAATAAGTTTTGAGTCTCATTATCACAGTCACAATGGTAGCCCCCTATCCTGCGAGATCAAGGGGACCGTCTGCCGGCTTCGCCCATGCCGGGAGGTGACCTGTCCCCATTGGGGTTGGCTTGCGCCCCGTGTACTGGGGACAGCGGGGCTGGCCGTGCCGGGGTGCATCGGCTACGCTGCGGCGATGACCAAGCTGGGCGTCCTGGCCGTCGCTCTATTCGCCGCTATGGTGGCGCTGCTTGTTGCCTCTTCCGTTACTTGGCCTCCTCCCTCCCCACCCATCCGCCCGCGTGCTACGGTGGTCGTGGTGGACGCCGGCCACGGGGGGCATGACCCCGGTGCTGTTGTGGCGGGCATTGAGGAAAAAGACGTGGACTTGGCCCTGGCCCTCCAAGTATTTGAACTGGCGGAAGCTGATCCCCGGCTTGAGGTCGTTCTGACCAGGACTGGAGATTACTACGTTGATCTTAGGGAGCGTGTTCGCCTGGCGGAGAAAGAGGGTGCCGCGCTGTACCTCTCCATCCATGCCAACGCTAACGCCAGCCCGAACCTTTGTGGTGTGGAGACATGGGTGCACGAGGACGTGCGCCCGGGGGACCGCAGCTGGCAGCTGGCCGAGGACATGCAGGCGGCGGTGGTGGCCGCGACCGGCGGGGCAGACCGAGGGGTGCTTCGGCAACCACTGTATTTGAGGCATACCTATCTGCCTGCCGCCTTGGTGGAGGTGGGTTATCTTACCTGCCCCCAAGAGCGGGTCCTGCTATTGGACCGCTCGTACCGGGAACGCATTGCTGAAGGCATTTTCGAAGGAATTCTTGAATTCTTGAGGTAACGCGGCAGCTTGCTACGCCTTCACCTGTTCTTTGACCTCCGCATCTTCGTGGACCTCGAGGGCCTCTGAGTACTCCACGCGCCCGATGCGACAGCCGGGGCCGATGCGCACGTTCGCTCCCCGCACCACCTCAGCCCGGGTGGCCTCCAAGTACACCTCGTCGCCTTCGATGCTCTTGGCACGTAGAGAACCCCCGCCGAAGCCCAGGCGGAATCCGCGCGTGAGGCTGATCTGCACGTTGAAGCCCGTCTCCCCGCGCACTTCGATCTTCTCCCCGCCGATTTCTCCCACCCTGCTCTCACCCACCAGGCGAATCTCCACCCGGTCCGCGCTGAGGAGCCCCTCGATGTTGAACTTGCCCGAGGAGTTGAATACATCGCTCTCCACGTTCCGGCCTACAGCCAGCGTGCCGCTGCAGCGCACGTAGTGGGCGGTGAGGGCGCCGCCGATCCGTTGGGAGCCCGAGCAGCGGAATTCGCCAGCTTTTAGGCTGCCTTCGACAGCGCAGGCGCCGGAGCCTTGGAACGAATCGGCTTCCACATCGCTGGTGAAACGCCCCGAGCCGGATACGGTTATCTCCCGTGCTTTGGCGCTACCCATTACTCTGCCCGACCCGGATATCCTTATCTCTTCCGCAGTGAGGTCCCCGTTGACCCGTCCGGCACCGGAGATGCGGACGTTGCCGTAGTCCCCCCCGCCGATCTTTCCCGACCCTGAGATGGAAACGT
>JAWOCQ010000045.1:0-7113 GCA_046483725.1 Candidatus Bipolaricaulota bacterium
GTGCTGGGAAAACATCCCCCGCAGGAGTTTGCCGTGTTCCTCCAGGACGTCCAACGTGCGGTCCTCGTCCTCTTGAGTAAGCGCCGTATACCCCACAATGTCCGTGACCATCACGGCGGCCAGCCTACGCCTGCGCTCCAACGATCCACCGCCTTCACGTATCGCGGCCGGCCTACGCAAGCCGCGGTTGCAGGAATTCTAGGGGTTTGGCTCCTGTGCGTCGAGCAGGCCCGGGGTCACCTCTAGGCGGACCGCTACCTCCCCCGTTGCGTTGGCCACCTGGGAGAGCTCCAAACGCTCCCCCGTCTCACCCTCCCCCAGGTCTACCTCCGGGGCGATCCCCGCCAGCCACCTGCGGGCAGCGTCAGCGGACACAGCCAAACCGATGCCCGCGCCATTCCCCTCGGCAAGCGTCCCGCTGACCAGCCCCACCACCTCCCCCCACATGTTCACCACAGGAGCCCCGCTCATACCCCCCTCGTAGGCGCCATGCACCAGGACCACGTTCTCAAGCCGCACATCCCCTGGGACCATTGCGCTAGCCCCTACCCGCAGGACCTCCCCCGAGATGGACACCGACCGCGGACTACCCGCAGGGTACCCTACCGCAACCACCACGTCCCCGGGGCCCAACACCCGCCACCTGCTCCAAGGAAGCCCCTCCCCGTCCAGCTCTTCGACCTCAAGCAAAGCCAAGTCCTCCGACCGGCTTGTCTCTATCACCTCGGCTTCGTAGGCCCGACCATCCCAGTATACGGTGAACGTCTCTCCATTCTGGACCACATGCTCACAGGTAAGCACGTACCCGTCTCCCAAAATCAGCCCGCTGCCCCAGGAGATGCTCCCCGGCAGGAGCATCCGGGTAATGGCGGTGACCAACATCGCCGCGGCCACCCCCAGCGCAAGAAGCCACAGTAGCCAGCGCAACCGGCGAGGCTGCTCTTCTTCCACCTCGGCAAAATCAGGAGCTCGCCTCGGGTAGTGTTCTGACTCTGTCACTTCAGCACCTCACTGAACCCGGGCTGCCGCTGAAACTCCACCAAGAGCACAAACCTCCCCCCGAGCATATCCATCAACCGTAGGTCCCCGGTGCCCCGTGGGCAACCCCACGACAGTAACCCGTGCTTACAGGAGCTCGGGCCGGACAACCGTCAGTGCGCCGCTCTCGCGGGTGATTACCCCGGCCTTCTCCATCTTGCCAAGGTACAGGCTGGCCGTCTGCCGGCTGCAACCGGCCATTTCCCCCAGGTCCTTCGCCGAGAGCTCCACAGGAAGCTCTCCGTCTCCGGGACGCATCCCCGCTTCCTGGGCGAGGCTGCTCAACACACCCGCCAGCCGCCCCCGGGCACCCTGGGTCGCCAGTATCGCTATCCGCTGGACGTACCGGGCATTCTGTGCAGCGAGCTTCTCCAGAACTTCCAACCTAACCCGCATGTCCTTCGCCACGAGCTCTCGCAGGCCTGTTCGGTCAATTGTCGCCACCCAGCCTTCGTGCTCCACCTGGCAGGAGTAAGGATGCGTCGGAAGCGTTGGTACCGACAGGATCTCGCCGGGCCAGCACAAGCGGAGGAGAACGTTCCTGCCGCTGGCTGCAAAGCAGTTCAGCCGCGCTACACCGGCGCACAGGATCGACATCCCCGCCTGGGGTGTGCCTTGGTGGAACACGTCCGCCCCTGCGGGCGTCCGGACCTTGCGCACGCATGAGGTGGACTCCGCGAGTGCTGCGTGCACCGTGGCCAACACACAGCTGTCAAACACCGCGCACTCTTTGGCGCTGCAATTCGGACCAGCTGGACTCGCCTGCATTCGCTCTCTCCTGGTCGGAACCACCCTGTCCTCCATCGGCAAGATGTATGCCTTCCACAGGATACCTCTACTGGAGAATGACGTCAAGCACTGTATAACCACTTAATAAACTGCACTAGCACGTACTTGCATGTTCTTGCTCCTGTACTTGTACTGGACTGCAAACCGCCAGGCCTGAGCCCAGCGAGCCAGATCCCTCTGCTGTGCCGCCCCTGTCCCACGATCAGCTACTCGGAGGCCGCCACCCAGTGGGGCCCAGACTTCGAGGACCCCTTGTCCAAAGCATGTCGGCAGCCGGTTTGGGGAGCGGATTTTTCCGAAAGGCCTGCTCCGATTGGCCGCACAGGACATCCTCCGTTCGGCAGGGTTTGGCATCGGCATCGCCGAGTATAATCTCGCTTCGATCCTACGATAGGGAAGGGAGGCTCGCACGTTGCGAACGGAGATCCTGACTGGCCCAATCCTGAAAACGATGCTCACATTGGGTTGGCCCGTGATGGTCACCAACTCCATGCAGGCCCTGTACAACCTGATCGATGCCTTCTGGCTGGGGCGGGTCTCCACAGAGGCCGTGTCTGCGCCGAGCATGGCCTGGCCGGTGCTCTTTTTCACCATATCCGTGGCCATCGGCTTTCAGTTCGCGGGCACTACACTCGTGGCCCAGCACACCGGCGCCGGAGAGCGAGAGCGCGCCGACAAAATGGGCACGCAGGTGTTTTCCTTCTTGTTTCTAGTCTCGCTTGCAATGGGTCTCGGAGGGTACGGAGCGGCAGCGACCATTCTCCGGCTGATGAACACGCCCGCCGTCGTGTTCCCCTTGGCGCTTCAGTACTTGCAGATCGTGTCCCTCGGGCTTCCCCTCATGTACGGTGCGTTTGCCTTTATGGGCCTGTTGATGGGGGTGGGAGATACGCGCACACCCATGTACCTCATTGGGGCATCAGTAGTGGCCAACGCAGTACTGGATCCTCTCCTCATCTTCGGCTGGGGTCCGTTTCCGGAGCTCGGAGTAGCGGGCGCGGCGTGGGCTACGGTGTCCTCGCGGGGGCTGGCCGCCCTTGTCGGGGTGTGGCTTCTGAGCTCCGGCCGAGTGGGCGTTCGCCTGCGGGCCAAGCACATCATCCCCCGGTGGTCCTCCATTCGCCAGATCCTCCGTGTGGGGACCCCCAACGTCGTCGACCAGGCAGGCACCTCGTTGGGGTTCGTGATCCTGATGAGTCTGGTGGCGGGGTTCGGCACGGTGGCTGTAGCCGCCTATGGCGTGGGAAACCGCCTCATAAACCTTCTCAACGTCGCCATTATGGGCGCCAGCTCGTCCCTTCTCACCATGGTGGGGCAGAACCTGGGGGCCGACCAGAGCGAGCGGGCAGAGGACATCGCCCACAGGGGAATCCGAGCCACCACGTTGACCCTCGTTGTCTTGGCTTTGCTCATGGTTCTCCTGCGAACGCCCCTGTACCGGCTGTTCGTCCCCGACCCGGAGGTGGTGGCTGAGGGAGGGCGTTTTCTGCTATTGTTCAGTTTCTCCGTCCCCTTCTTCGGACTGTTCGCTGCGGCCAGCGCGGTGTTCCGGGGCTCGGGGCATACCGTACCCCCGATGGTTTTCTCCCTCCTCCGTTTGTGGGCGTTTCGGATTGGGCTAGCGTGGGTACTGGGGTACATCGTGGGCTGGGGGACCTCCGGCCTGTGGACGGGGATGGCGCTGAGCAACGTGCTCGGGGGGGTTGGACTTTACGGATGGCTCCGCCGGGGAACCTGGAAACGAAAGGTGATTCGAAGTACACCCCCACCCCAGCCGCGGGAAGCTGCGGCCGCTGGCAGAGACCACCGCTAGGCAGGCAGACTCTTATCGGGATTGCTGCGGCGAGCGGAGCGAAGCCAGTTCCTCGGATACCACCTTCGCCAGGCGGGAGATGCCCTCCTCGATCTGCTCGGGAGTGACCAGGGAGAAGGAGAGCCGCAATGTGTTCTGCCCTGCGCCATCGACGAAAAACGGCTCACCGGGTACGTAGGCCACCTTGTGCTCCACCGCCCTGTCCACCATCTTCCGGGCGTCGACACACTTAGGTAGCCTGAGCCAGACGAAGAGCCCGCCTTCAGGCTCGGTCCAGCTGATCTCTTCCTCGCTGGGCATGTGCCTGGCCAACGCGTTTAACATTGCGTCACGCTTCTCACGGTAACGCGGGCAGATCCTCTGGATGTGCTCGCTCAGGCTATGCTCCTGCATGAACCGGGCGGCCAAGCGCTGCGTTAGGGAAGGGGTACACAAATCCGTGGCTTGCTTCATGACCACGAACTTGTCCACTATCTCCGGCTTTGCAGCCATGGCACCCAGCCTGAGGCCCGCGGACAGAAGCTTGGAGAATGTGAACAGAACGATCACACGGTCCTCCGTATCCAAGGAAGTCACGGCCGGCTTGGGCTCGCCCGAGAAGCGTAGGCTTCGGTAGGGCATGTCTTCAACCACCAACAGGCCCTCCCGAGAGGCGATCTGCAGGAGCCGGCGCCGCTTCTCCTCGCTCCAGCACACCCCGGCGGGGTTTTGGAAGTCCGGAACCACATAGATTAGCTTAGGCCGTCCTCCGGATCTCCGGACTCCTTGTACAGACCTCTCCAAGGCGTCCATGTCCATCCCGTCGTCCATCAACGGGACCCCAACCAGACGCGCCTGGAAAGCGCGAAAGGCCATGGCCGCCCCCAAGTAAGTGGGAAGGCTGCACAGCACCACGTCCCCCGGATCCAGGAAGGTCTTGGCCACGAGGTCCAGCCCCTGTTGGGAAGCGCTGGTGATGATAAGCTCGTCCATCTCATAGTGAATGGCGTCCTCGGCAAGGAAATCAATGATCGCTTGCCTTAGCGGGCGCTTGCCTTCGGTGGTGGTGTACTGCAAGGACTTGCGGTAGTTGTTCTGGATCTCATCGGCGGAGATCTCCGCCAGGATCTCCCGGGGGAACGTATCCGGATCCGGTATGCCTCCGGCAAAAGAGATGATGTCCGGTTTCTCGGTGAGCTTAAGGAGCTCTCGGATCACGGAGCGACGCGCATCCAAAACACGTCGTGAAAACAGAGATTCCATACTACCACCTCGCTGAGTAGATTATCTGACTGAACACCGGGAACACGATAAAGGCCATGACGGTGCCCAGCACGGCACCGGCGATCACGTCGATCAAGTAATGATCCCGCAGGTACACCCGCGAAATCCCGATCGCGCACGCAAGCAGATACACCACAGCCAAAGTGACCGGGTGCGGATAGAGCTGCGTCACCAGATAGGCCATCCCGAACGCCGCCGTGGTGTGTCCGGAGGGGAAGGCGAAGGTGTCGACGTACCATTTGCGCGGGGACCTGCCAGCAAGTGGGGGGCGGGGACGGGCAAACAACCCCTTGAACGCTCGGAACGCCGTGATCTCGACCATCAACACGCCCAGGCCTACCAGCACATTGAGCCGGTCGACCCGTCCGCCAAACACCATGAGGTACACTCCCAACAGCCCCCACACATACCCGTCACCCAGGTAGGTGGCGGCAACCCACAGGGCTTCAAGTCGACGCATCAGCGGTCTTGTGCTGATCCAGTCAACCGCGCCCTCGTCCGTGAGCAATATTCGTTCCCCAAGGTGATCAAGTAACGATTCCACCCGACCGACCGCGTGGCTTAGGCAGCTCCCGACGCTCATCGCCGCTCACCCACAAGGGGGAAGGCGATGACCTCTCGGATAGAAGCCGCATCTACCAGGGACATGACCAGCCTGTCCACGCCGATACCCACCCCGGCAGCAGGTGGCATCCCCAGCTCCAGATCGGTCAGGAATTCTTCGTCGGTGCGCTGGGCCTCCTCGTCTCCCGCCCCCCGAAGCTGATCTTGATCGGCAAAGCGTGCCCGCTGCTCATCCGGATCGTTGAGCTCGGAGAAGGCGTTGGCCACCTCTCTCCCTGCGATGTAGAGTTCGAACCGCTCCACCAGATCGTCCTGGCCGGGCTTGCGCTTGGCCAAGGGGGATATATCGCGTGGGAAATCCACCACAAACGTAGGGTTCCACAGGTCTTGCCGTACGCGGGTTTCCAAAAGGTGCTCGAGGACCTTCCCCTTTGGTCCTTGCCGCAAATGGTCGGGGACAACCACTCCCCGCCGCTCTAGCTCCCCCACTAGCTCCCCGAGCGGTCTCTCCACGTCCACCCCCGTGGACGTGGCGACCGCTTCCAACAAGGGCACGCGGCGCCACGGTCGGGTAAAGTCCATTTCCCGGCCCTGATACTGTAGACGAGTCACCCCGTGTACAGCAACAGCGCACCGCTCTACAAGCGCCTCCGTAAGGTCCATGGCGTCACGGTAATCGGCATAGGCTTGGTAAGCTTCCAGCGAGGTGAACTCCGGGTTGTGCTCGGTGGACACCCCCTCGTTCCGGAAGCTCTTGCCCAGTTCGTACACCTTCTCCAGGCCCCCCACCAGCAACCGCTTCAGATATAGCTCGGGGGCGACACGTAAGTACAAATCCTTATCCAAGGTGTTGTGGTGTGTAACGAACGGCCGGGCGGTCGCTCCCCCCGGAAGCGGCTGAAGCACCGGCGTCTCCACCTCCACAAAGCCCTGCTCTTGGAGAAAAGCACGCATGGCCCGCAGGATCAGCGCCCTACGCATGATCACTTCCCGCGCCTTCGCCCTGGACATTAGATCCTGTGCGCGCTGCCGGTAGCGCTTCTCCACATCCTGCAGGCCGTGCCACTTCTCCGGGGGCGGACGCAAAGCCTTTGCCAGGAGCTGGAAACCGGTGAGCTCCACTGAGAGCTCCCCCTTGCGGGTGGTCATCACCACACCCCACGCACCTAAGATATCCCCCAGATCCACCTCGGTGGTGAACGCCTCCAGTCCCTCTTCTCCCAGAACGTCGCGCGAGGCATAGAGCTGAACACGCCCAGTGAGATCCCCCAGGTCGGCAAACGCCACCTTGCCCATCTTGCGGAAACTCATCAGGCGCCCAGCTACATGGACCTCCTCCTCCGTGCGCGTTCCGGGAGCGAGATCTTTGTGGGGCTCCCTCACCTCCGCCATCGTGTGTGTGCGGTGGAAGCGATTGGGGAACGGCTCCACGCCCCGAGATCGGATGCGCGCTAGCTTCTCGCGCCGGGAGGCAATGAGGTCCTGCTCGGTCACCTCAACCCCTCTCGATCCCCAGAATGCGGTAACGCAGGCGTCCGGCAGGGGCCTGCGTTACCGCATTCTGGGGATCGAGAGGGGTTGAGGTGACCGAGCAGGACCTCATTGCCTCCCGGCGCGAGAAGCTAGCGCGCATCCGATCTCGGGGC
>JAWOCQ010000069.1:0-5625 GCA_046483725.1 Candidatus Bipolaricaulota bacterium
GCAACCCCGCCATAGCTTCCAGCCGCTTCATCGCCTGCTCGTCCAGCACGCTCACACCCCCAGAAGCTCCAGCGTATCGCCGAAGCGCCGCTCCACCTCCGCGGTAAGCTCAGGCGGCAACCCTTGCTCAGCCAACTCCTCGGCCTCCTTGCGGGCTTGTTCCAGAAGCGGAAGATCCCGCACCAAATCGGCCATCCTCAGCCTCGACGCAAACCCGTGTTGGGCTGTGCCGAGCACGTCCCCAGGTCCACGGATCCTGAGGTCCTCCTCAGCGATGTCAAACCCATCGCTTAGGTCGCGAAACGCCGTAAGCCTGCGTTGGCCGTCCTCTGTGGCCGGATCGGCAATGGCAAAGCATACCGCCGACTGACCGGCCCGTCCGATACGCCCGCGCAGCTGGTGAAGCTGAGCCAGCCCAAACCGGTCGGCGTGCTCAATTACCAGGAATGAGGCGTCCGGAACATCAAGCCCCACCTCCACCACCGAGGTCGCCACCAAGAGCCGCGCCTCCCCGGATCTAAACGCCTCCATCGCCGCCCGCTTCTCCTCGGCAGACATCCGCCCGTGCACAAGCGCCGCTCCGGCATCGGAAAACCTGCGGGAAAGCTCCTCATGGGCCCGGGTCGCATCCCGCAGATCGACCTCCTCGGACTCCTCCACAAGCGGAAACACCACGTACCCTCGGCCCTCGGATTGCAACAGCTTCCCCACCTTTCCGTAGACCTCCTGCCGGCGGGACTCGGAGACCCACATAGTTTTCACCTCCGAGCGTTCCCGCGGCATCTCGTCCAAAACTGAGATGGCAAAGCGCCCGTACACGGTGAGCACCACTGTGCGGGGTATCGGAGTTGCAGACATGACCAGGACATTCGCCCCCCGCCCCTTTGACTCCAGCTGAGCTCGCTGCACCACCCCGAACCGGTGCTGCTCGTCCACCACCGCCAGCCCCAATTCGCCAAAGGACACGTCCTCCTGTAACAGCGCGTGCGTGCCCACCACCACGGGCACCTCCCCCGCCGCCAGTTCCTCCAACACACGCTTGCGCTCCTTGACCGGCATGCCTCCCACCAATAGCTCGACCCGCAAGCCCACCTTTCCCAACAGCGCCCCCAGGACCAGTGAGTGCTGCTGGGCGAGGATCTCGGTAGGGGCCATCACCGCGGTCTGAGCACCGGCAGAATGAACGGCCACCGCCGCCCCCGCGGCGACCGCGGTCTTGCCCGAACCCACGTCCCCTTGCAAGAGACGCCACATAGGCCTGTCCGATTGCAGATCGTGCTGTACCTCGTCCAAAGCCCGCAGCTGTGCCCCGGTTAGGGAAAAGGGGAGGGCCTCAGCAAAAGCCTTTACAGACGCCTGGTCCACCTCCAGCTTCCGCGCTGGCCCTCCGGGTGCCTCCTCCCGCATGGCAAGCCCTACCTGCAGCAGGAAAAGCTCCTCGAAGGCCAAGGCCCGTCGGGCAGCCTGGAAGTCCTGCGGCCCTTCGGGGAAGTGAATGCGCTCCACCGCCTGCCTCCGCGGAACCAACCTCAGGCGGCGGCGCACGTGCTCCGGGACCACCTCCCCCAGGGCATGACCCAACGGCCCCAGATTCCGCCGGATGAGGCCGCGCAACACCACCTGGCTCAGGCCTTCGGTGGCGGGGTAAATGGGCACCCACCGGCCGGTGTGAAAACCTGTCCCGGCCTGCTCCCACACCGGGTTTTCCATTTGGAGCTCCCCGTAGCGCACCTGGGCCTTCCCGAAAAAGGCGTACCGCTGACCTTGCTTCAGTTCCTCCCACATCCACGGCTGGTTGAACCAGATGACGAACAAAATCCCGCCCGCATCCGCCACCGCCACCTTTACCAGCTCCAGGCCGCGCCGCACACGGATGCGTGACTTGGCCTGCACCACTCCTTCCACGGTGGCAGTAACCCCGTCGGCAAGCTGGGCAATGGAAACCTGTCGCGAACGGTCCTCCAGTCGGCGGGGGAAGAAGAGAAGTAGATCCTCAACAGTCTCGATCCCCAGCCGCCGCAGCTGTTTCCCGCGGCGCGTGCCTACACCCACCGCCCTTTCCACCGGCTCCGCCAAGGTGGCCACGTCCCCTGCTGCCTCACCGGCTTCCAGCCGCTCCAGCAAGGCCTCCAGGTCCTCGATGATCCCTTGGCGCTCCTCGCTGGATCGTTTGCCGTACCCATGCGCAGCATGAGCCCCCTCCGGCAAATGCTGTTCGAGGAAACGCTCCAGGCCTCCCGTCGCTGCTGTGTCCGCATGACCCTTGCGCCGCTCCAGCGCCAATACCTTTCGCACCAGGGCCAGCCGCTCTTCAAGGCTTCGCTCTTCAGTTGTGCGCATCCGCGGTCCGGACTATAATAAGCGTTCTCATCAAGGGACGCGAGGTGAGCAACCGATGATCCGACTCTACCCAGATCCTTGCCTGCGCGTGCGCGCTGGGCCGCTCAAACCCGGCACCGCTGAGGCACGGGAAGCCTGCCGGGTGCTGCGGCAGGCCTTCGCCCAGGTGGAAGGCCTGGGGCTGGCCGCCACTCAGCTGGGGCTGCCCCACCGAGCGCTCCTTGTGCAAGTCAATGAGGAGCAGCTGCTGCTTCTCAACCCAGAGATCACGGCCCGCTCCGAAGACATGGTGGTGGACTCTGAGGGATGCCTATCCCTGCCGGGGCTGCAAGCCGGTGTTGCCAGGGCTGAGGCGGTGCAGGTGGCGGCCTTGGGGGAGAACGGATCATCGCTGGAGCTGAGCCTGGAAGGCCTAGAAGCGCGGGTTATCCAACACGAGATCGACCACCTGGACGGAGTTTTGTTCGTGGATCACATCCCGGCCGGGCTGCGCAAGCAGCTGCTGACCGGCTATCGTGCCCAGCCAGAGGAGGCGACTTCGCGCACATGACGGCCCCAAAGCTGATCTTCGCCGGCACCGGTCCCTTTGCCGTGCCCGTCCTGCGGGCGCTGGCCAAGCGCTGCTGGGTGGTGCAGGTCGCATCACAGCCCGATCGGCCGGCCGGGCGCGGACTTGAGGCTTGCCCCTCGGCCGTGTCCCGGGAAGCCCAGGCCCTGGAGCTCCCACTCGCCAAGCCTCGCTCCATCAACGCCCCGGAAGTCCTGGAGGACCTCCGGGAGCACCAACCCAACCTCATGGTGGTGGCGGGCTTCGGCCAGCTCCTGAAGCGCAGTGCCCTGGACCTCCCCGCAAAGGGCTGCATCAACGTCCATGGTTCTCTCCTGCCCCGGTGGCGCGGCGCTGCACCCGTAGCCCGCGCGGTGATGAACGGCGACGAAGAGACCGGCGTCACCACCATCATCCTTGATGAGGGCATGGACACTGGGCCAATCCTCCTCCAGCGACGCACTTCCATCGGAGAGGAGGAAACGGCTGAGGAGGTAGAAGCGCGCCTGGCAGCGATGGGAGCCGAGCTCGCCGTGGAGTCAATACAAGGGCTGCTGGAAGGCTCGCTTGAACCCCAACCGCAGCCTGCCGAGGGGACAATCGCCGCCAAGCTCACCCGCGAGGAGGGGAAAGTCGACTGGGCACAGGACACCTGGACCATCCACAACCTCGTGCGCGGGACACAGCCCTGGCCGGGAGCGTGGACGAAGCTCAACGAGCGCAGGGTGAAGCTGCTTCGCTCTCGCCCTACAGACCTGCCCCCAGCCGACCACGCCCCGGGAACCGTTATTCCCGCAAAGCAAAGCCTGCTTGTCGCCACCGGCAATGGCGTCCTAGAACTCCTCTTGGTCCAGCCGGAGGGGTGCCGGCCAATGCCTGGCCAGGCCTTCCAAGCCGGCTACTGCCGCCGCGAGCCGGTCCGCCTGGGCACCTGCTCTTCATAGCTCACGTCCCCGCAGTCTGTGGACGCCAGATCATGAGCGCCACCGCTGCAACCACGGCCAATGCCGCCCCGAAGAAAAACGGCGCGCCGGGGCTGATCGTCTGCCACAGCGCCCCGGCGATCACCGAAGCCGGCAGGCTCAACGCCCCGATCACCGTGCTGTACGCCCCGTAGGCCGTTCCCCGAACGTGCGCCGGCACCAGATCGGCCACCAGTGCCTTGGCCGTGCCGAAGGCGATTCCGTAGTAGGCCCCATAAGCCGCATACAGCACCCACATGTTCCATACTCGCCCGGCAATCCGAATACCTAGGTAAATAAGCGCATAGACGAGCCATCCGCCGACGATCACGGCCTTCCGCGGCTGTTCGCCATCTACCCTCCTTGTGCTGTATGCTCATGGCGGACTTGAACGCACGAGTATACGCAGCCCTTAGGCTGCTTTAAGCCATGGACGCGGGAGGACAAATGAACGAGAGAAGACGAGATGCGCTTAAGGGCGCCATGCTACTGGAGCAGAGAGGTCAGGAGTTCTACAAGGCTGCGGCCCGCGAAAGCGAGGTCGCCGAAGTGAGCAAGATGTTCCAGCTACTGGCCAACGAGGAAGCACACCATCAACGCACGCTAGCCAAAGCCTATGCCGAGCTGGAGGAGACCGGCGACTTCTCCGCCCCTGCTTTGGAGAAGGCTCCGGCCGACGTGACTAACAACGTCCTCACACCCGCGGTGATGTCCGAGGTCTCCGCTGCCGGATATGAGGCCGCTGCCGTGTATGCGGCAATGGGGTTGGAAGAGCGCGCGATTGCCTACTACCAAGAGCAGGAAAAGGCCGCAACGGACGACAAGGAGCGGAAGCTGTACAACTGGCTATCCGACTGGGAAGGGCGTCACCTCAACGCACTTTTGGCCATGGAAGAGGACATCCGCCAGCGCGTGTGGAACGACCAACATTTCTGGCCGCTTCTGTAGAGGTCACCGCCGTCGAGGTTAGCTCACTGTGGGGTGGGCTGAAACGCCGGCGGCGTGACCCGCTCCTGCCAACTCTCCAGCTCCCCAATCCGCTGAAAAAGTCCCTCCACCTGCTCATCGAGCGATGCCACCTGCACCTCCAGCTCAACCAACCGTTCCGGTAACGCCTCCGGATCCTCGCCCACCACCACCAGGAGCTCGCGTTGTACCTCCCCTACCTCCTCCCCCAAGGAGCGAACATCACGTGCCAGCCCCTCCAACCGGCCGTCCGCGGCGTCGAAGGCGTTCTCCAGGTCGGTTATACGGGCCAGAATCCCTAGCTGTATCTCCTCAAGCTCCGCCATTGATTGAGCCGCCTCGCCCACACCAGCAAACCGCTCTTCCCACCCTTCGATCTCCTCGTCCAACTCGGCCAAGCGCCCCTCGCTGGAGGCCAGCCTGGTCTCCATGTTCGAAAGCAACACGCCAACAGCTGTGCCCAGAGCTATCGTCAGTAGCCCCAAAACAATGGGAATTACCGCGGTGGCTCTCACCTGCGCCCCCCAGCTTTTCGCCGCTTCGTGTAACCTTCTTGCCCATACGCTAGGCAGCCTAGCATTCGCCTGCCCGGCATCTCCCTAATCGCGGTGACTTCCCAATTCGCTCTGTGCATTGCACCCCATTTTACCCGCCAAGCGGGGGCATGCCTACGCGCACCCTCAGATGCCTTGTCCACCCGTTCCCCAACCGATAAAATTAACACACCATTGGGGGCGTAGCTCAGTCTGGGAGAGCACCGGCTTTGCAAGCCGGGGGTCGGCGGTTCGAGCCCGCTCGCCTCCACCAGGG
>JAWOCQ010000091.1:0-22871 GCA_046483725.1 Candidatus Bipolaricaulota bacterium
GTCAGTATCCCCTCATAATCCGCGGTGTGCGCTCACTTAGGCCGGCCATGGACTTACTCGCCCTTCAACCCCTCCTGCAGTCCAGGCACGTACTCTGCACCCGTAACAACCTGCAGGCTGGCCCCCTGTAGATCATCCCCCATTGGCTCGGATCGGCCCCCGAGGAAGGTCGCCAGGAAGGCTTCGGTGAGGGCGTAGAACGACAAGCGGTTCTCCGGGCGTACAAAACCGTGGCCCTCATCAGGGTACAATAGGTAGGTAACTGGGATCCTCTTCTCTCGCATGGCCTCGACGATTTGGTCGGACTCGGATTTCTTCACCCGGGGATCATTGGCCCCTTGGCCGATGAGGAGCGGGCGGCGGATCTCCTCCACCTTGGAAAGGGGGGAGCGTTCTTGCAATAGCCTCTTCCCCTGTTCGGTGTTTGGGTCGGCCACTCTTCTCGTTAGCAAGGGGAACATCGGGGCCCAGTAGGGCGGGACATTGTTCAGCAGCGTAATTAAATTCGAGGGGCCGACGATATCTACCCCGCAGGCGAACAGCTCCGGCGTGAAGCTTAGCCCAACCAGTGTGGCATATCCGCCGTAGCTCCCGCCCATTATCGCCACACGCTCGGGGTCGGCGATCCCTTGGTTAACTGCCCACTGCACCGCATCCACGAGATCGTCGTGCATCTTTCCAGCCCACTCTCCGTCTCCTGCGTTGACGAATCCCTTTCCGAATCCGGTGGAGCCGCGGAAGTTCACACTCACTACAGCGTATCCCCGGTCGGCGAGCCACTGGTGCAAAGGGTTGAACCCCCACATGTCGCGCCCCCACGGTCCCCCGTGGACTGCCAGTACCATCGGCAGGGGCTCGCTGGGCAAGCTGCTTCCCTTGGTATCCGCCTCGCGGGGCAAGGACAAGTAGCTCACCAAGGGCAGTTCGTCGCGGGCGCGTATCACCACCGGGTGCATCCGGGCCAGTGGCCGACCGGCGAGGCTCTCCCGTCCGGAGAAGAGGTACGCCACTGCGCCGCTCTCGCGGTCATAGATGTAGTACTGAATTGGCTCGCGATCGGCATCGTAAGCTACGACCCACTGGGTGTCGTCCAAAGTGCGGCTCAGCACCGATACTTCGCCTGGGGCCGCCTCACTCAGCTGCCGAAGATCGTCCGCCACCTCGGGGTCCACTACCTCCCAGCGACGTCGTTCGTAGGTAAAGGCCACCGCTTGAAGGTATTTTTCGACCGGGTGCAGCAAGAAGTCCGACGGATCGGCCTGCGGGTCACTGGCCAGAACGCGCTTCTCCTCGGACCTTAGGTCTGTCGCCACCACGGCAGCGGTGTCGCCATCGCGGCTGTCTGTCATGTACAGAAACTGACCGCTCGCGTCTAGCCCGATGGGCTGCGTGCCCAGGCTGTCCTTAGCTGAGACGCGAACGAAAGGCTCCCACCCGTCCCCCTCTCGGGCGAGAAGCTCCGTCCCACCGTTAGGCGAGAATCTGAGGGCAAAGCGAATTTGATACTCATCGTCGGCTAGGAAGCCCATGAACCCTTCATTCTCTTGGACCAGATCCTTCCGGCCCGTCATGATGTCCACCCGGTACAGGTCGTGCAGGCGGGCATCGCGGTCGTTCAGGGCTATTAGGACCTCGCGAGGAAACTGGGGACTGGACTTCACCAGTCGTGCCTGGACTCCGGAGAGCGGGGTCAGATCGCGTACCTCCTTCGTCTCTGCGTCGACGCTGTACACGCGCCAGTTCTCGTCCCCATCGGCGTCCTGCAGGTAGAGAACGTGGTTGTCAGTATGTGCCCATGCATAGTGCCGGATCCCGCGGCCTCGGTCGGCTGTGACCGGCCAAGCCTGCTCAGGCTCGTTTGCCGGGGCCACCCAGACATTCAGCACTCCGTCCAAAGGGGCCAGGTAGGAGAGCCACCGCCCTCCCGGGCTGAGTTTAATCATGGCCCGGTCAGGATTTCCGAACAGCGCGGCCCGCGGAATTAGCTGCTTTTCATTCACATTGATCACCGTCCGATCGGCTTGTCATTAGTCTTTGGCGCATAAGGCGAGGAGGTAGCGATCCACACGAGAGCACGGCATCGTGGAGTTCCCTCAGTGAAGTGCTTGGATGCTGCCCTTTGTACTCCTCCATCAACGCCCCGATCTCCAGCTTCCCGATCTGATAGCTCATGGGCTGGGTCGGGGACATGGTGTAGCGGCGTACCTCAGCTTGAGCGCTGGCTCGTTCCAACCCGACCTGGTCTACGAGGAAAGAAGCAGCTTCCTCCGCGGTCATCGCGCTGGTGTGCAGCGACGCGTCCAGGATTATCCGCGCGCAGCGCCACAGGCCATCGTGGAGCCGCCCTAGACGCTGGGTAGGCGTTCCCAGGAAGCCCAACCGCTCCATGAGTTCCTCACAGTAGAAAGCCCAGCCTTCAATGAACAAGGTGGAGATGAGTGATCCCAGCTGGCGCGGTAGGCGCCCCACCCCGTTGGCATAGACCAACTGCAGATGGTGTCCGGGATACGCCTCATGGACCGCAGTGATAGGGAGCTTGGCCCGGTGATGACCGCGTAGCTGCGCCCGTTGCTCCTCCTCCGGAGCCTCGGGATCAACGGGCGTTACGAGGAAAATGCCCTCCTGCAGTTCCTCCAGTGGACCCGGCATCATGTACGCCGCATAGGGGACGATTCCCCGCAGGAACGGGGGTGTGGGCTCCACGCGGAGACGTTCGCCTTCGGGGATCGTGAGAACATCGTGCTCGGCGATGAACGCCCTCGCCCGGGCCATCTCCCGCCGGTAGGTATCCAACAGATCCTCAGCGTTGGGGTGATCGTCCTTGGCCTCGTCCAAAATGGTCTTGACGTCCTTGTCCGGGGAAATCGTGGCCGCAAGCGAGACCATCTCATCCCACGTCTGCTGGAACAGGCGCCGCCCCGTTGCCAGAAGCTCCTGGGCCGAGTAGTCCACCATGTGGTCCTCACACAGCATCTCGTCAAACAGCGTTTCCCCGATCGGAAACTGGCCTTGTGCCCGAGGTAGAACAGCCTCTTGGAGAAACCGGACGTAGTTCTCCAGTGCTTGGGCCGCCGCCTGTGAAGACTGGATAAAGTCCTTCCCCCCGGGCACGTCCCGGGCGAGGCTCGGTAGCACCGCTGTGTACAGTCCTATCCCTTGCTGGGTGCTTTCCAGAGCGACTTGGGCCCAAATTGGCGGGACCTCCTCGGGAATCAGGTTCTGCTTAGCCTGCTCCAGTAGCTGTGGGGTTGCCTCCAGCCGTCCGGCTATCGCCTTGAGCCTCTCCGGCAGGGGAGCGAACTGCTTGATGAGAAGCAGGAACACGCCCCCCATGCACTCGTCGGTGTATTCTCCCGGGTTGCGCGCGTAGGTGCGGAGGACGTCGTGCCCTCGGATCATCATCCTCACAGTGTTCAACATGAGCTGGTGATCGATCTGGGCATCCAACTGCAGCGCTCCGGCCGGGATGCGCTCCAGCTCGGCGAGTGTTTGACCGAGTTGTCTACGCCGTCTATCCAATCCGGCCTGGCTGTAGTCGGAAAGCCTGCTGTCGAACCGGTGATCCCCCAGTTGGGTGGCCATAACCGGGGACTCTTCCAGCAGCTGAGAGATGAACTGTTCCGACTTTTCGTAGAACCATGCCTGCTCGCTTGCCATTCAACCGCCCCCTTCGGCTGCCATGTTAGCCGGGAGGTTGGTCAACGCCCAATTGGTACAATCGCCCTATGTTGTCCAAACCTCATTGGCCCAGACGGCGGACGCGCCTCTTGGTTTACTACCTGCTGGCGATACTGCTGGTACTGTTGGCGTTTGCTGTGGTTTACCGCTCGTTCATGTTATGGTTTGAGGGGCGGGAACGTGATTTCCTCAGTGCTCTCCAGGTGGTCGTGCAAACTGTAACCACAGTGGGTTATGGGGAGGACGCTCCCTGGCAGACGCCTCAGCTCAACATATTGGTGATCATCATGCAGCTGACGGGATTGGTGATCCTGTTCATGCTGCTCCCCCTGTTTGTCCTCCCATGGCTGGAGGAGCGCCTCAAGTGGCGATGGATTCCGACTCAGGTGCCTCGCCGGATGCGGGATCACGTTGTCGTGTGTGGTCACTCGCCTCTCGCGGAGACCCTGGCCCACGAGCTCGACCTTGCCGGCAGGTCTGTGTTGTTCGTAGTGCGGGAAGCCGAGCTCGCCGCACGCCTCGAGGCGCGGTGGCCGGCGATTCACGGGGATGTGAGCCACGTGGACGATCTGCGCCGGGCCGGTGCCCACTGGGCCCAGGCACTGGTGGCCAACGAGTCCGATGAGAGAAATGCTGCCATGATCCTTTCTGCGTCAGCCTTCCCCCACCTGTACGTGCTTGCGGTTGCCGGTAGCCCGCGCGCAAAGGCCTATCTCTCGTACGCTGGAGCCGATGTAGTGGTCTCTCCCCGGGAGAGCACGGCCTTGGCTCTCACAAACAAAGCACTTACTGGAAGCCCCTTCCACCTGGAGGACCTGGCCCATGTCGCTCCGGGCCTGGAGGTAGCCGAACTCCCCGTCCTTCCCGGCAGCTCCCTGATTGGCCGCACGCTGGGCGACGCAGAAGTGGGGGAGGAAACTGGGGCAAATGTGATCGGCCTCTGGGCGAAGGGCGACTTCGTCTTCTCTCCGGGGCCGGCGACGTGGGTCGGCGAGGGCAGCGTCTTGGTGGCCGCCGGCACCAAGGGACAGCTCGAGCGCTTGGAGGAGCTTACTCTTTCCAGCCGTTGGCGTGCGGCCCAGCAGGAGGGAGGGAGGGTACTCATCTTGGGTTGTGAAGAGGTGGCTAAGGCACAGTGCGCGCCGGGTTGACCGAGCGGGCAGTGGACGCGGTCCTTGTGGAGGCAAGTAGCGCCCTCGGGCAGAGGGGCGAGGAGCTGGACACTGCGCTGGAGACAGCGGAGATCGACCAGGCTGGCACGGTTATCGTGGCGCTGGAGGACGATGTGCGCACAACCTTTGCTGTGCTCGTGGCGCGGCGGCTGAACCCCGAGGTGCAGATCGTAGCCTGTGCCACCGAGGAGGACATGGTACCCCGCATGTACCAAGCGGGAGCCCACTACGTCCTTGCCTTGGCCGTGGTCGGGGGGCGGGCACTTGCGGCCCACCTTCTGGGCAGGGAGCTGCTCGCCTTCGGCAAGCAAATCCGTATTGAGCGGTTCCCGGCGGGGCGGCTCGCCGGCCAGACTGTGGGCAGCCTACGCATTCGTTCTCGCACGGGTTCCACGGTGCTCGCTGTAGAGCGCAGCGGCACCTCAGTGGTGGAGGTCGGCCCCGAGTTTGCCATCCGAGAGGGCGACGTCTTGGTGATATCGGGAAGCGACGAAAGCCTACAGCGCTTCCATCGTCAATTCCGATAGTGGGAGAAGGGGACAAAGCTTTATTTTGGGTGTTTCCCGCAAGCAGGCACAGACACCCAAATTAAAGCTTTGACCCCCTACGATTCCTCTGCCTTACCTTTTGCCGAAGCCTGACCGCGGGCCCTTCGGCGGACGCCGCTTGCGTACGCAGTCCGCACAATATACGGGGCGGTCGTCCTTAGGCACGAAAGGCAGCTCCTTTACATCCGTTCCACAATCGGCGCACTTCAAACCGAGGTGGCTCACGTCGTTCATCGGTTTACGAAAATCGCCCATGTTCCTCCCTTTGTGCAGCAGGTGGATATCCCCTACTGCACAATATCACTGTACACCCTCGCGAACAGGAAAGCGAGTGCTGCGAGACGAGAGCGAGAAACGAGGGAGCAGAGCTTTGCTCTGGGTGTTCAATGCCCAGATCATGGAGCTCTGCCCCCCATTCATCGACGCCCTCTTCCTTACTACCCGACTATATCCTGATACATGGCAATGATGCGGGAATTGGACCGCAGCGTGAGGGTAAGCGTGTACACCCCTCGACGGGCATCCAGCACCCCGGGGTAGCGCGTGGGGGTTTCGGCATCGCCGACCCAGACGTCCCACCCGACAAACCCCATGCCGTACTGGCCTGCAGCTTGACTACGGGCCGGGGCCTGCAACACAATCTGCGAGCCTATCACCTTGCTCAAAGTGAACGGCGTGGTCCGCGGCTCATCCTCTCCCTGCACTTGCAGCGGAAGGTTGAGCTCTTGGTAGCCGGGGGTGGCGGAGATAGTCCGCCTAGCTCGCACATCAGCTTGTACAGTCAACACTCTGAGTCCGCCGGACGGGACCGTGAGTCCGGTCACACAGGAGGCAAGCTCCACTTCCTCCTCGGCGATGCTGGTCTGGCCGGCCTGATCCGTTACCTGAATCCTCACCAGCACCACCCCTCCTTGGGGTACGTTCACCCGCAGTGTGGCTGACCCAGATGCGGGGAAGTTGCCCCTCAGTGACTGGGTCCGACCATCGGGGTACACCACGGAGATTGGCCCCACGGTCAAGGGAGACTGCCCGCCACTGGCCTGCCAGGCCAAGGATATGGTGTGGCTGTAGTTATCGGAGCAGGTCGCTTCGGGTGAGATGTGCAGGATCCTTATGGTCGGACGCGTCGGCTCCGTCGTGGCCGTGCCTCCCACGTAGAGAGACACGGAGAGCCGGTAGACCTCGCAGCGTCTTTGGTCGGTCAGGGTGAACAAGACTTGATATGTTTGCTCGTTCGAGGGGATATAACCTGTGAGAGCGCCCAGTCCTTGGTCCAAGTCGAGGTTCAGCTGTGCGCCATCGGGAAGCGTGCTCGAGATCCTCTGGTCTCCAATGATCCCCGCGTTTTGGATCTGTGACAGCAGCTCTGGTGGCATCTCTCGGATGGTGAGGAAGTGTGTTGTTCCGCCTCGCACCTCGCCGAAGTCCCACTTGAGCCCTTGGACCTCCGGGCAACCTGACTCTGATTCGCGCGTTCGGACAACGATCTCCAGCCATGCCACCGGGCACTGCTGCCGGTCCCACAGTAGATACTCCACTGTCCAGGCGCCGCCGCTGCTGGGAACAGTGCCGCTGAGTTGTCCTTGTCGCTGTGGCAACACCAGCTCAAAGGATAGCGTTGTGGGGAGATTTGAACCTGCCTGTTCTGATGTTACGGCTCCCAGGCTGGCGATTCGTTCGGCTAGCTCACTGGGCATGCTGCGCGACACGGTGGTTGTTGTCCCCGGCGTGACCTGTCCGTAGTCCCAGGTGAGGTCGCGCGGCTCAGGACAGCCTGCAGGCTCGTCCGGCGTCGTCGGTGTTGTGGGGGTGTACTCCTCACACACCGGTTGCAGACAGTCCGGGTCGATGAATGCCCGCACCGAGGTCTCGATGTGCGGGACTACCTCGACTGATGTAGAGGCTGTGGCAGCGGCTTGGGCGGCGGCTTGAGCCATGGCCTGGGCTTGGGCCAAGGCCTCGGCTGTAGTCTCAGCTGCTGCTGAAGCCCGAGCATGGGCGCCCGCTACGGCTACCGCTGCTGCGTCGGCGCGGGCCAGGGCCAGAGCGCAAGCCTGAGCGCTGGCATATGCTTCGGCCTCTGCCGAGGCCAGGGCTTGCGCCGTAGCGTATGCCTCAGCCTGTGCTTCGGCTTCCGCGGATGCTGCTGCGTAAGCTGCGGCGGCTGCTTCAGCCAATGCCTGTGCTGCTGAGTGTACGCAGACGGCGACTTCAGCCTCGGCCTCAGCCTGGGCCATTGCGGCGGCTTGCGCCCCTGCGTATGCCTCGGCCTGAGCCTCAGCCAGGGTTTCCGCCGAGGCGAAGGCCTCTGCATAGGCGTCGGCAGACGCCGTTGCTGCGGCGGAGGCGGCTGCCTCCGCTTGACTGACTGCCTCGGCCAAGGCGCTGACGCCAGTTCTCACATGAACCTCGGCCTGAGCATAGGTTTGCACGCAGGTCAGCGCCTCGGATTGGGCTTCGGCCGCGGCCAGCGCCACCGTGCTGACCCCAGAGCTCACCGCTGCTTCGGCCTCGGCCAGCGCCTGAGCTGCGGCTTGCGCTGAGGAACGAGCCTCGGCTGCTGCGCTCGCTGCAGCTTGCGCGTGCGCGATGGCCTGGGCCGCCCCCATCGCCTCGGCAGATGCGTAGGCCTGGGCGTAGGCTTCGCCTGTTCCTGCAGCTGATGCGCTTGATTCGGCTGACGTTTGTACAGCTGAAGCAGCTTGTGCACAGGCGTTGGCCTCAGACTGAGCTGTGGCTGCTGCGGATGCCGCTGCCTCTGCCTGGGCGGCTACCTGGGCCACAGCTTGTTCTACCGCGTCGGCCATTGACTGGGCCGCGCTGCGGGCTCGGCTATGGGCGGCTGCGGCAGCTTGTGCGCTGGCTTGGGCTGTGGCTTGGGCCTCTGCTGTTGCCTCGGCCATGGCTTCTGTTGCGGCTTCAGCTCTTGCGCATGCTCGTGCTGCGGCGGAGGCTTCAGCTTCTGCCTCGGCTTGGGCTCGGGCTACAGCCTGAGCTGAGGCGCGGGCTGCGGCTTGTGCCCGGGCGCATGCCTGGGCGATGGCTGTGGACTCGGCATTGGCCGAGGCTTGTGCTTCGGCGATTGCTCGGGCTGCCGCTTCTGCTGCCGCTTGTGCCTCAGCGTAGGCCAGCGCGCAGGCCCTTGCTTGTGATTGGGCCGCCGCCTGGGCTTGAGCGATGGCCTCAGCAGAGGCGGACGCTTGGGCCTCGGCCTCTGCACGGGCTCTTGCCACCGCCTGGGCGGCGGCTTGGGCCCTTGCGTAGGCCGCAGCTGCAGCTGCCGCCTGGGCGTCTGCTCGTGCTTGTGCTGCCGCGGCCGCTTCGGCGCGGGCCATTGCTGAAGACTCGGCGAGCGCGGTGGCTTGGGCTGCCGCTTGGGCTGTGGCACTGGCCTGTGCGGTTGCCGTGGCCAGCGCCTCAACCACGCCTCCCACCTCGGTTACCACCTGTCCGCACGGAACGACTGTCTGGATGCTTTCTTGCACGAGCTCTGCAGCATCCTGTGCTTCGGAGTGCACCCGTGCCGAGGTGGCGGCTTGTGCCTCAGCATAAGCGTGGGCAGTGGCTATGGCTTCAGCCCTGGCCGCTGCCGACGCTGCAGCTTCGGCTACGGCACGGGCTTCAGCACGAGCAGTGGCGGACGTATTGGCCGCTGCTTCGGCCTGCGAGTGAGCTTCTGCTTCCGCCAGCGACAGGGCCTCAGCCACGGAGCGCGCGTAGGCTTGGACATTCGCTGCTGCTGTGGCACATGCTGTTACGCTGGCTTCCGCGTCCGCCTGAGCTTGTGCCACGGCCTCGGCAACGTCCTCCGCATATGCTAGGGCCGTGACTTGCGTCTGGGAGCACGCAGCGGCAGAGGCCTCAGCGTTGGCTTGGGACGAGGAGCAAGCCTCTGCGAATGCTTCCGCCGCTGCCTGAGCGCCGGCCGCCGCTTGCGCGCAGGCATCGGCACCGGCTCGCGCGCGAGCAACCGCGTCGCTGCAGGCCTCGGCAAATGCATTCGCTTCCGCCTCGGCTAGGGCTACTGCCTGTGCTGTGCTGTCTGCTGCTGCCTGCGCATCGCTGACCGCTCTTGCCGAGGCGTTCACCAGCAAGGATACGTCGAGTTCATCCAAAAGCGCTTGAGCATCGTCCGCCGCTGTCTGGGCCTGGGCCGCGGCTTGGTCCGCGGCCTGCGCTTGTGCTTGCGCTATGGCTACGATGTCAGGTAGAAATGGGTTGTGGTCACTGTTCTGGGCTAGTGCCAGGGAGCCCAGCAGGAGCAGCGCAGTCAAAATGCACGTGAACAAGTTTCGAAGTTTCATAGGCCACCTCCAACGAACACGCGGTCCGGCTATGGACGGAGCATACAGTTATGCGCTCCACAAGCCGGCTCGCGAAACAGCTGGGAACCGAATAGAGTGAACCACATCTTTTAGAGAGAGCAGTTGTACGGGGCGGGCGCCGGGATGACAGAAGCGTTGGGCCGCCTCATGTGATCGGTTCACAGCTCCACAAGCCTTGGTCACTGGGTCGAGCCCAGTGGACGGTTTGGGCGGAGCCGCTCGCCTTGGGCGGTGCCCGTCCCACCTCCTGTATATGAGGCAATCCGAGGACCATACACCCGGCGTCATTGGAGCGTCAAGCGCCGTTAAAACTAGTTGGAATAAGCATGTGGGCTGGGTAGTAAGATACCGTGCCCGGTACTCGCCCGGCTGCCCGACCGCCTGGGCAGTGGGTACCTGGAAGTAGAGTGTGGGGCGGACAGGCTGCCGTCCTCCGACTACGGTACACAAGGCAGGATGGTGCTGCCAGTATGTCCTTTCCTCATTACTATGTGAAGGACCATTATTCAGCGGGGAGGAGGAGCGCATGGCTGATGAGAGATGGTTATACAGGGGGCGGTTGATCTCCGTGGAGCTTGTGGAGACGCCGGCGGGCAAGCGTGAGGTGGTGCACCACCCTGGTGCGGTGGCCATAGTCGTGCGGGACGAGGAGGGGCGGGTACTCCTCGTTCGCCAGTTTCGTGCAGCCGCAGGCCGGGATATGTGGGAGATACCCGCAGGCACGGTGGAGCCAGGGGAGAGCCCGCTGGCCACCGCCAAGCGTGAGCTCCTCGAGGAAACCGGAATGTCGGCGAGTACTTGGTCATACCTCGGCACAGTCTTCCCCACACCTGGGTACTCCGACGAGCGCATTCACCTCTACCTCGCCGAGGGCTCATCCGGCGAAGCACGGGGAAGCGCAGAGGTGGCGGAGGCACTCTTCTTTTCCCGCGCGAAGATTATGGACCTGGTACAAGATGGGTTGGGCGACGGCAAGACACTAGCGGCGCTTGCCCTGGTTGACTAAACTCGACCTCGCACAAACCACAAACCACAAACCACAAACCACAAACCACAAACCACAAACCACAGGCGACAGCCTATCGTTTCTTGCGCACCTCGAGTTTCTGCACTTGCCCACTTTCGATGAGTTCTTGGCCTTTCTCGCGGAGCTTGAATTTTTGCACCTTGCCCGAGGGGGTCATGGGAAACTCCGGAGCAACCACGACGTACCGCGGGACTTTGAACCCGGCGAAGTGCTGAGCGCAGAACTGGGCTACCTCTTGCGGTTCCACTGTGTGTCCCTGCCGCGGGATGACGAAGGCCATGGCCACCTCGCCCATGACCTCGTCCGGCACCCCGATCACGGACACATTCTGCACCCCAGGGTGGGTGAACAGTATCTCCTCGATCTCCGCCGGGTAGACGTTGAACCCGCCGGTGATGATCATGTCCTTCTTCCGGCCGACGATCCGCACGTAGCCATCTTCATCCACGGTGGCCAGGTCCCCCGAGTAGAGCCACCCTTCCTCGTCGATCATCTCTTCGGTGGCCTGCGGGTTCCTCCAGTAGCCGAGCATGACGTTGTAGCCTCGACAGGCGAGCTCGCCAGCTTCCCCTACCGGGACCGGCTTGCGTTCGTCGTCCACAATGCGCACTTCCACCCCGGGCAGGGGGCGGCCTACTGTCTCCACACGCCGCTCCACGCTGTCCTCGAACCGAGTCATGGTGATCACCGGTGAGGCCTCAGTGAGTCCGTAGCAGATGCATGCGTTGCAGCCGAGCTCGTCAATTGCGCCGCGCATCACCTCCACCGGGCAGGGGGAGCCGGCCATGATCCCTGTGCGCAGGGAACTAAGGTCATACGCACGCCCCTCGCGCTGGGCTGCGCGCTGGGTCTCCAGCCATTGGACGAACATGGTGGGCACGCCGTAGAGGGTGGACACGCCCTCATCCTGGACCAGCCTCAGCGTCTCCTCCGGGCGGGGTACGGGCATGGGGAACATACCGGCGCCCCAGGTAACCGCGCCTAGGATGCCCATCACACAGCCGAAACAGTGGAAGAAGGGGACCACCAGGAGGAATTTGTCCTCGGGGGCCGTGTTCAGGATCTCCGTTACCTGCCGGGCGTTCTCGGCCATGTTATGGTGGGAAAGCATTGCCCCCTTGGGGCTTCCGGTGGTCCCGGAGGTGTAAAGTATGAACACGCACTCCTGGGGATCAATGGTGTCCTGCCGGCGCTCCAGCTCGGCGAGTGCTTCTTCGTTCTCACCCAAGTTGAGTACCTCGTGGAAGGTTCGCGCCCCTTCCGACTGCTCGCCGACGGCGATCAGCTCGGCCATCTTGGGGAGCTCGTCTTGTACATCCCGGAGCATCCCGTCGAAGTCTATTCCCAAAAAACCCGGCGTGAAGAACACCGCCTTGGCCTCGGAGTTGCCCAGTATGTAGCGGACTTCGTGGGACTTGTAGCGGGTGTTCATGGGCACGACTACGCCCCCCGCCTTGGCGATGGCGAAGTACGCGGTGACCCACTCCGGGAGGTTGGGCATCCAGATCGCCACCTTGTCTCCCGGTTTGATACCCAGCTTGACCAGGCCTGCTGCCAGACGTGTGACTGCTTGGGAAAGCTCGCCGTAGGTCGTCTTATTGCCTTCGTAGATGACCGCCGGTCGCTGTGGATGCTCGGCGGCCGTCTCCTCAAGCACCTGGGCCAAGGTGCGCATCCGTTCCACCTCACTCGAATTGGGATTCGCGCCTAGTTTAGGGGCTGCGCGGCGCTCCCGCCAGCGCGGTACAGGGACTGTCCCCCATTTTGCGATAGACAACAAACGGGGCCTCCGGTAAGCTTCCCGCAAGGCGACAGTCCCCATAGGAGGGATGGCCGAGCGGACGAAGGCGGCGGTCTTGAAAACCGCTGGGCGAAAGCCCCGGGGGTTCGAATCCCTCTCCCTCCGCCAGTCTTTCAGAAGTGCCGCTTGCTCCAGCGGATCCGGCGACTGCCGATACCTACCGGAGCCAGCAATACGATCAGCAAGAACCACAGACCTGCGGCCTGCCAGTAGCTGAGTGGCTCGAGGAGTCCGAAGTGCCGGACGACGATGGTGTTGAACAACATCTGGATCACCCAACTGAAGAAGAAAAATGCGGCTACCCCGCCGCCGGTCACCAGTCCTACGATGCTGTGCATGGATGTGCACCTCCTGCATTAGTCTTTCGTCTTAAAGGCTCGATTAGCGCCGCTCTCCCTGCGAGGCTGCGGCCAACCTCTCCAGGAACCCCCGTACTTCCTGTGAGTCGCGCAAGTGGAACCTCGCCTGGGAGGGGTTCAGCCCAACGCGGACCGAACAGGCCCAATCGGGAAGCGTGGCGAATATGTCCTCATCCGTTCGATCGTCTCCTGCCGCAAAGATAAAGTCCCACTCGCCCTGCCCGAGCCAATGGGCCGCCCCGCGGCCCTTGTTTATCCCGGCGTGCCTGACCTCCACCACGCGGTTTCCCTCCAGGATTCCCAGGTCGAAGTTGGCGGTCAGGTGAGAGAGATCCTCCTTCAGCTCTCCCAGCCTGATGGCGCCGAATTCCAGGTCGGTCTTCCGGTAATGCCAGACCAGGGAGTAGTCCTTTTCCTCTAAGAAGGAGCCGGGAGTCCGGTCCACATAGAATTCTAGGACATGGCGGAGCTCGTGTTTCCAACTGTCGTCGAGCGGTTCCACGGTTTGCCAGTCTTCCCCAACAGGGCGTAGCCACACCCCGTGCTCTGCGACGAGGCCCACGGCCAGGCCCCCGAACCAGCGGTCCAAGGTGGTGCGATCGCGGCCGCTGACCACCACGACCTCGTTCTCTTGTGGTGTGGCCAGGGTTTGCAGAAGGTCCAACAGCCTTGGGTCCGGGGTGGCTTCTTTCGGTGTGGAAGCAAACGGGGTCAGCGTTCCCTCGTAGTCCAACAGGATAAGGCGGCGGCGGGCCCGGGTGAAGCGTTCGACCATGTCCTCCTGCAGCTTGGCTGTGAGGCGCTTTCCGCTGAGCTCTGCCTGCAGTGTCTTCACGGCTTCCACTCCATCCATGAAGTCCTGCGCCCAGCGCACAACGTGGTAGCGCTCTAGTCGGTTGCGCATGACCCGGTTCCGCGCACGGCGCTCCTCCAGGGGCATTTCCAGCCCTTCCTTTATGTTGTCGGCGATGGCGCTGGTGTTGTTAGGGTTTACCAGCAATGCCTCGGGAAGCTCCTTGGCCGCGCCAGCCATCTCGCTGAGGACCAGAACGCCCGATTCGTCGAAGCGGGAGGCTAAAAACTCCTTGGCGATCAAGTTCATCCCGTCGCGGAGGGGTGTGAGCAGGGCGACCTCCGCCAGACGGTACAGAGCGACCAGGGACTCCTCGGGCAAGAACTGGTACAGGTACCAGATGGGCATCCAGGAGATGGAACTGTATTTGCCGTTGATGCGGCCGACCAGCTCATCCAGCCTCCGCTTCAGCGCTGCGTACTGTCGCACCCCGGTGCGGGAAGCGATCGCCTTGAGCACGAGGGTCACGTTCTCTCTGTATTCAGGGTAGCGCTCCAAGAAGAGATCGAACGCCTCCAGCCGCTGGATGAGCCCTTTAGAGTAGTCCAGGCGGTCAAGAGACAGAATCACCTTGCGCGGGCCGATGAACTCCTGCATCCGTTCCATTTCCTTCTCTACGTCGGGACTTTGGGAGAGCTCGGTGTAGTGCTGGAAGTCTATTCCCATGGGAAAGGCATCTACCCGCACCAGCCGGTCCCCTACCAAAAGCACCAGCTTTCCAGGGATTGCCTGGTCGTGGCCGAGAAGCCGGCGTACAGTGGCGAAGAAGTGCCGTAGATAGTCGTAGGTGTGGAAGCCGATCAGATCTGCGCCCAGGAGGTTCTCCAGGATCTCCTCTCGCCAAGGGAGCAGGCGAAACACCTCTGAGGACGGGAAGGGAATGTGCAGGAAAAAGCCGATCGTCGCCTCCGGCAGACGCTGGCGGATGAGGCCTGGGAGGAGGAGAAGGTGGTAGTCTTGAATCCAGATCGTGTCATCAGGCTCGGCTACCTCGAGCACCGCGTCCGCGAACGCTTGGTTTACCCGCTTGTATGCCTCCCAGTAGTCATCTCGGTACTCGGTGTACAGGAGGAAGTAGTGGAACAACGGCCAGAGGGTGTTGTTACAAAAGCCGCGGTAGAAGAGGTCAAAATCGTTGCGGGCGAGCACTACAGGTAGGCACCCTTCCTGCTCCAGCCCCTGGCGAAGGGTTTGTTCGTCGCCTTCGTCCAGCTCTTCCCGACTCAGCCCGGGCCACCCCACCCACACACTCTCATAATCTTTGTAGAAGGACCCAAGCCCGGTGGCCAGCCCTCCCACGCTGGGGCGAAAGTCGAAGCCCTCCCCTTCCCGGGACACCACCATCGGCAGCCGGTTGGACACAATGATCAGCTTTCCCAACACGATCCCCTCCACCTCACCTTACCGCACACGGCGCGCACCGACCACCGCGGCGCGCAGGAAGGCTCACCGGATGGTGCGGCGATCACCGACATCGCTGAACTGATTGCCCTTGCACCTTTGAGTGCAACGGCCAGCGCAGTGGCCGGCCATAGTACGGGAGGGGCGCAGGCTGTGAACGGGCGCGTCAGCTTTGGCTGAGCACTCGGTGTAGGTATCCCTCGATTAGAGGTAATTCAGCTTGCCACACGGTGTACCTCTTGCGCTCGCGGAATCCGAGTTCACGGTTGATCTTGAGCATTGGGGCATTGGAACCGGCGTTGCCCGTGCGGATGCGCTTCACCTGGGGGCGCTCGGCGAACACGCGCTCCAGCATGGCAGCCTTCAGCCACTTGCCCAGCCCTCGCCCGCGGTACTGCGGGAGCACGCCCGTGTCGCCCTGCCCCAGGCGCTCGGGGTGATCCAGGCTCCAGTAAACCTCTGTGTACCCGGCCAGCTCCCCGCTCGGTTTGTGGCGACAGTAGAGCGTCCACCGTTCCTCACCGGCCTCAGCCAGCGCCTGTTCCACCTGCCGCAGGTGCTCGGGGGTCCAGTGGAAGTCCTCCACATCCAGTTCCTCGCGCGGAGCCGTGTTCATCACTTCCCGTAGGGCGATGATCGTCGGCAGGTCCTCCTCAGGGTACGGACCGATCCACAGGCCCAGCTCGAACTCGTCCGTCGGCGCACGTTCGACCCACGTTCGCACGAGGTCGCGATCCACCTGGGCCAACTCCAGCTGGCTGATGGACAGATTCAGTCCCGGCTGAGCACCTACTTTCCTTGCGAACGCTTCGCCCGCCGGTATGTCGGCATCGGTGCCCTCTGCAAGGAGTCTCCTGCCGTCGGCGCGGGCCGCACGGGCGATCTCGGCCAGGAGCCGGCTGCCCACCCGCTTCCGGCGCTCCTCGGGATGCACATACAGGCCGCAGTCGGCCAAGTGCCGGTTGTCCTTGGTCTCCCGCAGCGCCACGCTTGCCCAACCCACAGCGCGGCCGCCCCGCCACGCCACCCACCGTCTCGCACCGACGAAGGCGGGCACACTGCGCAAGTCGCGTACTACCTCGCCGTACGATCGGGGAGGATCCTCCGGCCAGGCTTCAGCGTGCCGACGCGCGAGCAACACGTGTACCTGCGACAGGATGCACGTATCCTCCGTGTGCGGGTTCAGTGGTTCTATCCGCAGTTGATGCTCTCCCATGGCATCTCCTCATCAGTCGACGTTAAACGTGCATTGTACCTCCCAGTTTGGGTATGGCCAGGGCTTTTCCTCCGCACGTTATGTATTCGTCGAGCGTGCCCCCTGCTGCACCAGACCTGCAGACGGAGCAGCCACCCAGTACCTCAATGGCCTACAGATAACTCTGTGTGTTACAGTGGAGAGCTCTCGGACATGGGGGGATCGCAGTTGAGGATCTGTGACATCGACTGGAGGGCTTGGGAGCCCGAGCAAGAGGCCACGCTCGTGTTCATCGTTCGCGATGGGCATGTGCTCCTCATCCACAAGAAACGGGGCCTTGGCGCCGGCAAGATCAACGGCCCCGGAGGGCGCATTGACGATGGTGAATCGCCCGCTGAATGTGCCGTGCGCGAGGTGGAGGAGGAGCTTGGTGTGATTCCGGTGGAAGTCGAGCGCTGCGGGGAGCTCGGTTTTCAGTTCACCGACGGCCTATCTCTCCTCGTCCATGTGTTCCGGGCACGGGACTGCCGAGGACAGCCGCAGGAGACATCCGAGGCGACCCCGCTGTGGGTACCTATCGACCAAGTGCCCTTCGACCGCATGTGGGAAGACGACCGCCTCTGGTTCCCCTATATGCTCGCAGGGGAGCCGTTCGATGGCCGGTTCACCTTCGACGGCGACAAGCTGCTCGACTTTAGGCTTTCCCCAGGGGGCTGAGCAGAGAAAGGCGCCGGCCAGCGCTTAAGCGTCTGACGAGGTATTCGCCCCCTGCGGGGCCGTGTAGACAGGTGTTGCCGGTGCGGCCTATCGAAGCATGGGCAGATGAGCTAGGTTGGTTTGTGGATCCAGTACTTGCGTTTCATGCCGTTGCGCTTCATGCCGTCTACCGGCTCCTCGAACCGCCCCCACTGGGCTCCGTGCTCGACCAGGAACGTCTGTGGAGGCTCTAACGGTGCCTTCCTGGTGCAGGCGATGGCCAGGTGCAGAAGCCTTCAGCTTGGTGGAACCCCGTACATCTGATCCGGGGACAGGATCTCGGGAAACCGCGGCCGGAGTTCCGCTCGCACCATGTAGCACAGGTGGCAGGCATCCACATAGCGCTCTGTGGACGGCAGGTCGTACCGTCGGAGGATTTCGGCCGGGCCGCCCTCCAGGAGCGGCCCGATGATCGGATGGGCACCGGGCTCGTAGCGGCGACAGATCGTGGCCAGCTCGGTGCGAAACAGATTTCCCAGGGAGAGCCCTTGGCAGATGTGGACATGCCCTAGCGGATCGATATGGACTCTCCCCGGCTCCCGAAGATCCTCGTGGGGGCACTCTGCAAATTCCGTCCAGTCTTTGCGTGGGCACCCGTCCACCAGCTTCTCCGCCGCCCGGCCGCGATGCATCACCGAGGACTCTCCGGTCGCGGAGTCCTCCTGCCCGCAGATCGTGATGATCTCCGTGCGGATGCCCAGCTCCGTCGCCGCCGTCGACGCGGCTTGGGCCCTCTGGGAGAGCAGCTCGTCGGAATGGAACAGGTCGCTGCTCAGGGAGAGGTCTCCGACTTTGCCCGCTAGAGGACGGAGCCACAGGAAGGCATCCGCCAGCGTGGTGGCCCAGTACGCATTGGTGACAACGCCCACCTTGAAGCCCATGGCGGCAGCATCCTCAATGGCTCTGAGAAGTAGAGGGTAATAGAGGAAGGGCTCGCCGCCCTCGAAGTAGATCCACTTCACCGTGTCCAGTTCACGGGCCTGCCGCAAGATATTCCGGACATCCTCCAGGGTCATAGTGCCACTGTTCCAGGGGCTGCCCCAGACAAAGCAGTGCTCGCACTCCATGTTGCACTCGTACGTCAGAAGCAGATGTAGGCCGGACAGTTTCATCGGTTCACCTCTGGCGAACAAGAACTCACTCTGCGGAGGCAACCCTGTCGCACAGCTCCTCCAGCGCCGCCGTCACCAGCTTCGGCCACTCGGAGGGCACCAGCCGCACCAGTTCGGGAAGCGAATGTTGCTTCAACAACGTCTCCACCACGCGCCACACTCTCGGCCAACTTGTCGCGGGAAATGCGCTCCTCCAAGTACCAGCGGAAGAATTCAGGATGCCTCGAGGTGTACAGGGACTCCCACAGCGCGATCCGCTGTTCGGGCGACATTCCCCGCGCCGCCCGCTGGTACTCCGTGAGTCCCTCAGTGAGATCGATCAGCTCCACCATCTCGCTGCAGCTTACCAGGCACGCGGGCGGTGGGACCAGCCGGCCGGGCCCTCAGTCAACGCAGCACCGTCGACGATGGTGTGGGTCATCCTCGTCGGCCAAAGCGTAGAAGGCGGAAGAGTCAACGAAGGTCTTGATCCTCGACAATGGCCTCTGCGAGATAGCGATCATGCTCCTCGGCTACATCGCTCCTGCCGCTCTTTCCCAATCCCACGCCCCGACAGCTTGCCTGTGAGCCGAGGACAAGGTATTGGGTACACGGAGGTGACCACAATGGTAAGGTTTGCCAGCGTCCGAGAGTTTCGCGACAAGGCCACGCGCATGCTGCAGGAGAAGGACCCAGTTGTGGTTCTCCGGAGAGGGAAAGTGGCGGGAATCTACTTCCCATACCCCACCGATACCCTGCCCGTCGAATTCAAGCGCGAGCTGTTCTCCGTGCTTACAGGCCGGATTGCGGAGCGGTTGAAGGCGGCAGGGATCAGGGAGGCGGACTTGTGGGCTGCTCTTGCAGTCATGCCCATCGTCGTATACGGCAAGGAGTTTTACCGGGAATGCCTGCCGGAAACGGAGAGGAGAATAGCGGAGCGCGACCCAGCAGACGTTGACCTTCTTGCACTCGCGCTGAAACTGGACGCTCCCATCTGAACCAACGACGCTGACTTCGGGGTGGCCGGAGTAGAGCGGTTCACACTGGAGCTGTAGTTGACTCCTGGCCTGACCCATAGCTTTGATCTTCTGTACAAGGGTCTGGAGATCACCACGGGCGGCCAGCGTATCCACGACTACGACCAGCTGGTAGCGAGCATCGAGGCCCGCGGGCTCGACCCTAGCGCGTTCGATTTTTACCTCGAGGTATTCAAGTACGGGATGCCGCCCCACGGCGGCCTGGCCATCGGGGCTGAGCGCCTGACGGCGCAGGTCTTGGGGCTGTCCAACGTGCGGGAGGCCAGCTTCTTCCCCCGCGACCGAACACGCCTCGTGCCTTAGCGACCAGGGGGGACAGTCCACGTTGTGGTCATTGCTGCACGGACCCAAGATCACAGGACCAGATGAGCGAAGCGAGGCCGCGCTACGTCGGGACAGATGCTCAGCCATCGGCAGCGCCTTCGACCTACTGCTTAGGATCGAGCTTCCCGGCTGAAACTCGTCGTTGCCGGTTGCTTGGTGTCCACCTATACTGGATTTGATCTTCCGATGGTGCACGAGGAAAAGCTGGCCGAGGTGTTCGGGCGCCAACCGGAGGTGGAGGCAGTGTACCTGTTCGGCTCCACCGCCGAGGGGCATGCTAGCTCGGGAAGCGATCTGGACCTGGCGGTTCTGCCCGCGCGCGGAGGCAGCGTTGATAAGCTTGAACTGCTGGCTGATCTAGTTGAGGCCGGGTTCTCCGATGTGGATCTTGTGGTGTTGGACGGCCGGGATTTGGTGCTCGAGTACGAGGCCGTGCGCCACAATAGGCTTGTGTATGCAGTACCTGAGTTTGATCGGGGGGAGACCTACTCGCGCATTGTACGGCGCTATCTGGACTTCCTCCCGTACCTTGAGATCCAGCGCCGGGCCTACAAGAGGCGGATACTCGATGGTCAGGCCTGAAGTCATCCGGAAGCGCCTGCAGAAGCTGGACGAATACCTGAACATATTGCGGGGGTTGTCCAGGAATGACGAGGACGCGTTCCTGCAGAATCCCGAGGAGTACGGAAGCGGTGAACGTTTCCTGCAGCTGGCCATTGAGTGCACACTGGACATGGGGAGCCATGTCATCGCTGACGAAGGCTTGGGAGTGGTCAACACCTACGGCGACATACCCAGGATCCTCTCGGAGAGCGGATTGCTCGACGACTCGCTCCGGGCTACGTGGGCACGGAAGATCGGGATGCGCAACGTGCTTGTCCACGAGTACCTCGACATAGATCGACGGATTGTCTACCGGGCGATAACAGAGGAACTGGAAGACCTGGCGCAACTGCGTCAAGTTTTCGCTCGCTTTCTGTGAGCACCAAGGGACCGACGGTACCTTCAGGAAGGGGCGCCTGTTGGCGGAGCCGAGCCAAGCCAAGACCAGCTACTGAGACGGGAGGCCAATGAGCGCTGTTCAGGAATACATGTTTGAGGGGTCGATCTTCGAGGGAAGACGATCCTCGATGCGGCGACCGGTGCGGGGGAGGCGACCGAGATCTGGGCGCGCCGCCTGCAGGAGGCCGGTAGTGGAGGGAAGATCATCTCGGTCGACATAGACCAGCCGGAGCGCATCGTGGACCGTATCAAGGCACGACTCGGGGGGCTCGCCGAACTCGTGGAGTTTAGGCAGGCCGACATCTACTATATGCGGGAACTCGGCGACGAGTCCGTGGACATCGTCAACTCGGACGACACCATCGTTTTCCTGAACTCACCGCCGTTGAGGCTGCTTACCGCCCTCCAGGAATTTCACCGGGTGCTCAAACCAAACGGCCACCTGATCATCACCTCCGAGCTGCCGGTGGAAAGGGACGAAGAGCACATGGGCCAATGGAGACGGTGGAACCTGGCCAAGGCCGTGTGGGCGCTCAAAGGGGAGACGTGGTCGTCGGAGCCATATCCTGAACATGTGGCGACGGCACTACAGGCGACTGGGTTCAAGGTGACCGGCCAGAAGCGCTTTCCTATTCGAAAAACCAAGAACTACGGTGAGGCCATGGACGAATGGGACGAGGTCATGAATGAAGCCATCGACGAGCTGCCTTGGCCGGGCCTTAGGGACCCGCTTCGTGCTAGCGCGGCCGAGGTGTGCCGAAAGGTTGAGCGCGACGGTTACTTGAGCGTTCCGCCTGTGTACATCCTCAAGTGCATCAAGCCGCCTGACTAAGGGCGCCCAGGGATGCGAGCACGGGAGCAGGCCCCTTGCCAAGCGGTGGAGCACCCCGCCCCATCCATCAACCATGGACACCCCTAGGGAAAACGTAGCGATTCGAGTCAGCAGCAGGTTCTTCACCGCAAAAGCGCCGACAATGCCACCCGGCCAGAATGCAGCCATGACAATGGCGTAAAACAACGCGCTCCTGAACACGCCCCATCCGCTCGGAGGCCGCTCAGCCTGCCGCCGGGTCCTCCTGCTCCCTTTCCGTCTGTTGCAGCATCCGCTTCACTACTTGACGAAGCTGTGGAAGCTCCCGCCGCACCGTCTCATAGACGCGGCGGAGATCCACCCCGAAGTACTCGTGGGCAACCTTGTCGCGCATCCCAGCGACAGCCCGCCATGGGATCTCTGGATGCTGCTGACGAGCCGATGACGGAATCTTCTTTGCCGCTTCCCCGATGATCGTGAGCGCCCGGACCACCGCATAGTTTGTTTTGTCGTCAGCCAGAAACTCATCCAGCTCCATCTCACCCAAGAAACGTTCCGCGTTCTCGGCCGCCTCCAGGATATCCGCCAAGCAGTCCGCGTACTCTCGGCTCTGCTTCATACGGGGATCAGTTCTTCCAAAACCTGCTGCCCGATACGGGGCCTGAGCGCGCTCTTCTCCACCAGGTCCACTTTTATCCCTAGGAGATCGGTCATCTCCTCCTCTAGGGCAATGAACTGAAGCAGGGTGAGCGGCCGGTCGTCGAACTCCACAAGTAGATCGAGGTCACTGTGTGAGGTCGGCTCCCCACGGGCGAACGAGCCAAACAAAGCTAGCTTTTGGACTCCATACCGTTTCCTGAGCTCCGGAAGCACGGAGCGGAGCGCCGCGACTATGCTCTCTCTGTCGCGAGGTCTCTTGCTCTCGTCAGGTTGTCCCATTAGTACACCCCCCGCATTGTAGCACCCGGGTCTCGCATTTCTTCCCGCAGCTCGTTTTCACAGGGCACTGGAACCGTAGCTTCACTGTCAGAAACCCTCCAGGCCGTGGTGGCGGGCGCGGCGTTCAAAGTGCACAACCGCCCACCAGCCCAAAATCACATAGGCCACGGCCAGCGCCCCGAGCAGCCCGAGCTGCAAGGTCAGCGGGAACATGGCGGGCGTGCCCAGCCACAGTGCGCGCAGGGCATCGACTCCGTAGGTGAAGGGGAAGATGTAGGATAGCGGGCGGAGGAACAGCGGCAGGAACGCGACAGGAAAGAACACCCCGCCGAGAAGAGGGGCCACATTCCCAACCAAGCTCAGCAGCGACTCGGCGTCCTTGAAGCGGAGCGTCAGCCCAAACAGGTGGAACGCCAGTCCATAGGAGCCGACGACGGAAACAAACAGCACAAGTACAACCTGGCCCAGGGCCGCGCCCCCGGGCCACCCGGCGAACGCGATCACCAGGGCAATGGCCAGCGCCGAGTGCACCGTCACCCCGAGGAGGCTGCG
>JAWOCQ010000048.1:0-8689 GCA_046483725.1 Candidatus Bipolaricaulota bacterium
CCTTCGACCTTCGGGCCCCAGGCGAAGGTGCCGCCGGTCCCCGGCGCGTCTACATCCGGCCGCTGCGGGGGCCAGCTGACCGCCACTCCCAGACCCACTACCTCCGTCCAGAGCTCGATACCACCGGAAAGACCTTCGGGGGCAGTTTCTCTTGGGTCCAGGCCGGACACGAAACCCACCCCGAGGTCGACATCGATCTCCACCCCCGGCGGGCGAGGCGCAGGCGGGCGCGCACGCGGAAGCTCAAGAGCCAGGTAGGCCTCGTCGCCGTCTGCCAGATCCAGCCTACGGCTCACCGTACCGTATCCTTCACGCCGCACCTCGACAGTCGTCACGCCGGCGTCGACCGTGTCCACAAACGGTGTTGTCCCCAGCTTCCGTCCGCCCGCCCATACTTCCGCTCCCGAAGGACGGCTCTCCACGCGAAGCGTCGCCCGAGGTTGATACACCTCGAACGCGGTCCAGGCGGTGCCCCACGTGTCACCCACCAGTTCTGACATCTGCTCCGCAAATGCCTGCGGGTCGGCAAACTCCAAGAATGGCCGCTCCGTGAACTCCTCGGCCTTGTAGAAATCCAGCGGCGCAGAGGCAGCGATGAGCTGGAGGTACTCGGTTCCCTCTGGCTCTGTAACGCGGAACCGCCAATCGTCTTCGGGCAGGCTGTGGTCCCCGGGCGGGAACTCGGGATCCTGGAGAAACCTGTTGGGAACAAGAAGCTGCACTTCCCCGGCGGTGGTCACATTGTACAGGTACACGTAGGCCTCGCGGGACAGGGAAAATTCCATCTCCAACAGCTCTCCAGGTGCGTACGAAGCACGGGATGTCTCCAACCGCACGGTGATCTCCGGTTCTTCGGGAACGGGCACCAATCCCGTGGGAACCACATCGCCAAGCGCCCCGGCACCACTCACAAACATAGACAACACCAACGCAAGGATCATCATGGCCCCTCCTTCAGCGCTCGACGGAGCGCCCGCAATGGAAGTAGAGCACAGCTGGCGCGCGTAGCCACAACCTCACCGAGTTCCCCCAGGAACTCCTGGTCGCCGAGCTCCACAAGCTGAGCGATGGTCTTTCCCTTGATCCTGTTCGTAAGCAAAGAGGCCGCCGCTTGCGAGATGGCACATCCCTCTCCATCGTACCTTACGTCCTGCACAAGCTCCCCTTCAAGCTCAAGCTGCAAGCGCACCACATCCCCGCATAGGGGGTTGGCCTCCACGGCCTCCCGGTCCGGCGCGCGCAACCGCCCCTTGTTGCAGGGGCGGCGCCAGTGCTCCAGGATCACCTCCGCGTATTCTCTCACCCGAGCAGGCTCCATGCTTCGTCCAGCGCTTGGAGAAACACGTCCACCTCGTCAGTGGTGTTGTACAGGTAGAACGATGCGCGACAAGTGGCCGTCACGCCCAAGTGCCTCATCAACGGCTGGGCGCAATGGTGCCCCGCCCTGATGGCAATTCCCTCCTGATCAAGAAGCGTGGCCACATCATGCGGATGCACCCCGCCCAGGTTGAACGCCACCAGCCCGGCGCGAGCGGAGGCGTCAAGCGGCCCGTAAACAGTCACATGACGGCGGCAGGCCAAGCCCTCCAGCGCCATCCCCACGAGCTCCACATCGTGCGCCCGCACCTCTTCCAACCCCAGCCCGGCAAGGTAGTCCACGGCGGCCCCCAACCCCACCCCTTGGGCAAACGGAGGCGTTCCGGCCTCAAAGCGGCGTGGCGGTGCTGCCCAGCTCGCCCTGTCCAGCCATACCTCCCTGATCATCTCTCCCCCGGTCATAAACGGCGGCAGCTCCTCCAGGAGGTCCTTACGCGCCCAAAGCACCCCGATCCCTGTGGGCCCCAGCATCTTGTGGCCGGAGAAGGCCACCATGTCCGCCCCAAGCTCTCGTACTGATACGGGCATATGCGGCACTGTCTGGGCCGCGTCTACCACCACCAGAGCGCCTGCCCGGCGAGCAGCATCAGCGAGTTCGGGGACCGGGTTGATGGTTCCCAGTACGTTCGAGGCGTGGGCCACCGCCATCACTTTGACCCCCGAAGAGACAAGCCCCTCGTAAGCAGGAATATCTAGTTCTCCGCCGTCCGTGATCGGCACCGCCTCCAACCGGGCGCCATGTCGCCGGGCAGCCTGCTGCCAAGGGACAAGGTTGGCGTGGTGCTCCATCTCGGTCACAACCACGGTATCTCCGCCCTTCAACCGAGCATCGCCCAGGGCGTGCGCAGCCAGGTTCAGCGCCTCGGTCGTACCACGCACGAACACTATCTCCTCCGCAATTGCCCCCAGCAAGGAAGCCACTTTCTCCCGTGCCGCCTCGTACCTCTCTGTAGCCTCGGCGGCCAGTCCATAGAGCGCTCGGTGCACATTCGCGTTGCTCTCCCGGTAGAAGGCACCTAGAGCATCGATAACCGGGCTAGGCTTCTGGCTGGTGGCTGCAGAGTCCAGGTAGACGAAGGGCTTGCCTGCCGCCTTTCGCCCTAGGATAGGGAAGTCCCGGCGGATTTTCTCCACGTCCATAGCCCAGTCGCCTCCTTAGGAATCGACCCTTACTACGTCTCCCGCGCGGCGAGCAGCTGGTCGATCCTCCCTTGGTCGAAGCCGACCACAAACTCCCCGTCGATCTCCACTACAGGGACTGCCTGCTGCCCGGTCTTGCGAACCATCTCCATGGCAGCTTGCTGATCGGAAGACACATCCACTTCCCGGTAGTCCACACTACGCTCGTCCAGATGTTTCTTCACCACCTGGCACCAAGGGCATACAGGTGTGCTGTATACTATGACCTCTCGCTCCATCAACTACCTCCTTCTTTCAGTGGGCGCAGCATCTCCGGCCGCACCAGTTCCTTCAACCGTGGCGTAAGCAGAACGCAGCGACGCTGCCCACGCCGCACGCGCCGAATCAGCCCCGCACTTTCCAAGGCGCGGAGATGATAGGACACGCTCGGCGCGGAGAGGCCCAAGCGGCATGCTATGTCCCCACAGTTGGGCTGCTCATCGTCCAACAGTAGCCCCACTATCTGCAATCTCTCAGGGCTCCCCAACGCAGCGAACGCCCGCGCCAGCCCCTCTATCCTTCCGCCCACAAAGCACATACTACCCGAACGGGGAAAGATTTGCAAGGTTGTCTATTGATACAAGTATCTAACATGCGCCCTGCACTCTAGTGCTTCGATTTCGCGTTCTGAATGAGTTTGGCTACCTGTTTGCTGATGCCCGCGCTTTACACAAGCCAGTGGCGTGTAGCTAGTGCCTTGTGGGAAGAACGAACAAGCAGCAACGTTCCGGCGGCTGTCGGGCACACGCAGTATCCCCCCACCGCCATCAGACAGCGCCACAGGCCACCCACTGATTCTCCTCACGAGTTACAATGACCCCATGGACATCAAAGTCACCTGGCAAGACAAGATGTTGTTCGAAGGGGTAGGTCCATCGGGACATGTGGTCGCCATGGACGCGGCCCAGAATGTAGGAGGGGAGGACCGCGAAGCACGCCCGTTCGAGCTTATGTTGATCGCGCTGGGCGGGTGTACGGGAATGGATGTGATCTCCATTCTAAGGAAGATGCGTACACCGCCAAATTCTTTCGAGGTCTCCATCCATGCCACGCAGGCCGAGGAGCACCCGAAGGCAGTTCAGCGGGCCCAGCTTGCTTACAAAGCGCACGGAGTCCCGGAAGAGAACTTGCGCAAGGCGGTGGACCTGTCCCACGAGCGCTACTGTTCGGTGTCCCACTCCTTGGGGGCTGAGCTGGAAACGTCGGTGGAAGCGCTACCCTAGGAGCTCCAGGACCCGGTCCAATTCAAGTCCGTCGGCGATCAACCCGTCCACCAACGCCAGCTGATCGCTGCCCAACGGTGCGCGCCCCACCAATCGTTCGGCCCCCTCGGCCACGGTCATGGTGTCCTGAGCCACCAGAACTACGGTGACGTTCCGTTCGGCCGCCTCGGTCAGGACCGCTCGTTCAGGGCGCAGACCACCGGTGAGGATCAAAGCCCGCACGCGGGGCACCGCCAACGCCGCAGACTGGATGTCCGTGCGGTCGCCGCCCGTAACCACGGCCAGCTGTCCGGGGATGCGCCGCATGTGTCTTAAGGCCGACTCTTCGCGCATGGCCCCCACAAGAAAGCGCTCCACTTCAGCATCCAGGACGCCGGTGACCAACAGCTCTCCTCCGAGGGCCTCCACCAGATGTCCTATCCTCACCGCCCTCAAGCGGCGCTCAAAGGGCACCACACCCAGTACCGGAATCCCCGTCTCCTCGAGATAGGGGGCGACGTAGGCCCGCACCTCCTCAAGCTCGGTGTCCACAGAGACCTCGTTGAGCACTACGCCCAACAGCTGAGCGTCATCGCCGACAAGGCGAGAGGCGGTGAGCACTTGATCCACCGTGCTCTCTCCCCGATAGCGGGCGACGAGCAACAGCGGAGCCTCCAGGTGCGCCGCCAATGTCGCGTCCCACAGGCCGCTGAACATGCCGCGGCCCAGCCATTCCCGCCCCTCCAGTACCAGCACATCGGCGGTCCCCTGGGCCAAGGACTCGATACGCTCCCACGCACCGGCCGGCGGTGTCCAGGACCGGGGGAGCTCCCCGCCCACCAGACCCACCAGCTCCTCGGGTACAGACAACCCCAAGGCTTGTGCCACTACCTCACCGTCGCGGTCGAATGGGCGGCCCTGCCGATAGATATTGGCCCTTCCCACCGGTTTACAGTAGGAACACGTGCCGCCCCGCGCGGCCAGGGCCCGGCATAGACCCACAGCCAGGAATGTCTTGCCCGCCTTCTCCTCCACCGCCGCCACGTAGAGCTTGTTCATTCTCCCTCCCCCGACACTGTGAGCCGCAGGTCCACAGCCACAACACGGTCTGGATAGCACATGATTGGGTTTGCTTCCAGCTCCAGGAGCTCAGGGAAGTCCACCGCCAGCTGAGAAAGCCTTCCCAAGACCTCCACCAACCCCTCCATATGTATCCCTGGTTGTCCCCTTACACCCCGCAGGACCGGATAGGCACGGATGCTGCGCACGAGCTCCTCGGCCTCCAACCGGGACAGAGGAGCCACCGCAAACGCCACGTCCCCCATTACCTCCACGTGTACTCCTCCCAGACCAAACATGACCAATGGGCCGAACGTGGGGTCGCGGACCATCCCCACGATCACCTCAACACCAGGCGGAAGGTGTTCCTGCACCAAGATTCCGTCGAGGGGCATCTCAGGAAAACGGGCCTGTGCCATCCTCAACATCTGCCACGCCTCCTCCGCCGCCCGTTCAGCGGGGACACCCACCCTCACCCCCCCTACGTCGGACTTATGGGACATCTCCGGCGACACCACTTTGAGGACCACCTTCTCCCCCAGCCCCACGAGCGCCCGCTTCACCTCCTCGGGCGAGCGAGCGAACGAGCCACCGGCGGTGGCGATCCCGTACGCCTCCAGCAACCCCATAGCCTCCACTCCCAGCCGGACCCTGTCCCGCCGCTTCGCCTCAGCCAACACGGCCGCGGCCCTCGCTCCGTCCACCGAATGGTAGCCCGGTTCCTCGCGAGGAGCGGCGCGGATTTCAGCGTACCGCACTAGCCCCGACAGTGCGCGTACCGCCCGAGCAGGGTCGAACGACGAGGGGATCCCTGCCTCTCGCAGTACCTCCTCGGCCTCTTCCCCCAGTTCCCCGGCCATGAAGCTGCACGTGATCGGCTTTTCGTATTCCCCACGGGCATCGGCCAGGATCCTTGCCAGCTCGGCGTACGTGAGGATGGCTGTCGGAGCGGACAGTGCCACCACCATGTCCACCCGGGGATCCCCCGCCACCAACCGCACCGCCTCCCGGTAGCGATCGGCCCGTGCATCCCCCAGGATGTCTACGGGGTTATAGATGTTAGCGGCCGGGGGCATGCGTTCGGCCAAGGCCCGAGCCGTGTTCTCGGTAAATCGGGCAACCTCGAGCCCCTCCAGCTCGGCGGCATCCGTAGCCATCACGCCGGGGCCACCGGCGTTGCTCACAATTCCCACCCGCCGCCCCTTAGGTAAGGACTGTCGGGCCAGTATGTACGCGTAATCGAACAGCTCCTCCACGTTCCCAGCCCGGATCACCCCCGCCTGGCGGAACGCCGCTTCATATGCCCTCTCTGAGCCAGCCAACGAGCCAGTATGGCTGGACACCGCCCGGGCACCGGCTTCCGCTCGCCCGGACTTGATGACCACCACCGGCTTGTGGGCGGTTACCTCTCGCGCCGTGCGCAGGAAACGCTGTCCGTCCGACACACCCTCCAGATAGACCGCCACCACCTTCGTCTGACGATCCTGAGCAAAGGCGGCGAGGAAGTCCTCCTCGCTGAGCACCGCTTTGTTACCCAAGGAGATGAAGTGACTGAAGCCCAGGTGTGCCTTCCAAGCCCAGTCTAAAACGGAGGTGCAAAACGCCCCCGATTGGGAAAGAAAGGCTATCCCCCCGGGCCGGGCGCCACGGGGGGCGAACGTGGCGTTGAGCCCGACTTGGGTGGAGATCAATCCCAGGCAGTTGGGCCCCAGGAGGTTGATGCCATAGCGGCCGGAGATGTCCACAAGCTGCGCCTCCAGCTCGGCGCCCTCCCCTCCTGTCTCCTTGAACCCGCCGGAAATGACGATGGCGTTCTTAATGCCAATTTGTCCGCACTCTTCCAACGCCCCGGGCACCTTCCCCGCGGGAATGATGATAACCGCCAGGTCCACCGGCTGGGGCAGCTCGGAAATCCCTGGCACACAGGGGCGTCCCATGAGCTCCTTGTAGCCGGGGTTAACAGCGAACACCGGACCGGAAAAGGACTCTGCTACATTGACGAACTGCTCGTACCCTATTTTGCCAGGCGTGCCCGATGCGCCTACCACCGCCACGGAACCAGGGAATAGGAGCCCATTCAGCTCGTCGGCCATGGATCCAGCCTAACTCCTTCACTGCCCCTCCACAACTTATGCACCGCGTGTCAACATCGAACGGGCATAGTATGGCCGGTTGGTAGGAGTACGAGAGCCCAACCGCCAGAACCGCCCACCCAACAAGCGAAGGAGTCGAGGCCGCCCGGCCTCGACTCCTCGCGCTTCTGGAGGTAGCCTTTTGGGTGTGAAGACCATTTTGGTAGTGGAGGACGAGCACAAGATCGCGCGCATGGTACAGGCCTACCTGGCCCGTGACGGCTACCGCGTGGAGGTGGCCTTCGACGGGGTGCAAGGCTGGGACATGTTTCGCACACTGGAACCTGACCTCGTCGTGCTGGATCTCATGCTCCCCCACAGGTCGGGGTTGGAGCTTGCGCAAAAGATGCGCAGCGCATCCACGGTGCCCATCGTCATGCTCACCGCCCGCGCCGAGGAGGCCGACCGAGTTGCGGGGCTGGAGATGGGCGCGGACGACTACGTCACCAAACCTTTCAGCTTGCGAGAGCTGGCAGCCCGCGTTCGAGCGGTGTTCCGGCGGGTAGATGCCGAGCCAGCTTCCGAAGTGGTGGAGGTGGGGCCCCTTGCGGTGGACATGGCCGCCCGCGAGGTGCGTGTTGACGGGCGCCCGATCGAGCTTACCCCCACCGAATTCGACCTATTGGCCTACCTTGTGCAGCATCCAGGGCGGGCGTTGAGCCGCCGCGAGCTGATGGAGGCCATTCAAGAACGGGCGTATGCATCGCTGACCCGCACGATCGATTCGCACATGAAAAACCTGAGGTATAAGATCGAATCTGACCCAAAAGACCCCGAGTACATTCTTACGGTTCACGGGGTTGGCTACAAGTTCCGTCGGGAGGCTGACGGTCCGTGTCGTTCCGCTGGCGGTTAATGGGCGCACTGGCGCTCACCGCCCTGTGCGCGGCGGTGGGTACCTACCTCCTAACGTTCCGCTCTGTAGGAGACCAGTTCGACGCTTACCGAGCACAAGAACGCCGTGTAGCAGCCCACGACGCCGCGGTATGGCTCGCCGAGTACTGGGAGGCCCACGGCAGTTGGGCCGGGGTTCAGCGGTACTTTAGCGCCCAGATCAGCTTCCGTTGGGGAGGGGAGCTGGTCTACCAGCAGAGCCTCATGGGACAGCTCATGCTCCTCGACCAGGAATTGCAGGTGGTGGCCTGCGCCGACGAGACTCTTTTGGGCCGCTGCCCGGAGACGGACGAGCGTCTGGGAGAGCGAATCGAGCGCGCCGGGGTGCCGGTGGTCGTCGACGATGAAAAACACGTAGGAACCGTCGTACCGCTGGAAACTGTGGACCTCTCCCCCCTGGAAGAGGACTTCCTTGCTTCAGTGCAGCGGGCGACCCTTATCGGGGGTTCAATCGCCCTGGCGGTGGCGGCGGTACTGGGAACCATACTGGCTACGCAGCTTTCTGCCCCCCTCAGACAGCTCATCCAGGCCACCGAACGCATCGCCCAGGGGGACTTGTCCCACCGGGTGCCGTGGCGCCGGCGGGATGAGACCGGGCGGTTGGCCGTGGCCATGAACCACATGGCCGAGGAACTCCAACGCTCCGAGAATACCCGCCAGCAACTCCTCACCGACGTAGCCCACGAACTCAGGACCCCCCTCACGGTCATCCAAGGCAATCTAGAAGCGCTGATGGACGGCGTGTTCCCCCTAACGGCGGACAGCCTGTCTTCCGTACACGAAGAGACCCTGTACTTAGGAGCGTTGATCGAGGAACTGCGCGATCTGACCCTGGCCGAAGGGGGG
>JAWOCQ010000100.1:0-5894 GCA_046483725.1 Candidatus Bipolaricaulota bacterium
GTCGTTCCTTGGCCCCCTGAGCGGCGGCCCGATCCAGGTAGGCGGCGAACAGGCCCGATCCGGAACCGGTCATTCCCACACCCAGTGCTTCGGCCTGGTCCAAGAGCTCCAGGTACTGGGAGAGCTCTGGGTAGACCTCCAAGGCGGCGGGGTACAGGTCGTTGCGGTAGTCAGGGAACACAGGAGGAGCCGAAGGGTGCGAGTAGGGTATCCCCAGCTCAGCGTACCGCTGAAACACCTGACTTGTTGGGCACCTTCGGGGGGGGACAAGGAGGAGAAAGGCTGGGGGAAGACGCGCGGGCGAGGGGCGCAGGCGCTCCCCTACCCCTTCAGCCCAGGCGGGGCTGGGACCGAGGAAGAAGGGGACGTCCGCTCCCAGCGTCAGGGCGAGCTCGGCGAGTTGGGCCTGGGAAAGCCCAAGATCAAGCAGTAGATTCGTGCCGCTGAGGGCGGCGGCCGCGTCCGAGGAGCCCCCGCCTAGACCTGCGCCGGGTGGGATGTGCTTATGGACCACTACCTTCACCCCTGTGTGGGCTCCTGCCCGGGACAGGGCGGCGGACACCGCCCGGCTCACCAGGTTCTTCTCGGGCGAAATCCCCAGACCGGGCCGGCAGGAGACCGTCACCCCGGCACGCTGGCGGGTGAAGGACAAGGTGTCGGCTAGGTCCACGGCGACCATGGTGGACTGGAGCAGGTGATAGCCGTTGGCTCGGCGTCCCACCACCCGCAGGCCTAGGTTCAGCTTGGCGTAGGCGCGGACTCGGAGCGCCTCCATACCAACTCTCCGCCTTTGACCACTGCGCCGACGAGGTCGTGGCCTATCCAGTAGGGGAGTTCACGGTAGGTGGGCACGTCCCACAGAACGAGGTCGGCTATCTTTCCCGGTTCCAATGAGCCCAAACGATCTGCGGCCCCCACCGCGGCCGATGCGTTCAGAGTAGCGGCGCACAGGGACTCCTCCACGGTCATCCCCATGCGGAGCACCGCGAGCGACAGGCACAGGGGAAGGGAGATGACGGGACACGAACCTGGGTTGAAGTCGGTTCCCAGCGCCACCGCCAGCCCTCCGTCGATCATCGTCCGGGCCGGTGCATAAGGCTCATTGAGGACGAACGCCGTGCCGGGAAGAAGAACCCCCACCACACCAGCTTCCTTCATGGCCTGGAGCCCCGCCCGGGACGCCCGCAGCAGGTGGTCGGCGCTGGTGGCTCCCAGCCGGGCGGCCAGCTCTGCCCCGCCTGTGTCGGCGAGCTCGTCGGCGTGCAGCTTGATCTTCAGCCCTTGCCCTTGGGCCGCCCGGAGGATGCGCTCGCTTTCTTCAACGGTGAAGAAACCCTGATCGCAGAATACGTCACAGAAGGTGGCCAGCCCGCTTCCGGCAACCCGGGGAAGCATGTCGCTGATTACGTGCTCCACGTAGGCGGAGCGCTCCCACCCCGGCGGCACTGCGTGTGCTCCCAGAAAGGTGGGGATCAGCTCGGCTTTTGCCTCTCGGGCGAGGATCCCCACCGCCTGCAAGAGCTTCAGCTCGTTGTCCAGCGTCAGGCCGTACCCTGACTTGGCCTCTATGGTGGTCACGCCTCGGCGGAGCATGGCCTGCAAGCGAGGCCGGGCGGCCTTGACCAATTCCTCCACGGATGTCTCCGCCAGTGCATGGGCGCTGGTGACGATCCCCCCTCCTGTGTAGCTTTCGCCTTGGGCGCGGGCAAGGAACTCATCCACGCGGCTGCCGGCAAACACGGTGTGCGTGTGCGGGTCCACGAGGCCCGGCGTGCACGTCGCCCCTTTGGCGTCCAGGATAGGACCGTTCCAGTTCGGAAGGCAGTTCATCGGTCCCAGCGCCTCCACCTGCCCTTCCCGGCAGAGGACGAACGCCTCACGCAACACGGTGAGGTCACCCATCCGTGTTCCTTCAACGCGTCCTTGCCCTTGTGGGGTGGCCAGCTCGGCTATGTTTACGACCAGGAGATCCATGTGGCGCCATTATAGATGGCGACCGGCTTTCTTTACAAAGCTTGCTTGCGGGGCTACTATGTTTACGTTGTGGTTGAACTGGACGGACATAGCTTGACGTTGACCGCAGCCTGGCAGGTCGTTGTGGACGGCGAGCCGGTGCATGCCACTGCTGGGGCGTTGGCCCGAGCGGCAAACTCGCATTCCGGTGTTCTGTCCATTGTCGCCGAGGGGCGCACTGTGTACGGGATCAGCACCGGGCTGGGAAAGCTCAGCTCTGTGACGGTAGGCCGCGACGACCTGGCAGCGCTCCAGCACAACCTAGTTCGCTCTCATGCCGTAGGGGTGGGTTCGCCGCTAGATGAGGAGGCAGTGCGGGGGATGCTCCTGTTTCGGGCGAACTCCTTGCTCAAGGGCTGCTCGGGGGTACGGCCCCGCCTGGTGGAACTCCTTCTGGGTTGCCTGAACGCAGGGCTCGTGCCGGTGGTCCCCGCGCAGGGATCCGTGGGGGCGTCGGGGGATCTGGCGCCGCTGGCCCATCTGGCACTGGTCCTGTTGGGAGAGGGACGGGCATACTGGGGCGGGGATGAGCTCCCGGGAGGAGAGGCCTTGGCCCGAGCCGGGCTTGAGCCCGTGGCTCCGCTGGCCCCCAAGGAGGGGCTGGCGCTGCTCAACGGGACAGCGTACATGCTCTCTCTGGCTTTCTTGGCCTGGACCAGTGCTCGCAGGGCGTTGGATGCGGCCGTGGGCACAGCCGCCCTCTCCTTTGAGGCCCTGCGGGGGCGGCGGGAGCCTCTGGATGAGCGGGTGCATGCCGCCCGTCCTCACCCCGGCCAAGGGCGGATAGCGGCGGCATTGCGCGAGCTGATAAAGGGAAGTCAGCTTGTCGACACACTAAGTGGAGATGTGCAGGACCCCTATTCTCTGCGGTGCCTTCCGCAGATCATTGGGCCTTCGCTGGAGGCGTTGGAGGTGGCGGGGCAGAGGTTGGAGCTGGAGATGAACTCCGCCACGGACAACCCTCTGGTATTTGCCGACGGCACGGCGTTGTCCGGCGGTAACTTCCATGGCCAAATCCTGGCCCTGATGGCCGAGCTCCTGGCGATGGGGACCGCCGAGATCGGGGCTTCCTGCGAGCGGCGCATAGCATTGCTCCTTTCGGGAGCCGAGCGAGGGCTCCCCGACTTCCTCACCCGAAAAGGCGGCCTGCACTCGGGGTTGATGATGGCCCAGTATAGCGCGGCGGCGTTGGTGGCGGAGAACAAGGTGTTGTGCCACCCGGCGTGTGTGGACTCCGTGCCCACCTCGGGGGGAAAGGAGGATCACAACTCCATGGGCTCGGTGTCGGCTTGGAAGGCGCTGCGGGTGGCGGAGAACGTCTGCCGACAGGTGGCGCTGGAAATGGTGTGCGCCGCCCAGGCGGGGGAACTGGCCGGTGTGCGGAGCCTGTCGCCTGCCGGGAGAGAGCTGTGGGAGCGTGTACGGCAAGTGAGTCCGCAGGTGAGTGAGGACCGCGCTCTTAGCGAGGAAGTGGAGAAGCTGGCGGTGATGGTGCGTGACGGTGAACTGGCGAGCTATGGCCTTTAGATCTGGGGTAGCGGCAGTGCTGGGAAAGACCAATGTGGGCAAGTCCACCTTCATTAACGCGGCGGTGGGGCGGAAGCTAGTGATCGTCTCCGATCGGCCGCAGACGACGCGCAACCGGATCCGCTGCGTTTACACGACGGGAGAGGCGCAGGCGGTCTTTGTGGACACGCCGGGGCTACACCGGCCGGTGAACGAGCTTTCGGCCCGCATTGTGAAGGAGGCTTACCGTGCTCTGGCCGGGGTGGACGTCCTGGTGTACTTGGTGGAGCCGTGGGGGATGGTGGACCCCTATGACGCCGAGGTAGCACCGCGGCTGGCAAAGCTCCCCTGTCCGAAGGTCCTCCTGGTGAACAAGATCGACCGGGCACGGGGCAACGCCCTTCCCGAGACGTTGCTTGCCTACGACGAGCTGGGGATCTTCGACGAGCTGGTGCCCATCTCCTGCGCCAAGGGAACGGGGATGGCAGAAGCCCTCCAGGTGATCGTGGACAGGCTGCCGGAAGGAGAACCCCTGTTTCCGGGAGGGGAGCTGACCGACCGATCGTTTGAGTTTATGGCTGCGGAGATGGTCAGAGAGAAGATCTACCAGATTACGTACCAAGAGATACCCTACTCTGTCGCGGTGGTTGTGGAGCAGATGGTCGAACGCCGGGACAAGCCCCTGGTGGAGATTCATGCTCTGGTCTATGTGGCTCGGGATTCCCAGAAGCAAATCGTGATCGGCTCGGGCGGCCGTAAGCTCAAGGAAATCGGCCAGCGCGCCCGCCAGGACCTGGAGGCTATGCTCGGACAGCAGGTGTTTTTGGACCTCAAGGTGAAGGTCCGCCCGCGGTGGACGGATAGCCCCGTGGAGGTGGCGCGCCTGACCGGTCCGTAAGCAGGGCAGCTTATACTGAAGGGACCACCAAGGGGGAGCCATCCGTGGAAGGTGAAAAGCGCGAAGCTCGGCGGATGCAGGCTGCTTTTCAGGAACTGCTCACGAGCGGCGTAGGTTACGGAGCATATGCCCTGGATGACCGGCACCGCGTTATGTATGCCTCCCCGTCGGTGCTGGAGATGCTGAACCGGCCGGAGGAGGAGGTTGTGGGCCGCCCGGTAGAGGAGTTTGTGCACCCACAGGATCGGGAGAAGGTGCACCGAGTCCTGGAGGACAAGCTTGCCGGAGAGGAGTACCCCGCCTACATGCTACGCCTGTTGGGGACGGAAGGGCGGTCGGTGGCTGTGGAGGTCCTGTCCCGGCGTGTGGCGGGAAGCAGTGAGGCCGGCGAGCCCATGGTAGTGGGGTTGCTGCGCGAGGTGGAAGGGGAGCTGCGCGCTGGAGGCCTACTGGAGATCCTGTTCGGGATCGCTCAGGACATGCTCTCCGAGGCCGAGCCAAAGGCGATCCTCCAGCGGGTGGCTGACGCGATCACCGAGCACTGTGGCTTCCAGCGGGCGGTGGTCGCGCTGTACGATCTTTCCTGGCCCGACCCATTGGCTGCGCCGGTGGCCGAGGTGATCACCTCGGGGCTCTCTGTGGAGGAGAGGGAGCACCTGCTCAGCGGGGGAGGGCTCACGCCCGAGCAACGACGGACGTTCTTCTCGCAGGAGTTCGCGTTCGGTGCCGGGGCGCGCTACGTCCCCGCCGACAGAAACCCGTTGGGCGAGGAGCTGGGGATCCGGGGGAGGGTGAGCATGGAGGGGTGGGACCCCATGGATATGCTGTTCGTTCCCCTCCATGGCAGAAGCAGGATCATCGGGCACATCTCTTTGGACGATCCCCTGGAGCCGGCCGCGTTTACCCCTGAGGCATTGCAGCCGGTGGTGCACCTGGCGGCGATGGCCTCTTTGCTGGTGGAGAGGGCGCGGGAGCGGGACGAGGTCGGGCTGCACCGACGGCACTTGACTTTGGTGCATCGCCTGGCCCCGCTCCTTTTGCAGGCAAGGGAGCCCGCGGACGTAATCCAGCAGGCGGTGCGCCTGCTCAAGGAGCACCTGGCCTATCCCTCTGCCGGCGGGGGGCTGGTTAGGGAAGGCCGACTGGTGGGACAGGAACTGGCGGGGCCTCTAACTGGGGATCCGGGGGTGCTGTGGGAGATGGGGAGAACTCTGTCTCCACACCTCGTCCCCGAGCTTCCCCCCTCCCTCGACACGGGCCATGTCGTGCGCTCGGGCTTGGCGGTGCCGGTGGTGCTTGAAGGTGAACTGGTAGGGGTACTGGAGGTGGGCAGCGACCGTCCTTACAGCATTACGTCGCTGGATGAGGATACGGTGATGGCGGTCGCGGGGATATGCGCGGCGGCCATGCGGGCCTTGATGGTGCAGGCGCGGCTCGTTCGCCTGCACGATCTTAGCTACGCGTTGGCCCAGGCCCG
>JAWOCQ010000109.1:0-34969 GCA_046483725.1 Candidatus Bipolaricaulota bacterium
TCCCCCTAGTCTAACAGGCTTGCCAACGCGGCTTTTTGCGCGTGGAGGCGGTTCTCAGCTTGGTCGAACAGGGCGGAGGCCAAGTGGCGGGAGGCCTCGTAGGTGATCTCCTCACCATAATGTGCCGGCAGGCAGTGCAGCACTATACAGCCGCGGCCTGCAGTCCCGATCATCTCTTCGTCCACTGTGAACCCCTGGAACACGTTGACCCGTTCCTCGGTTTCCACCTCCTGCCCCATGCTGGTCCAGACGTCGGTGTACAAAACGTCGGCCCCCTTGGCTGCTACTCTCGGGTCGTGTAGGATGTCTACTTGTCCTCCCAGCTCATTTGCCTGCGCCACTACCTCGCGCTTGGGCTCGTGGCCAGCCGGACAGGCGATCCGGAAGGCTAGACCCAGCTTGGTGCAGGCCATGATCAGGGAGTGCGCCACGTTGTTCCCGTCTCCGATGTATGTCAAGGTGAGTCCTTCCAGCACACGTTTCTTCTCCCATATGGTCAGCATGTCGCCGAGCGCCTGACAGGGGTGGTACAGATCAGAGAGGCCGTTTATCACGGGCACGGTCGCGTAGCGTGCCAACTCCTCTATTACCTCATGACCGAACACTCGGGCCATGATCCCGTCCACGTAACGGGAGAGGACGATGGCGATGTCCTCGGTGGTTTCCCTTTGTCCGAGCTTGATCTCCTCCGGTCCCATGTACAGCGCCCTGCCACCCAGCTGGTTCATCCCCACTTCAAAGGAGACCCGGGTCCTGAGGGAAGGTTTCTGGAACACCATCCCCAGGGTCTTGCCCTCCAGCACCTGTTGGTGGGAGACCCCTGCACGGTGCTCTCGCTTGAGGTGTGCAGCGAGCTCCAGTAGCTCCCAGATCCCTTGGGTATCCCAGTCCGCGAGCGTCGCAAGATGGCGCAACACGTGTGTACCTCCTTTGAGGATATTCGCCGGCCCAGTCTGCTTGGGGTCAGCGAGCGGCGACCTCCTCCTGTATTCGGATGTTCCTGCCCTCTAGCTCCTTTATAAACGTGTCGTAGAGGTCTCCAAAGATGGCGTCCTCGGGCGCCACGATTCCCGGGATCCGGATGACCCCGCGGCCCACCAGCCATGCTCCGATGGCTGTGGCGAAACCGGTAACTCGCGCCATGGACGAGATGCCCGTGTTATGATCCGCCTCGTCCCACATGTAGTAGTCGATGCGCGCCGGGTTTCCTTTCAGGATACCCTCTGCGGTGTTCCACATCACGCATACGTCACCGTCACCTGATTCCGGTTGGAGGCGCGGCTGGAGCACGTGCAGTAGGAATTCCCGGGGTACCACACGGTTGCCATCGACCTGCACCGGTTCCAAATCCAGCAGGCCACATTCCTTGAGCACCTCTATCCCTTGGTAATGCCCCGGCCAGCGAATCGTCTTCTCCGCGAAGTTCCTGAGCTCGGGCCTGGTGTAGATAAACGAGGGCATTCCTGGGGTAATGGCGCACTCCAGCTCGTAATCGACTCCGAATCGCTGGAAACGAAACTGTTCTCGTTCCGTAAGCGCCGGCACTTCGGCTATCTGCCCATCCTGGAGTACCTTCACCGGTATCATGTACTCCCGCAGGACGTGGTCGAAGACCCAGGTGACCATGTAGCGGAGCGGGCGGCGGGCGGCTGCTTCCCACTCGGGGACGCCGCCGACTCTGGCCACGGCTGAATCAGTCTTGTCCAGCATGCGGATTGCCCGTCCCAAAGTGATGTTGCTCAATCCGGGAGCGAAGCCAACGCCGTCCAAGAAGGTGACCTCGGCACTCACTGCCTGATCATGTAGCCACTCTCCGTAATCATCAAGACTCACTCCCGAGGGGAGTTCCAGCCCTTCCATCTCGTATGGATCAGGCCGCCGATGGTACTCCTCCAGCATGTCCACAATGTTCAGCTGCGCTTCGATGGCGGCCCGTGCCGCCTGGTAGCTTGACTTGCGGTCGGGCAGGGCTAGCACTCCTACGTCGTATTGAGCCATGATATCGCCCAACTCTGTGGCCCCGACGGCCACGCGATGTGTCGTCGTCTTTTCCGCGTATCCCACGAAGTGCCGTACTTCCTCAAGGGCGTTGGGCCTGCGGCCAACCAACCCGACCTTCTCCACCTCGTCCCTGCGGACGAGATCCCAGGCCACCGCCGTACCGATTTTCCCTGTCCCACCCAACACCAGCGCTTTCACCGTTAGTCCTCCTGTTGGACGAAGAGCCGCCGGGGAGCGGCTCTCAGCCTTATCCCGGGTCTGTTTTAGGCCCGGAGCCTGCTCACATGAAATAAGCGTGTGGATTTGGTCCATATTAGCCAGTGGTCGGTGGTTGGGGCAACGTGTTTGGTGTGTTCTTGCCGCTGAGTACAATGAGCAATCATGGACAAAGTTGTGACTAGGTTTGCACCCAGCCCCACCGGTTACCTGCACGTGGGGGGAGCGCGTACTGGGCTGTTCAATTGGCTATATGCCCGACATCATCAAAGCACTTTTGTGTTGCGCATCGAGGACACCGATCGGTCCCGTTCTACCGACGAGGCCATCCAGCAGGTTATCGACTCGCTGACGTGGCTCGGTTTGGATTGGGACCGCTTCGCGCGGCAGACCGACCGGCTGGAACAGCATGTGGAGGCGGCGGATGAGCTACTGCGTAATGGCCACGCGTACAAAAGCGAGGGGGCCGTGTGGTTCAGAGCTCCCGCGGAAGGCGTGACTACGGTGCAGGATCTCCTCTTGGGGCCGGTGGAGTTCCAGCACAGGGAGCTGAAGGACATGGTGATCCTGCGCTCGGACGGAACTCCCACATACAACTTCGCCTGTGTGGTTGACGATGCCGACATGGGTATCACTCATGTCATCAGGGGTGATGAGCACCTGAACAACACCCCCAAACAGCTTCTGATATACCGAGCGCTGGACCTCGAGGCACCCTCATTTGCCCATATCCCACTGATCCTTGGTCCGGATAAGGCCAAATTGTCCAAACGGCACGGCGCTGTGTCCGTTCTAGAGTACCGTCGCCGGGGCTTTGTCCCCGAGGCGTTGGTGAACTTCCTGGCCAGACTCGGCTGGGCATATGGCGATCAGGAGGTGTTCAGCCAGGAGGAACTCATTGAGCTGTTTGACCTGCCTGGGATAGGCAAGTCGGCGGCGGTGTTCGACGAGTCGAAGCTGTTGTGGCTGAACCACGAATGGCTCAATAGGTACGATCTTGGCCGCTTGGCGGAGGAGCTAGCTCGGTGGATCGTGACTGCGGGGGTAGCTACGCGAGAACAGGTGGACACACTTTCGCCGGAGAGGTTGAGGGCAGCAGCGGCCAAACTCCGAGAGCGCGGCCGGACTCTGGTGCAAATGGCGGAGATGGCGCATTTCATGTTCCCGGGCGAGTTGCCCGTGCCCGAGGATGCCCGGGAGCTCTTCACCGAAGATGTGTGCCATGCGCTTGCGCGGATCGCCGACGCGGTGGAATCATTGGGAGATCCCGCTCCAGCGGAGCTGGAGACGGAGGTGCACAGGGTACTGCACGAGTTGGGATTGCCGCTGAAGAAGGTGGCACAGCCTATGAGGGTCTTGGTCACCGGGTCGCGGGTCGGGCCCAGCTTGTTTGAGGTCCTCTATTTGGCCGGCCCGGCCAGTGTAGCTCAGCGGCTGCGCAGCGCTGCCAAGTGGGCACGTTAAAGGGGGGGAAGCGTGAGCATCAGGATCTTACTGCTGGGGCTTGTGTGCTTTTCCAGCGTAGCGGCCGGCCTGGAGATTCCACTGGAGCCGATACCGCATGAGGAGCTTGGCGACTGGGCACGGGTCACCCTCCCGTTTAGGTTGCACCCTACGACGCCAGCCGGCGCAGATTACGATGGACCACCTTTGGAGAGCGAGTTGTGGGGGGAGCTTTCTTTGGGAGAGGCGAATCATTATTTGCTCCTTGGGTTTCAGGAGGACAGGGGCGTTGACCTTTGGCTGAGCGACGACGGTCAGATGGAGGATGGAGAAGAACCAAGCGGGGAATACGACGCCGAGCACGAATACGTGCGCTGGGACGTAGAGCTGACCGCTGAGCCGCCGGGGGGAGAGCCCTATCCGTATGAGCTGGGAATCATCTGGCCAGAGGGGCGCGGATATGTGTTTCTCGAAGGGGGAATGCCGCGGCGCGGAAAACTGGAGCTCGATGGGGAGCAATACACGGTCGTGTTATTGGACGGGGACTTGTCTGGGGTTTTTGGCACCGAGCATGATTTCTACGCCGTTGACTGGACCCAGGACGATGTCCTCCACGCTGAACCGGGAGGCCATGAGCATTTCCTCATGGACGAACCGGTTACCATTGAAGACCGGAGCTTCCTTGTGGAGGAGGTCGCGCCCGACGGAGAGTGGATGAGGTTTGCTCCCACGGAATACGAGCCTCCCAAAACCCCCCTCGTGCCAGGGTATGAAGCGCCAGACTTCACATTCGATCCATTTCCTGACGGACCAGAATTGTCACTTTCGGACTTGCAGGGCAAGGTGGTGCTGCTCGATTTCTGGGCCACGTGGTGTGTGCCGTGCATGGACGAGTTGCCACGGTTGAGGCAGATCCACAGGACGTTTGGCCAGGAGGACTTCGAAATCATCGGCGTAAGCCTCGATACAAACGAGGAAACCTTGCGCCAGGTGTTGGAGGAGTATGGGGTCGGCTGGCCGCAGTACTTCGATGGTGGGGGCTGGAAGACGGAAGTCGCCGAGCTTTATCGCATCGAAGCCACGCCGCATCTCATCCTATTGGACCAGGAGGGAGTGATCCATGCGGTAAACCCCTCCATGGAAGAGCTCCCCTCCCTTATTGAGAAGCTCTTGGGGCTAGCAACTGGGACCGACTCAGAGGAGGAAACCGCCGAGCCAGACTCCGACCCGGTGCCCGATACTGAGCCAGTTCCAGACTACGAGCCTGAAGAGGACGAGACTCCAGAGCCGCGTGCTCTTTGGCCGCTGCTGGTTGCGCTGGGGGTCGGCGTGGCGGTCTTGGCGGCTGTCATTATCTCCGGCTCGCTGTAGGTTCCGCCTACACGGACAGCTGTCCTCGGTTCCTCCCCTGTGGCGCACTGAGGACCTCCACATATGTGATCGCCCTTGGAGTCATGTTGCCCCCCGGTTCCTTCCCTGGTTCCCGTGAGAGGAGGTCGCCCACCATTGGTCCACATTACAAACCCCGGCACATTGGAGCGGTGGGGAAAACGCCCCACGTGATTTCAAGGGGGGAGTGACATGAAAGCAAGCTGGGGTGCAACGGGGGTTGTGGGGGTGCTCTTGGCCCTGTCGGTATGCGGCTCCGGGGCGTGGATGTATCCGGATGGTTTCTATGCTGCGAGTGGATCCACTTCCAGTTGGAATTGGCTGGAAACGTGCCATCACTATGCTCAGTTTCAGTTTCAGCGCCTGCCCACCGAGCAGTCGGCGTTACTGATGGAGGTATTGGTGTCGGTGCCCGCCTCGGCGGAGGTCGAGGCTCGCCCGACCCAGGCCGTGCGGATCCGGGTCCGGCCAACGGGCGGAAGCTGGACCAGTCGTCAGGTCCTTTTGCACCTGACTCAGGACAGGGACTCCGACTGGATCTACGAAGGACAGCTCGTGCTCTCCCGAAGGGCCCTGCAAATTGGTACAAACCTAGATGTGCGACTTAGGCCGGCCAGTTGGAACCAGACGCTGGGCGTCTACGAGGGCTCTGTGCGGGTGCTGTCTTCTGTGGAAGAACGCGCAGACGAGGTTCGCATAGCGGAGGGGCGTGATGACCCGGTCCGTGAGGGCGGATTGGCGCGAACGGCGTTGGGTGCTGGTGGCCCGTTCGCCCCGGACGATGGGGGGGCCACAGGGGTCCACGCGGGAAGCCTGAGTCCAACCGAGTACACACTCGAGGACCCCCTCGCTTATCGCGTGCCCCTGTCAGTTGGGCAGTGGCTGCGGCTGCAGGTCGAGTTCACCGGCGGAAGCGGGGTTCTGGAGCTGGTCTGCCCTGACGGGGATTCCGTAGCCGCGGTGGAGGGCACAGGGAACCTGGCGCTTTCCTACCGGGCCCATGCAGGGGGTACTTGGAGCGTGCGTCTTGTGCGGGAGGAAGACGAGGAAGTACGTTATAGATTGCGGATGGAAACAGAAAACTGAGCATGACCTTTGAGGCGGGGGGGACGCTGCCGGGACGGCTTTACTGCCCGCGTTGCGGTCAGCAGAGCAAACCAGGCCCTGATCCTTGGCCGTGTCCACGTTGTGAAGAGCCCGTTTATTACGAGCCCCCATCCCAAGGCCCGGGCGAAGGGGAGGCCCGGGGTTGGCACTATGCGTCTTTTCTTCCGCCAGTGCCCCCGGTCTCATTGGGGGAGGGGAACACACCTCTGATAGAGTCCAGCTGGCTTGGCCCCCGATTGGGACTGGACCTGTGGTTCAAACTGGAGGGAGGGAACCCGACAGGCTCGTTCAAGGACCGTGGGGCGTCTGTGCTTGTAGCGGTACTGTCGGCAATGGGGGCCTCCACTATGGCGGACGACTCTTCCGGAAACGCGGGGGCTTCGCTCGCCGCCTACGCAGCACGAGCAGGGATCAAGGCGCGCCTGTTCGTTCCCGAGCACGCATCGCCCAGGAAGCTCGCCCAGATCAGCGCCTATGGAGCGGACCTCACGACTGTCGCCGGTCCTCGTTTCCGCTGTGAGGAGGCTGCCCGGGCAGCTTGCCAGCATGATCCCGGCCTGATCTACGCCTCTCACAATATCTCTCCGTACTTCATCGAAGGGTTGACCACGATGGCGTATGAGCTCCTGGCGGACATACCTCGTATGGATGAGAACTGGCATGTTGTACTTCCGGTTGGAGGTGGAGGGTTGCTCTTGGGGCTGGCGAGAGGGTTCTCCCGGATCGGAGACGCCGGACATGCGCCTCGATTCCACATGGCCCAGCCCGCCGCCTGCGCGCCTCTGGCCAAAGCGCTCCTCCAAGGGGCCACTTCTCCGGGCGAAGTTGAACCCTACCCTACCTTGGCTGAAGGGGCCTCTATCCCCAGGCCGTATCGCGGGCGCCAAGTGCTGGCCGCCGTTCGCGCCTCCGGGGGGTCGGCCGTGATGCTCTCCGAGGGGTCCATCCAGCAAGCGCAGCAGGAACTCGCCTGTGAGGAAGGGCTACTCGTCGAGCCCACCTCCGCCCTTGCCCCGGCCGCCCTCGCCCCGTTGGTCGCGGACAGAGCGCTGCCGGCCGGTGCGCATGTCGTGGTCGTACTGACCGGAACGGGCCTCAAGGCGCTGTAGTTTGCATCTGAGGAGCGACCCCATTCTAGCACCACAGCCGCTCACGGCTTCTTCCCGGACGAACAACCCCCCGCTGCCTTAGCAGCACAAGCGCGACAACTGTGCGGAGTACCCTTGGCTGTTCACCAAACAGAGCTCTGACCACCCTTGAAGGCCGTTCCATCCGTGGCTATAGTGAACCCACGGGTCCGTAGCTCAGTAGGTTAGAGCGCACGCCTGATAAGCGTGAGGTCCCTGGTTCGACTCCAGGCGGGCCCACCACCTTGCGAATCACGCTTCCGCACCGAGTCATGACGCCCAGCCCTGCTGACCCAACACGACCGATTGTAGAACTCCGGGCAAGGCTGATAGCTGGGACCGTAGCGTTCGTGGTCATCATGCTCGAGGCCTTGCCCCCCATCCACCCGCTATTCAAACTTGAGAGGCAACTTTTGCGGCCCGGCGCGCCTGCGCCCCCACGGGCCTGTCCTTTCCGGCCGTACCCTCCGCGATGGAGCTCTTGGAAGAGCTGGGGATCGCCCAAGAGTTGATGGGTAGGCGTCGAAACCGGCACTTCGTGCTACAACTATGTTAACATCAGTAAAACCACTGAGCGCGGACCTCTGAGCCCCCGGGGTTCTGAACCGTTGCCATGGTGTTCTTGCTCTGTGTGAGGTAGAATGCGGTTTGACGACATGCCTAAGATCACTCGAAAGGACCCGGCAGCGGCCTGCCTGGCGGGCGCGCTTCCCAGCGTGTCTGATGAGGACCGTCAGGCGCTCGAGCAGCTGGCTCTGGTGTTGCGTTTTGACCTCGACGAGTTGATCTCCCAAGAAGGAGCCTACTCCTCGGGAGTGTATATGGTTTGCTCGGGCCTTGTGGCCATAGGCAAGTACGCCCCGCGAACTCACGAAAAGAGGGTGCTCCGTTTTCTTGCCCCTGGGGAGTGGTACGGTTTGGAGCCGCTGTTTTTGGGTCGGTACCCGGTGAATCTGCAGTTTGCGCGTACGATAGTTGAGTCCACGCTTCTTTTCTTTGATACGGCTCGGTTCAGGGCCTTCCTCAAACGTAGGCCACAGGCTCTGTTTGACATATGCCGCTGGTTCGGGCGCGAGGTGGCCATGTTGGAGTTCAAGCTCACCCGTGAGGCCACCGAATCGGCTGACAGGAACCTGGCTTTACTCCTTCTGGCCTTGGCCAACAAGTACGGGACCCCTGCCGCGACGGGGACTGTGCAGCTGAAGCTTCCCATCACCCGGCAGACCATGGCAGAGCTACTGGGGGTCTCGGTGGAGACGCTGATGCGGCTGCTGCGGAAGTTCAGGGAACGGGGGCTGATCCACACCCAGCGGTCGAATATCGAGATACTCAATCGTGAGAAGCTGGAGGAAGTGGCACGTGCCTCCGACTTCTACCGGATGATCATCCAGGAGACGCTGTAAGCTCCCGCTCCAGAAACTCCAGGAGGCGTGACGGATCACCTACGATTGCCCCGGGCTGGGCTACGACTACCTGACGCTCCTCCAGTTGGCTCACCACCTGGCGCATCGTGTGCCGGGAGATAGCCAGAAGGTCTGCCAGCAGAGTGAGCGAAACTGGAAGAGCGCGCATTCCATCCTGTTCCACTCCCCAGCGTAGGAGCACCCATGCCAGCGTGTACTCAGGTTCATTGCGGCGGAGTGCCATCGACTGCCAGTCCAGAACCGCCTCTGCCAGTTGGGAGAGCACCAGAGACCGCAAGGACTCGTCGGCCAGGGCTTCGCTCCAGCTTTCTGTGGGCGCGAAGAGGACTTCCGCCTTGGTGAGTGCCCGGGCGAAGCCGCTGTGTTGGGGAGTTCCATTGCTGCGCCAGGCCTCCACGCCCAGCAGATCGCCGGGGGCGCTGAGGCCCACCGGCCGCGCCTCACCGCTGCTGTACACGCCCAGCATGACCAAGCCGCTTTCCACCAGGTGGATGCCGGCGGCAAAGGCGCCTGCTTGATAGATCAGTTCCCCGGGATGGTAACCAACGGACAGCGCATCAGTCATTGCCTTCACTTCCTGCACCAGGGTTTGCTTGTGGCCGTCCATGACCTGTAGAACATGGCTCATGGGGGGGCCGAGCAGTACCAAACATGACATCGAGCTGGTCTCTATCTGACGGGCTTTCTTAGATCCTGTGGTAGACCCATGTTCTTCAGCGGACGGCTCACTAGCTGCCAGTTTACATGAGCTGTTGGATAGGCATGCACATGGGGGAGTGTCCAACTACGGTTTGTCACTCGCAGCTCTTCCGCCGTGAGGGGTGCCAAAAAGAAGTCATTTGCCATCACAGTGGTAATGTGCCGGCGCCTAATACCACCTAGCCTTGCGTCAAGGAGGTGTGGCGAGATGACGCCTGAAAAGGCTTCCCAGGCGCAAGCTACTCTCGACCGGGCAACGAAGGCACCGGCAGTGAACCCGTACGAGATGTTCTGCGCCCAAGTAGACCTGGCAGGGCAACGCTCAGGGGTGCGTGCAGACATTCTGGAGCTGGTAAAGGTTCCGGAGCGAGTCCTAGAGGTAGCAGTGCCGATCCGCCGAGATCACGGAGGGGTTGAGGTATTCAGGGGCTACAGAGTGCAGCACTCATCGGTGCGTGGACCCTGCAAAGGGGGCATTCGCTACCACCCGGGGGTGACCAGAGACGAGGTCATGGCCCTGGCAGGATGGATGACCTGGAAGTGCGCTGTAGTAGATGTTCCTTTTGGAGGGGGCAAGGGGGGGATCATCTGCGACCCAACTCAGATGTCCGTCGGCGAGGTGGAGCGCTTGACCCGGCGGTACACGGCCATGGTGCTACCCCTCATCGGCCCTCAGAGGGACATCCCTGCGCCGGATGTAAACACGAACGCCCGGACCATGAACTGGATCATGGATACGGCGACGGTGATGCACGGGGAGCCTATGTATGCCATCGTAACGGGCAAAGATGTGGCTGTAGGCGGTGCTCAGGGTCGCCGGGAAGCCACAGGCCGCGGCGTGAGCGTCTCTACGCAGGCGCTCCTGGGGAGGCTCGGCCGTAGGGTAGAGAACACCACTGTTGCTGTGCAAGGGTTCGGTAACGTCGGCTCAGTGGCGGCTTGGCTTCTGCATCAGGCTGGGGCGAGGGTGTTGGGCGTAGCCGACGTCTCGGGCGCTCTGTTCCACCCTGAGGGATTGGACATTCCTGACTTGATGCAGCACACTGAGGACTCGCCTGGGCACCTGATCCGCGGGTACACAGCGCCCGGCGTCAGCGAGATCTCGGGCGATGAGCTTCTCTGCCTGGATGTGGACGTACTTATCCCAGCTGCCCTTGAGGGGCAGATTACCGAGGACAATGCGCATCACATCAGGGCTGAGATCATTGTCGAGGGGGCAAACGGACCTACTACTCCGGAGGCCGATGTCATTCTCGATGAGCGGAAGAGAGTTGTGGTACCCGACATCCTGGCCAACGCCGGAGGCGTGGTGGTCTCCTACTTCGAATGGGTTCAGAATTTGCAGTGCTTCTACTGGGAGGAGGCAGAGGTCAACGAGCGGTTTGCCAAGATCATGAAGCGGGCGTTCGACTCTGTGTGGGACTACTCCCAGGAGCACAGAATGCCTCTGCGCACGGCCGCGTTCGTGCTGGGGTTGGAGCGCGTGGCACAAGCCATAGAGTACAGGGGAATCTTCCCGTGACGCTCTGCACCCCAAGCTTGCTCCACGGGCCAAGCGGCCGAGCTTCGCTCTTGGTGGATCGAGCCATCGAACGGGCTTCGGCCGTAGCGAGCGCCCGCCCGGAAGAGCTGTGGGGGGATCTCCGGGCGGGTGACCCTTGGGCTCATTCCGCCTTCCGCTACGCACTGGCAGAGGAGCTATGTGACTACTTGAAGGGCCTGGGGCCGATGTTCAAGGCAGCCTACATTTACGGAAGCGTCATGGAGCACCGCGCCAGGCCGGCTTCCGACCTGGACATTGTGCTCTGGGTGCGCCGTAAGTCGGAGGCCGCAGTCAGTCTTGTGGGCCTGCTGGACGCACTGGCCATTAGGTGCTACAGGAACTTATGCCCCGAGGCCTCTCCCCGGCACCTGTTCGATGCCCACTTGGTGGACGACGACGATATTCGCCAGCGGCGCGGCTACGGCGCCGTGATCAGCTCCCTGCACACAGCCCCGGTGTGCTTGTGGCGGAGGGGACCGGCTCCTTCCCCGGCCACCTGCGCCGCTACACCCAGCCCCGCAGTGTGACAGCCTCGGCTACTCTTTCCACAGCGACCAGGTATGCGGCGAGTCGGTTGTGTACATTGTGCTCGAGAGCCGCTTGGTGCACCGCCTTGAACGCCTGCGTCATCTTGCGGTCCAGCCTCTCGTGTACAGTGTCGAGGTCCCAGTAGTAGTTGTAGGCGTTCTGCACTTGCTCGAAATAGGAGACAGTCACCCCGCCGGCGTTGCACAGGAAATCGGGAATAACGAACACATCGCGGTCGTGGAGGATCGCATCAGCTTCAGGTGTAGTCGGACCGTTGGCGAGCTCAGCTACGATCCGGGCGTTTGTCTTGTGGGCGTTCCACTCGCCAATCTGGTTTTCCAGGGCAGCGGGCACCAACACATCCACTGGGAGTTCCAGGATCTCCTCGTTGGTTAGCCTGTCGGTTCCCGGCATTCCGAGGACGCTTCCGCTGCGCTCCTTGTGAGCCAACACCTCGCGGAAGTCCAGGCCTTCCGAACGATACACCCCGCCCTGGGAATCGGATACGGCGACCACCTTCAGCCCCAGGAGCTCCTTGCCCAACGTGTGGGCGAACTGGCCAGCGTTTCCGAACCCTTGGATGGCACAAGTTGCGCCCTCAAGAGGAATCCCTAGGGCCTTCCCCGCTTCCCTTATGCAGTAGATGCCCCCTCGCGCTGTGGCGTCGCCCCGACCCTCTGATCCGCCCAGGGGCAAGGGCTTGCCGGTGATCACGCCGGGCGCGCTTGTACCCAACAGCTGCTCGTACTCGTCCATCATCCAGGCCATGATCTGAGGCGTGGTGTACACGTCCGGGGCAGGGACATCGATGTCTGGCCCGATGTAGTGACCCAGCGCGCGCATGTAGCCCCGAGCCAGTCTTTCCAGCTCTCTTCTGGAAAGGGACTTAGGGTTGCAGACTACACCGCCTTTCCCTCCGCCCAAAGGTAGGTCCACGACTGAAGTCTTCCAGGTCATCCACGCGGCCAAAGCCCGGACGGTCTCGAAGGTTTCCTCCGGGTGAAAGCGAATCCCTCCCTTGGTGGGGCCGCGGGCGAAGTTGTACTGCACGCGGAATCCCTCAAAGACCTTCACTGAGCCGTCGTCCATTCGCACTGGAATTCGTACGTGGAACTCCCGCATTGGCCAACGCAAAAGTTCATGCATCGCCGACGATAGCTCAAGCCTCTGCGCTGCCTCGTCCAGCTGTTGCTGGGCTATTTCAAACGGGCTGGTCGCGGTGAGCATCTAACGCCCTCCTTGTGACAGAAAGATTAGTGCACTCCACAACGCTAGTATATGTCGTTTGGCATCTTTGGCCAACCAGAGAAGGGCCTGGGCGCAACCATCCCGGTGGGTTGAGTCCGCCCTGACGGTCGAGACTCGGTAACCGATCTTGGTCCCATGTCCCGGTGCACGGAAGGGCGATAAAGGGTCGGACTTAGGAGAAGGAGCTCCTGTAAGGCCTCTCACTCCTCCAGGAGCTCTTCCACCTCAGCCTCAAACAGCGGCTGCAGAAGCCTCTCCAGCTCTCCCTCCATGAGCTGCTCTAGTTGGTACACGGTGAGGCCAAGCCGGTGGTCGGTGACACGGCTTTGCGGGAAGTTGTAGGTGCGGATCTTCTCCGAGCGGTCTCCGCTTCCGATCTGACGCCTTCGGGTCTCGCGCATGTCCGCCTCCCGCTGCCGCTCCCGGGCGTCCCACAGGCGGGCCTTGAGTAGGCGGATTGCCTGCTCGCGATTCCTGTGTTGGGATCGTTCATCCTGACAGGTGACGATGAGGCCGGTGGGTTCGTGTATGATTCGCACGGCGGTTTCGTTCTTCTGCATGTGCTGCCCGCCGGGGCCCCCTGCCCGATATGTTTCCATGCGTAGCTCGTCAGGAGAGACCTCGACCTCCACGTCCTCCACTTCCGGCAGCACAGCTACAGTGGCAGTGGAGGTGTGAACCCGGCCTTGAGTTTCTGTCTCGGGGACGCGCTGTACGCGGTGCACGCCCGATTCCAGCCGCAGATTGCCGAACGCGTTCTTCCCCTCCAGTGCGAACACGATATGCTTGAACCCGCCGAGCGGGGTGGGATGTGAGTCCAAGACGCGGACTTCCCATCCCATCCTCTCGGCATAGCGGGCGTACATTCTGAACAGGTCCGCCGCGAACAGCGCTGATTCCTCTCCGCCCGCCCCGGCTCGGACCTCCATGATGGCGTTTCGTTTGTCTTGGGGCCGGTCTGGGACGAGCATTTTCTTTACCTGGCCAGCCAGCTTCTCCAAGCGGGAACGGTCGCCTTCCAGGGCGGTCTCCAGCTCGGCACGGAGGTTCTCGTCCTCCTCTCCTTGGAGGAGCTCCTCCTCCTCGGCGATGTTCTCCTGCAGCTTCCGGACTTCTTGGCCCAGCGCCGACAGCTCGCGCAGGCGTGCGTACTTGCGCGATAGCTCGGCAAAGTCGGGTCTTGCTGGGGCATCAGAGGTGGCCAATACCCCCTCCACTTCCTTCAGCTCTTCATCCACTTGGTCCAGCCGGCGCAAGAGCTTGTCCATCCGTTCACCGCCTCTCGGAGGGACATTCTACGGCACGCGTGGCCGTTTCGCGGTGGAGTGTCTAAGGCTGCCCACCTTGAGGCATAACGCTAAGTGAGGGTCGCCGCGAGCGTCCCGAAAAGGGCAAACCCGCCGTGAGGCGGGGGCGCAAAGCCACGGGTCTCAGTGGGAGATGGCCGGGCTGCCGAAGGGCGGTGGTTGCAGTGCGCGCAAAGAGCATCTTGGTCGGGATCCTTATCTTGGCTGTCGGTGCCACTGCCGCGGCGGCCGAGGACTCCGCTTCCACCCGCGTTTCGTGGACGGTGTTGCCGTTTGCGGTGGTGGGGCTCCAGGGTGGAACCCCAGGCGAAGAAGCGACGGCAAACACCCCGCTTCCCACACCCACCGCCGCTGACCTGGCGCGAGGTTACCTGGAAGTGTCCAGTGCTGTTGGCTTGACCGTTCGGAGCAACACTGATTGGACGGTGCAGGTGGAATCTCTCAGCCCGACCTTGGGCACAAGCGACGACGGGACGTTCATCTGGTCCGTTGATTCCCTGGAGGTTGGCGTGGGCGGCGATTTCGTGGATGTGAGCACGGACCCGCGAGTCCTTGCAAGCGGGAGCCGCGGAGAGCACGAGCTGACCGTCGACTATCGGGTGCAGCTCCCCGAAGCTGGGGTCCCCTCCGGAGACTACGAGGCCGTCCTCCTGTACACGGTCACCACCCAGTAGATCCTCCCAGCCCCGGAGTACCAACCAACGGGGACGCAGGTCACCGGGATGACCCCAGTCCCTTGGTACCATTTGCCTTGACCTCTACATGAGACGGAAGCTGCTGTTGACGCTGGCTTTGCTGCTGGGAGTTGTTGGTTTCCTATCCTGGGAGGGGGGCACACCGCGTCTTCAAGACGCGCTTGCGTTGCCGGAAGAAGAGGCGTCATCGTCCATCCACAACCGACGGGGGGTCTACCTTTCCTGCTATGCTGCTTCCCGCTCTGGGTATCTGGAAAAAGTGTTGGAGATGTGCGGCCGATGGGGGTTGGACACCGTGGTCATCGATGTCAAGAACAACCACGGCGAGCTTAGCTACGCTTCTGAAGTGCCCTTGGCGCGTGAAGTCGGTGCCGTAAGCCCCCGGCTTGACCTAGTGGAGGTCGTTGGCCTGATCCACAGCAAGGGCATATACGCCGTAGCTCGCCAGGTGGTGTACCATGATCCTAAGCTCGCTCGGCACCTGAGGGCCCCCGGAGGGGAATGGGTGCCTGCAGGGGACTCCACTGCCGACAGCTACAACCTGGATATTGCAAGAGAGGTGGCGGCCGCGGGGTTCGATGAGCTCCAGTTTGACTATGTAAGGTTTCCCGACGATGGGATGATCGGGGAGGACTACAGCGATCGCTGCCGTGCTGTAGAGGGGTTCCTTGCTCGGGCTAAGGAGGCCTTGGACGTTCCTATCTCCGTGGACCTGTTTGGCCGCGTGCTGTGGCCATGGAACGCCCGCGAGATCGATCCCATTGGCCAGCACCTGGAGAGCATGACATCGTACGTGGAGGTGTTTTCCCCGATGCTTTACCCCTCGCACTACAGCGAAGAGGAGTTCAAGAGCGATCCCTACCGGACAGTGCGCCAGGCCCTGGAGGCAGGGGCCTCACGCACAGATGTTCCAGTACGTCCCTATTTGCAGGCCTTCGACAGAGCTCTCCCGGCGGGGGTGAGCTTGGCCCAGTACATCGCTGAGCAAGTCCGCGCGGCGGAAGATGTAGGGGCGGACGGTTATCTCTTCTGGAATCCAAGGTCAAATTACGAAGCGCTCTGGGAAGCGTTGCATTTGTTGGATGCTCCATAGAGGAGCGGCTGCAGTTGGCCTTGGGAACATTGACGTATTATAATTTGAGTGCATGGGGAGGAGGGGGTTGCTGGTGGGTGGACGAACACTGTTGTTCGCGGGCGCATTGGCCGTCCTGTTTGCTTTGCTTTCCATAGGATCTTCCGCTGAGGGTGTAATTTCGCGCTGCATGGGTACGGAAGAGGCAGGCGTGTGCTGGCTCAGAGGTTCCCACACCGGCGCATACATCACCTGGACCTTCTCTGACGTCCCGCCGGGCGCGCGGCTTGTGTTGGAGTTCGCTGCGTTGGGTGACGATCCGTCCGCTACGTGTCGGGGGCGGGATGTCAATCTCTACGTCTATATAGGCGAGCCCGGTTCCACCGATTGGCAACGCCTGGACGTGCGGCTCCGGAATACCAGCTTGGAGTGCGGAGCGTATGCCTATCCCCTTGGCGCGACCGTCCCCTTTACCCGGAGGGGGAGCGGTGGGACTATGTTGGTCCGCACGCGGCAAGCGGTGGAGTGTGAACCGCACGTGGGCTTCGATGATGATTCCCTAACCCTCGGGGAGTGGGGTACGCCCGAACCCGAGCCGGAGCGCCCGCCGAGCCCCGACCCGCCAGCTCCTCCTGAACCTGAGCCGGTAGAGCCAGAGCCGGAAGAGCCCGAGCTGGTGGAGGAAGAGTGCGTCCTGGCGGGTGAGATGAGTTGTTGGGTGGGCAGTCCCCTGGACATGTGCCCGGGGTTGGACCCCTTTGAGGTCGACGAACGGGAGACGCTTCCTGAGACCCACGGACCACAGGACGCTCCGCGTTTGTCTCCTGGGCATTACCGGGGCTCGCTAGGTTCTATCGGTCCCCGCGGGCGGGTTGACATGCGGGATTGGTACAGGTTGGACACTGGTATTGGTGAAGGGTATGTCATCTGGTTCGATGCTGATCCCGGGCTCACCTATGACGTGTACATTGTGGATGTCTGTGGCGTTGTCCAGCACAGACTGGAAGGGGGTCAGGGAGCCATCTACTGTGTTAGCCCGTGCATCGAGCCTGAGAGAGGCGATACCTGCGGTTGGTATTTGCGCATTGACCGCAAGTCTGGCCAAGGGGAGTATCGGCTCTCGCTGTTCTCCGAGGAAGTCGAGCTGTAGCTTAGTTCTTTGAGTCAGTCGCTCCCCTCCTGTCGCTATCCGTATACCCCCTGTTGCGCTGTGCGTGGCGCGTTTAGAATACCCGTGAAGGGAGGGGCGGTGGACATCTCGATTCCCGAACTCGGCGAGGTTGAGCAAGTGCGCCTGGTGCGATGGCTGGTGGATGTGGGGCAGGCCGTGCAAGAGGGACAGGAACTGGCCGAGCTGGAGGCGGACAAGGCGGTGTTCGTTGTTGAAGCCCCTGCGATGGGTGTGCTTCAGGAGATACTGGCCTCACAAGGGGACGCCGCTCAGCCCGGGCAGCTGATCGCTCGCCTGGAGGTCAAGTGAGAGAATTGTTCCATATACGGCTGGGGTCCGAGCGTTACGGCTCCGTGTTGGATCTGCAGCAACGTCTCCGCCGGCTTCGCATCAAGGGAGGCGTGCCGGACTTGATCCTCTCTGTGGAGCACGACCCTGTTATCACGCTGGGGAGGCAGGGGGGAGAGGAACACATCCTGGCCAGCCGCCGGGTGCTTGAGCGCCTGCAGGTTGAAGTGCAGAAGGTGGAGCGTGGAGGAGACGTCACGTACCATGGGCCGGGCCAGCTGGTTGTGTATCCTATTTTGGATCTCAGGGGATGGGGCCGAGACCTGCGCAGATACGTGGCCAACCTGGAAGAGGTTATGCTGCGGACCGCCCGCCATTTCGGCGTTGAGGCCCACCGGAAGCCGGAGTTTCCTGGAATCTGGATCGGCTTGCAGAAGCTTGGCTTTGTCGGTGTGCATGTGCGGAGATGGGGCACCATGCATGGGATGGCCCTGAATGTAGATCTTAGCCCCAATCTATTCTCGCTGATCGTCCCCTGCGGTCTGCACGGCGTGGACGCAATATCCCTTGCAGATGTGTGTGACTCCCCTGTGGATGTCCACGAGGCGGAGACCGCCGCTCTGCGGGAATTGGCTGAGGTATTCGATGTGAAGGTCTCCACCGTGGGGCGGGAGGAGCTGGCGCGATGGGTGAGGTGAAGCCGGACTGGATTAAGGTAAATCTGTCCCCAACCGATCGAGAGGGACTTGACGTCCTGGCTCGCATCCTGGATGGGCGCCGCCTTCACACCGTTTGCCAGTCTGCTCGCTGCCCCAACCTCCCCCAGTGTTGGGGGGAGCGCACGGCAACTTTCCTGCTCCTGGGCGATGTTTGTACGCGGAGTTGTGGCTTCTGCGCCGTGGCTACCGGGTGGCCCGGGGGAGCGCTGGATACAGGAGAACCCCAGCGGGTGGCGGAGGCAGCCCGCGCGTTGGGGTTGCGCTATGTGGTGATGACCAGTGTGGACCGTGATGATCTGCCCGATGGTGGAACCACTCAGTTCGCTGGTGCTGTGGAGGCTGTGCACCGGCTTCTCCCTGGAGCTGGCGTGGAGGTGCTGATTCCGGATTATGAAACGGAGCAGCTGGAAAGGCTGCTTGACGCGGGCCCTTCAGTGGTTGGACACAATTTGGAGACAGTAGCCAGGCTTACACCCCAGGTGCGGGACCCTCGGGCAAGCTACGCAAGGTCGTTGGAGGTATTGACCGAAATCAAGCGGTTGGCCCCGGACCAGGTCACCAAGTCATCTCTCCTCCTCGGAATGGGAGAAGAGCTGTGGGAGGTCGAGGAGGCGCTGGAGGACCTCCGCGACGCCGCGGTGGATATAGTGATGTTAGGGCAGTACCTGCGGCCTTCACCGGTACAGATTCCGGTCGCCCGGTATATACCCCCCGAGGAATTCTCCTCATTGGGTGAGAGGGCGCGGTCGATGGGGTTCCGAGGGGTGATCGCTGCACCCTTGGCGCGTACCTCCTACCGGGCGGCGAGCATGTACGAGGAGCTGCAATGAGAGTGCTTGTGGAGCGAGGGATTCGCCCACCGGAACAAGCGCTGGCTATGGAGGAAGCGATCCTCTCGGAAGTGGCTCGTGGAGATGCTCCTGCCACTCTGAGATTGTGGCGCAACGGCCGCTGTGTGGTGATTGGGCGTAGTCAGGACCCCGAGGCCGAAGCAGACGTCGCCACCTGCCGGTCTCTGGGAATCCCGGTGCTGCAGCGCTGCTCAGGGGGAGGCACCGTATATCATCATCCCGGGAACCTTAATTTCTCCCTCTTTCTCCCTTTGCAGCGCAAATGGATGGCTGTCCGTGAGACCCAGGCCCTGTTTTGCGGCCTGTTAACCGAGGTGCTACGCACGCGGTGGAGCCTCCGCGCAAGCCAGCGCGATGGTGGCGTGTTTGTGGACGGACGCAAAGTATCCGGGTCGGCGCAACTGCGGCGCCGTGCTTTTCTGCATCACGGGACCCTGCTTCTGTGGGAGGATGAGCTTGACATGCGGCGGTTCCTTTGGGCGATGAGCCCCGGCTATCGTCCCAGTGCGGTACCCTCCCGCCCGGCGCCTGTGGCCGACCTTTCCACCCTAGTTGGCTTGCCGGTAGGGCTGGAGGAGGGAATCCGGATACTGCTTCTTGCTTACCGTAAACTGGATGTGCCTTCGACTCGGGCGACTCGGGAGCATGGACCGGCTCCCCACTGAGCGCGACCTACAGGTAATCTGTTGGCAGATCGGCCGTGCCGCGCGCGGGGTGATTGCTGTGGCGGCCACTTGCCGATACGGATTCCCTCAGGTAACGGTGAACAAGTTTGTATTCAGTTCAGAACAGGGCTTTGAGCTATTCCCAAATGTGTTTTGGCTTACCTGCCCGTACCTGGTGCAAGAGGTCGGTCGCTTGGAGGCAGCGGGCGGGGTGCGAGACGCGGAACAGCTGATCAGGGACGATCCAGGGTTCGCCGAGCGATATCTAGACAACCACCGCGCATACCGGGAGGAACGTCGCCGGCTCCTGTGCGTGGAGGAGGTTGATCTCCTCAGGGCTGTAGGTAGAGAAGAGGCCGCGGACACCGGCATCGGCGGGCTGCGCAATCACCGGCGCGTCAAGTGTTTGCACGTGCAGCTAGCGCACTTTTTGGCGCGGGGGAGTAATCCAGTAGGGGAATTGGTTGCAGATCGGCTACCTGCGCTGGCCTGCCCGCCAGAGGAAGTTCGCTGCTGGGCGGGGCTGGAATGACACAAGGGGCTCGAGACTCTTGCCGTGGGATCGGCGTACAATGAGCGCGGTGATCGATACGTGCACTGGAATATAATTGCGATTGCATTCTCTATGGTTTTTCTAGCGGAGCTGGGGGACAAGACGCAATTGGCGATTCTCGCCATGGCCACTCAGCGGCATCCTGGAGCAGTGTTCATCGGCGCTGCCTCGGCACTCCTCTTGAGCACGGCGTTGGCGGTGTTGCTTGCCTGGTTCGCCGGCGGCTTGATACCGGAAGGGGCCACCAGGGTAGCTCGCTGGGCTGCTGGGGCGCTGTTCATCGCCGTCGGGGTTTGACCATTATCAGGCCAGCGTGATACGGCCTTCCCACGCTTGCAGGGCTCCCATCAAAGGATAAGCGGTGAGGTCCATCTGCAGCGGAGTGATGGAAATGTACCCTGAGAGGACTGCTTCCACGTCTGTCCCCGCGGCATCTGTTGGGGGCTCTGTCAACATTTCCCCCGCCATCCAGTAGTACTCCCGTCCTTTGGGGTCCTTGCCTTGTACAAGCTCGTCCCTGTAAGTCTTGGTGCCCAGGCGGGTGATGCGCACACCGGCCGGAACGGAAGCCGGAGTGTTAACATTGAGGAGTGTCCCGGGGTTAAGGGGTTGTTCCTCCAACACAAACCGGACCACTTGGGCCGCCACCCTAGCGGCCAGTCGGTAATCGGGAGGGCTGTCCTCGCTGCCTTCGGGTCCGAGATCTTGGGACACGGCCACCGCGGGGATCCCGGCCTGGGCTCCCTCCATCGCTGCAGCTACGGTGCCCGAGTAAGTGACATCGCGCCCGATATTCGCTCCCGCGTTGATGCCGGCCACCACCAAGTCTGGTTTCTGTGGTGCCAGCCCCAAAAGCGCGAGGGACACGCAGTCGGACGGTGCTCCGTTGGTTATCCGTATGCTTTGGCCATCGGCAAGCTGTACTTTGGACACCCTGAGCGGCTTGTGGAAGATGCGGGTACGGGATGCAGCCGACCAGTTTCTGTCCGGTGCCATGATCCACACATCGGCGAAATCCAGCAGCGCGTCGCGCAAGGCAAGCAACCCCGAGGCGAGGTAACCGTCGTCGTTGGAGAGGAGAATAAAAGGCTTGGCCATTACGACCTCCTGTTTCCTCCGAGTCTAGTCTGAACGCCGCTCTGGCACAAACCGGAAGAAGTCCAGCCTGGTTTCGCCGTACGCGCGGCGCCTCTCCAGCTGCAACGGGCCGTGTCGTTCGGACAGCGATTCCTTATCGTGCACTTCCACTACTACTATGGCTTGCGGTTTCAGAGGGGGGTACTCGCTCATGGTTTGCAGGGCCTTCCTCCCCAGGTGTGTATTGTAGGGTGCACCTATGAACACGAGATCGAACTGTTCCCCTCGGCTGGCAAGCTCGCGAATGCGCTCCAGCGCGTCCCCGGGGAGGATCCGGGCCTTGTCTTGGTAGTCAAGACGGCGCACGTTCTCCTGGATGAGGTGGGCAACGCGCGGAGAGAGCTCCACCAAAGTGGCCCGACTGGCGCCGCGGGAGAGTGCCTCCAGTCCCACCGCTCCGGTGCCCGCAAACAGGTCCAGAACGTCCGCTCCCATCACCAGCTCTCTCAGGACGTCGAACAAGGCGGTGCGTACCCTGTCCCGCAGTGGCCGAACCGGGAGCCCGTGCCACTCGGCCAGCTTGTTGCCCTTTCGTTCCCCGCCGATGATCCGCACTTGCTTTCACCCCGGGACCGGCTACGATAGCCTTTGGACCCAGCGCAGGATATCCCACTAACGCTAGTTTCACATGTAGGATGTCTTGCCCTGGGGCCGGGAGGGAGACGCGGTGAAATACGACGTGGTGGTGATCGGAGCCGGCCCGGCTGGGTTGTTCGCGGCGTTGGAGCTGGCCGACTCGGACTTCTCGGTGGCGGTCTTGGACAAGGGTTTGGCCCCCAAGGAGCGTGAGAGCATCACCTGCGGGGTAGGTGGAGCCGGGACTTTCTCCGATGGGAAGCTTAACCTCACGTCGAAGATTGGGGGTGCGCCCGCGGCCTTGGGCTGTTCCACAGGTGAGTTGAACAGTCTCATCGCCTATGTCGACGAGGTGTTCACCAGATACGGTGCACCCGAGCAGTATTCCGGCGAGGACGAAGAAGCGTTGGGTCAACTCAAAAGGCATGCTTCCGAAGTGGGTATCGAGTTTATTGCCGGTCGCCAGCGACACATTGGAACGGGCCGGATTCGCGAAGTTATCGACGCCCTGTACAAGGATCTGCAGGCCCGTGGCGTGACCTTCATGCTTGACTGCCCCGTTCAGACGGTGTCCCGGGCGGATGGCGGTTTTGTGGTGGAACACAAAGGTGGACGAGTGCGGGCGGACCGGGTGGTCGCCGCGCCGGGACGTGTGGGGGCCTACTGGCTCCGGGAGGTCTCCCGCTCGTTGGGGGTGGGGCCGGAGTTCGGGCCGCTGGATGTGGGCGTACGCCTTGAGTTCCCTGCGGAGCTGTACACGCACGTGGAAGGCGTGATGTACGATGCCAAGTTCCGGGTTCGCACCCGGACGTACGACGATGTGGTGCGTACGTTTTGCGCGAACCCACGCGGTTTCGTCGTGCGTGAGGACTACGAGGAGTTCGTGCTGGTTAACGGACACGCCGAAAACGAACACAAGACGGACAACAGCAACTTCGCCCTCCTCGTCCATATTGAGCTTACCGACCCGGTGGAGGACACCACCGAGTACGGGCGGGCCATAGCCAAGCTTGCCAGCACCATCGGCGGAGGCCGCCCCATCCTGCAGCGCCTAAAGGATCTCGAACAGGGGCGACGTTCCACCCCCGCGCGGATCGGTCGGGTTCCCATTCATCCCACTTTGGCCGAGCACACACCAGGGGATGTATCGATGGCTCTTCCTCAGCGGGTGGTGGTGGACGTGTTGGAGGCGGTCGAGCGGCTGGATGACATCCTCCCCGGCCTTGCATCGGATGGGACGCTGGTATACGCGCCGGAGATCAAGTTCTATGATACTCGTTATTGTCTGAAAATAGGAATGGAAACGGAGATTCCGGGTTTCCACGTAGCCGGGGACGCCTCAGGCCACTCGCGAGGTATCGTGTTCGCTGCCGTGACCGGCATTTTGGCCGCGGGAAAGATAAGGGGACAGTCCCCCGCTCGCTGAGCGGGGGACTGTCCCCTTCTGCTACCGGAGGGGGACTGTCCCCCTTTGCTAGTCTTCGATGTCCACCCGCGGCGGGCGGTTCACGCTCTCGACGTGTATGTTCAGGAAGTCTTCGGCGACATTCCCCTGACAGTCTGTGACCAGCACGCGGACCTCAACGACTAGCCCCTCACAGCTGGGCGGTGACGGGGCGAGGAATACCGGATTCAGCGTGTGGGCATTCATGAACGAACCCTCGCTCGCCCACCAAGAGACGCTCAGGGGCCCCCCATCGGGATCCTGCGCCTCGGCCAGGATCATGATCCGGCCGCCTTCGCACACAGTAAGATCAGGTCCCGCGTCCACCGTGGGCGGATGGCTCACGCTGCGTACATGTACCCTCAAGCTGTCCTTGCTCACAGCGCCGCACTCGTCCCGCACCGTGAGGGTCAACACCACCTTCTCGTCAGTGCACGGTGGCGTACTAGGTGCGATGTACACTGGACACAGCACATGCGGGTCCACGAAGGTCCCCCGACCGCACTCGGCGGCCCAGGTGAAGGTCATCTCGTCGCAGTCAGGATCATGAGCCGTAGCGCATATTTGGACGCGCTCACCCTCATCCACCGACCGGTCCCGGCCCGCGTTGACCACTGGCGGTCGATTATCCCGTAGCACTCGTACGGTCACAGTGTCGGTGGACTTTTCCCCGCACGGATCCACGGCGGTCACAGTAACCTCGATTTCCTCCCCTTCGCAAATAGTGTGAGGGGGTGCGTAGTAGATGGTCTCTAGGGCGTGGGGGTCGGAGAAGAAGCCGCGTGGCGCCGACCAGGTGACCTCTGCCGGATCCCTGTCCGGATCGTATGCCCTGGCGCGCAGAACGATGCTCTCCCCGGCCTTGACCGTCCTCACCTCAGGGGTGACGGTGCACACGGAGGGCCGCTCGCGTTCGCATGGCTCGGGGGACCTGGGGACGCATACGGCCCTGCAGGGATCGGAAGACCCGGCAGCGGTAGCCTCTGCGCACGTGGTGCAAGTGCCCAAGTCCACCACGCTGTTCCTGCCCGCTCCGGGGTCGATGTAGTTACAGCCGTCCCCACCAAGGATGGTGTCGTTCCCCGGGCCGCCGTATATCCAGTTGGTACCCCCGCCGCTCTCGATATGGTCATCACCCTGTTCACCGTAGAGGATGTCGCATCCGGAACCGCCGGTGAGAACGTCGTCCCCCGCTCCGCCTAGGATCAGGTTGTTGCCACTTCCGCCCTGGATTACGTCATCGCCCGAGCCTCCGATGAGCAGGTCGTTTTCGGCGAATCCGGAGATGCGGTTGTTGCCGTGCACACCGATGATGAGGTCGTTCCCCGAGGTGCCGAATAGGGCGTCGCCTCGCTCAGTGCCCACGATTACGTTGTCCGGCGGATTCCTCTCCAAAAACCTCAAGATCACGTCCCACATAGGGCTGCAGATGTCGTAGGGCAGGTGCTCCAGGAGCACAGTGACAATACCCGGGTCCACGCGATAGCGCTTCAGCGCCTCGGGGATCTCCGGAGCGGGCGGCTCAGGCTCTGTCGGAGGGTCGATTGCCACCTCTAGGAGCTTCTCTGGAAGGAGCGCTGGATCATCTACCATCAAGAACCGTCCGCCTGTGCCCTCTGCCAGTGCGGTCAGCTCCGCCTGAATGCGCGGGGACACACTGACGGCGACGATGTCGAGTATCTGCCCCCTATCGGACAGGCCCTGTGCCACCGCCTCGGGGTCCCCGTGGCAGGTTTCTTCCCCGTCGGTTAGAAGCACAATTCGCGCCTCGGGGTGCACCTCCGCGGCATACTCCATGGAGCTGGCGAGGGGAGTGTTGCCCCTGGCCCCGAGCGCGTCAATTTCACGCACGACGGATTGCCTCTCCGCACCCGCATGGTTATCGAATGGCACCAACAGCTCAATGTCTTCACAACTCTCCTCGGGGCGGGTATGGGGAACTCTATGCCCGAATACCACCAGGCCGAACGGGACTTCCTCGTCGAGCTCTTCGATCACGTTCTGGAGTGCCTGTTTGGCCCACGCGAATCGGGTTCCCTGGTCCTCCACGACTATGTTCATTGAGTTCGACGCGTCCAAGATGAACACCAACTCACGCGCCCCGGCCACTGAGGTAACCGCGGCAAGCAGCATCAACAACACCAAACACCATCTTGCAATACGCATCCTGACCTCCTTCCGTGCCCGACGTGAGCACGCCGGATCGCCCAGGAGCCATTCTAGCAGCTAATCCAGTTCAGGTATGTAATAGCGGATACACTCCGTTTGTGGCGTGAGGCGTGAGGCGTGAGGCGTGAGGTGTGCGGAGGAGCAGGATGTTCGATTACTGATGGCCTTCGATGCAGAGGCACGCCCAGACGGACGCTGCACACTTCGTCCTATGCCCCCCTCGAACTTCGGGGTTCGTTTCTTGCCTGGAGTTTAGCTTCGGCTTTGGTCGGAGTTCGCCTCTGATATCTGGCCGGGCCTGAATGCGTCGGGGAGGAGCTCGCCGAGGCTGCGACGCAGGTGCACTGTACCTTGGGCATCCGCCATGACCACCTGGAGCTCGGGGGAGAACTCCAGCAGAACTTGCCGGCAGGCTCCGCACGGGGTGCAGGCACCGCGGCCGCAGGCCACGGCCAGGGTTTGGAACTCCCTCTCCCCCTCCGAGATCGCCTTGAACACGGCCGACCTCTCGGCGCACACGGTGAGGCCCGAGGAGACGTTCTCCACGTTGCACCCGGTGAACACCTTTCCACCCTTGCTCAGGAGTGCCGCCCCCACCGCGAACCCAGAGTAGGGGCAGTACGCACGCTCCTGGGCCTCAACCGCATGCCTGACCAAACCTCGCTCATCCATTACAGGCGAATCACCAGCCCTGCCGCCGCGCCCAGATAACCGGCGTGGAGCTGAGCATCGCCGGTGGAGCTAAACAGGGGGAGAAACAGATGACCCCGGGCGAAGAGCCTGAGGAACGGAAGGCCGAGCTCCAAGTCCGCCCACAACACGGGCCCGCCAGCCGACCAGCTGAAGGTTCCTTCTTCGATTTCGATCTGTGAGAGAAACTCCCCGACCTCTGGATCTGGCGAGTCGAAGTCGACCTCCAGCCCACCGCCGGTCAGAGCTGCCCCCACGCCCACTCCTGCGGCGAACAGACCGACGTCGAACCGGGGATGCCAGCCCAGAGCCACTCTGTAGACTTCTAGTCGGGGATCCGCGGTGATCTCAACTTCATCGTCCTCTTCAGTGATCGGGATGGGCCCCGATGGGAGCCCGGCGGCCTGTCTCAACAGGCTATCGCTCAGGTATGCGCCCTCCAGTTCCAGCGCGCCAAACCCCACATCGATCGACAGGAAGCCCCCCGGCATGGGAACAGGCAACAGGTTGGGCACCTGCTCCAGTTCCGCCTCGATATCCCCTAGCTCCTCTGGAGGTACCCCCACCTCCTCCTCCATGAACTGGATCAGGAAACCTTTGGTGTCGCTGACATCCAGCGTGTCCACCCACAGTCCTCCACCAAAGCCCACCCCGTACGAAGGAAGAACCCAGGCGGCCAACAGCAGTGCAACCAGCAACTTCTTCATGCTCCACCTCCATGGCGTTCGGCTTCTCGCTTCCGCAGCTCTACCCGCTTGATCTTCCCGCTGGCGGTCTTGGGAAGCTCTCTTATAAACTCGATTTCCCGCGGGTACTTGTAGGGTGCGGTGACCTCCTTCACGTGGTCCTGCAGCCCCTTGATGAGGCCCTCGCTTGAAGTGTAGCCCCTGGCCAGTATCACGAAAGCCTTGACGATCTGACCACGCACTGGGTGGGGTACACCGACCACCGCCGCTTCGGCCACGGCTGGGTGGGAGACCAGGGCATCCTCCACCTCGAACGGGCCGATCCGGTAGCCCGAGGCCTTAATCACATCGTCCGCCCGCCCGTTGAAAAAGAAGTAGCCGTCTTCGTCCACGCGGGCGAGGTCCCCTGTCCGGTACCACCGGCCGGAGAAGACCTCCTGGGTGAGCTCGGGATCCTTCCAGTAGCCGTCGAAGATCCCCGGGCTACCGACCGGCACAGCAATTTCTCCCACCTCACCCCTGGATACGGGTTCGCCAGAGTTGTCAATGGCCACCGCACCGGGGCCCGGGGTGGGCATCCCCATGGAACCGGGCTTTGGTGGGAGGCCGGGGTAATTGCATACCAAGCACACCGACTCGGTCTGGCCATAGCCGTCCCGTATGGTGACGCCGAAGGCCTTGCGGATGACCTCTATGGGCTCTTGGTTCAGCGGCTCCCCGGCGGACAAAGCGTCGGTGAGAGATAGCTTATACCGGTCCAGTTGGGGTGACTGAACAAGCATCCGGTACTCCGTAGGCGTGGCACAGAGCTTCGTTACCTTGTAGCGGGAGAGTAGGTCCAGGAACTTTTCTGCCTCAAACCTGCCATGGAACATGAGTTGGGTCGCCCCTGCGTTAAGTGCTACACCCACTGGGGCCCAGTACCATTTGGCCCAGCCCGGGGCGGTGGTGGCCCAGATCAGATCATCTCCCGATGCCGCCCACCAGTATCGAGCGGTAACCCTGGCGTGTCCGTACATCCAGCGGTGGCGGTGCATCACCGGTTTGGGGTTGCCGGTGGTGCCGGAGGTGAAATTGATTGTCATTGGGTCATCCGCGCGGAGCGGAACAGGCGTTGCCTCCGGAGCCCGTTCCACCTCGCGCTCAAAGGAAAGCCATCCGGGGGCTTCGTCCCCGATGAGAATGAACTGCTCCAGCGGGCACTCGCCACGGGCGGCGTCCACCTGGTCTTGTGTAGAGGCATGGGCCACGATAACGTGAGCGCCGGAAACCTCAGAACGGTATGTTATTTCGTTGGCCCGTAGCATTTCCGTGCAGGGCACGGCCACGCCACCGGCTTTGAAAGTTCCGATCTGCGCGATCAACGCCTCGGGCAGGCGCGGGAAGATGTGTAGAACGGGGTCCTTCTTCTTCACTCCCAGGCGCATAAGTACGGCGGCCAAACGCGAGGAGAGTTGGGACAGTTCCTTCCATGTCAGCGTTCTCCGCTGGCCGGCATCCGACTCCCACAACACGCAGGGCTTGTCCGGATGAGCCCGGGCATGGGCATCCACCACCGCCGCTATGTTGTAGTCCTCGGGGATGTCCCACCGGAACTCCCGCAGCTCCGTCTCGTAGTCCTGCTTCGTCAACTCCATTACCTCACCCCTTTGCCTTAGGATAGGTCATCAGCTACCGTTATATCATCATGCGGTCAGGTAGGCCAATACCATGATCCCCGCCACCTTGTCCATGCGTTCCGGCTGCAGGAAACCCGAGAGGAGAAAGCGCATGGGCGCGGTGTTCTCTGAGGTCGGCCGCCGGGGACTGCAAGTGATCGGCCAGCGGGTCACCGATCAAGCGGAAGTACAGTTGCTTCTGCCGAAGGAGGAGCTGGACGCGCTGCGCCAGGCAATGGCACCTTGGGCACAGGTCTGCCGAGAGGAGGAGTAGCTCCGATGTTGGAGACGATCGAGGGCACGGTGGTGGAACGCGGGGAGGAGATCCTGATCGTCCAGGTGGGGGGGTTTGGCCTCCGGCTGTGGGTCCCTCCGCGGACAGTGGCGGAGTCGTTAGGCAAAGCCAATGTACGCCTGTTCACCCACCTTCTAGTCCGGGACGACGGCTACGAGATCTATGGCTTTGCCACGCGGGAGGAACGGGAGATGTTCGTGGGGCTTTTTTCAGTGCCGCAACTCGGCCCCAGGCTGGCGTTCCGCCTGGTTTCCGCGCTTCCTCCGGAGGAGTTAGCTACGGCGGTGCGTACGGGCAACCTGTCTGTGTTGAATCAGGTAAAGGGCATCGGGGCGCGCACGGCACAGCGGGTGATCGTGGAACTGTCAGGAAGGCTGGCGAAGATGGTGCCACCTACCCCGACCCCGCTGGGGGAGAAGGAGCAAGTGGTGATCCGCGCCCTCAGCTCCAAAGCCCTTGGCTTCTCCGAGATGGAGGCCAGGAAGGCCCTGGACGCCGTGCGCAAGGAATGCTCGGATGACGCACCGGTGGAGGAGATGATCCGCCGGGCCCTGGGGATCCTCTCCAGCTCATGATCTCTCTGGCGCTTGACGTAGGGGACCGTCGGGTGGGTCTGGCGCTCTCCGACGAGACGGGGACCCTGGCCCGGCCTTACGGTGTTTACTACCGGCAGGGGGACGAAGCCGATGTAGGGGAGCTGGCTACGCTGGCACAGGCAGTGGAAGCGGAGGTGCTGGTGGTGGGCGTTCCCCTCAACATGGACGGCACGGCCGGAGAGCAGGCCGGGAAAGCGGAGACGTTTGGCCGCTCGGTTGCTGAACAAGCCGGTGTGCCGGTGGAGTTGGTTGACGAACGGCTCACCACCGTAGAGGCCGAGCGGGTGCTGCAGGAGTCGGGGCTGAATGGCAGGAAGCGCCGGCTGGTTCAGGATGCGCTGGCGGCCGTACTGATACTGCAGGCGTGGCTGGATGGGCGACGTGAGGAGTGAGGAGTGAGGGGTGAGGAGTGAGGAGTGAGGAGTCAGGGGTGAGGAGTGAGGCGTTAGGAGTTAGGTGTAGTTGGTATCAGTTAGGGGAAAGATGTACGTTGGCCTGCTGGGGTTCCTAATAGGCATTCTGTAGTGTGGCAGCTTGTCTGCGTCGTTGGAACGGTGCTATTCGGTGGAGGGGTCCGATCTGTGTACGATGTCGTAGGCTTCTCTGCGCGATAGGCCCGTCGCGTGTGCCGCTCGGCGCAAGGCATCATGAGGAGGCAACCCCTGTTCGAGAAGCGCTTGATACAAGACCTTCACTTCGCCGGGGTCGGCCGCAGGGGCGGTTGGACCGTCCGCCCCGAGCACCAGCACTACCTCTCCCCGCACGCCTTGGCGGGTCCGGAACGCCTCCAGCACCTCCTGGCATGTGCCCCGCAGGTATTCTTCATGCACCTTGGTGATCTCGCGAGCGAGTACAAGGGGGCGTAGGGGATACATGTCGACAAGCAGCTCCAGGGTTTCCTCTAGGCGATGAGGTGAAACCAGCGCCACGGCCGTGCAATCCAGCCCGCGCAGTTGCTCCAGTGCCTTGCGGCACCGTCCGGCTTTTCGTGGCAAGGCCCCCAGGAACAGGAAGCGGTTCGTGGGCAGCCCCGAGGCCACCAGTGCCGCCAGAGGGGCGGACGGGCCGGGGATGGAAGCCACCGGAATACCTCGCTCCACACAGCCGCTGACGAGCAGGTACCCCGGGTCGCTGACAAGCGGCGTCCCGGCGTCGGACACCAAGGCGATGTTCTCCCCTTCTTCCAAAAGCCGGACCACCTTTTCCACCCGCTCCTGTTCCACCCCCTCGTATAGGCTGGGGGCGAAGGGCGTGTGGATGCCGTGGTAGGAGAGCAGCCGCCGCGTCCGGCGGGTGTCCTCCCCTACGATGCGGTCCACTTCGCCCAGCACTCGCAGCGCCCGGAGGGTGATGTCCTCCAGGTTTCCAATGGGGGTTGCACAGATGTACAGTGTTCCAGGCACAGTTTGTATTATAGCTTGCGGACGGGCGAGCGCGCAGGTAACTTCTGTGCTATGGAAGATCGTCTGTCCACTGCTTGGGATCGCCTTCGCCGATTGGAACGCAGGGTCAATCTGGACTCCTTGCAGGCCACCGTCGCCGGGATTGAGAGAGAGATGGCCGACGCCTCCTTTTGGGATGATCGCGATCAGGCTCAGCGGAAGGCCCAGACGCTGGATGCGGCCAAAGAACGGCTCAGGTTGTTCTCAACTTTGCGGGAGGAGCTGGAGGAGGCCGAGGTGCTCCGGCGGATGGCCGAGGAAGAGGAAGACGAGGCAGCCATGGCCGAGGCGGAAGGGCGGCTAACTGAACTGGAGCGCAAGCTGGATAAGGCAACTCTACAAGCATTTCTTTCGGGACCCTACGACAAAGGGGGCTGTTACCTCTCGTTTAACGCCGGCGCCGGGGGCACGGATGCTCAGGACTGGACGGAGATAATGACGCGTATGTACTCACGGTTCTGTGAGTCGCAGGGCTGGAAGGTGCGCTTGGTGGACGAGACCCCGGGAGAGGAAGCAGGCCTTAAGTCGGCCACCCTGGAGGTGCGGGGGAGCTATGCGTTCGGGACCCTACGCGGTGAGACCGGGGTTCATCGCCTGGTGAGAATCTCCCCTTATGATTCGGCCAACCGCCGCCACACCTCCTTCGCCTCGTTGACGGTGATCCCCATGGTGGAGGACAAAGAGCTGGAAATCGACGAAGACGACCTCAAGTTCGAGGCGTTCCGTGCTGGAGGGCCCGGCGGGCAGCACATGCAGAAGAACGAGACGGCCGTGCGCATTACCCACGTTCCCACCGGCATCATCGTTGCGTGTCAGAACGAGCGTTCGCAAGCGCAGAACAAGCTCACCGCGATGAGGATGCTCCGGGCGCGTTTGTTTGCCCTAATGGAGAAGGAACGTGCCCGCAAGCTGGAGGAACTGACGGGCCAGCTTCAAGACATCGAATGGGGGCACCAGATCCGTTCCTATGTGCTGCAACCCTACCAGATGGTGAAGGATCACCGAACGGGAGTGGAGACGGGAAACGTACAAGGGGTCTTGGACGGTGACCTGGGAGGGTTCATCTGGGCGTGGCTCGAGCAAAGCCAATCCCCCGAGACAAGCTCATAATCTGCTAGCCACAAGCTCCGAACATCACGTATGTTTGTCGGCGACGGTGGCGGCGGCGTAGGCGTCTGGCTTAGTGCGGACGTGGAAACCGCTGCCGATGATCATCCCCACCACTTCTTCCACCATGTCCCGCGTACGCCCGCTGCGGCCCACATCCACGTGGATCTCCAGGTTGACATCCAGCACCTCCCGCTCCTGCAGACTCCCAATAAGCTGCTGGGCGAGATCATAGGAGAGCCAAGTCTCGCGCCAGATGCGCTCGCGAAGGCTCAGCGGCTTGCGTTCGCGGCTTCCTCGCCAGAAGTAGCGGCCGCCCTTTCCCACCCGGTGTACTACGATAGCGCTTACGTACTCGGCCACGTCGTGATAGGCCTGGGAGTCTGTGCCCACTACGAGCTCGTAGATGTCGTCGGGTGCCGAATGCATGATGGAGATAATCTCATCCAGGACCTCAACGTAGCTTAGTCGGCCCAAAGTTGGGTTGTGGAACCGTTTTGTGGTGCCCATGGTCAGCTGCAATTCTACGCATCACCCTGTTGGTCCGCAACTAGAGGGAGCGTCAGTGTGAGCCGTGTTCCTTGTCCAAGCTCCGACTCCGCCCAGATCTGACCGCCGTGAGCGTGAACGATTTCCCGGGCGATGGCCAAGCCCAACCCGCTCCCCTGGTCGGCGCGGGACGGGTCGGCCTTATAGAACCGCTCGAACACGTAGGGCAGGTCCTTGGGTGCAATGCCGGGCCCGTGGTCGCTCACCGAGACCTCTGCTTGGCCGTCCTTGCGGTGGCAGGTGACGGTGATGTCCTCGCCTTCCGGAGAGAAGCGCAGGGCATTGGACAGGAGGTTGGCGATCACTTGGCGCATGCGGCGTCTGTCAGCCAGCACCCATATCTCTTCGGGGGCGTTCACCTCCAGGCGGATGTTCTGCTCGGTGGCCGCAGGACGCTGGCTTTCGCAGGTGCCCTGTACCAATGCCCCTAGGTCCAAGGGCTCCTGTTCTAGACGCAATCGCCCCCCTTCGGCCAGGGTCAGATCGCGCAGTTCCTCGATCAACGCTCCTAAGTACAGGGTCTCTTCGTGTACGGAAGACAGGCTGTCCGCCGTTAGGGGGAACACGCCGTCCATCAGCGCTTCTAGATTGCCTTGGATGACCGTGAGGGGGGTCCTGAGTTCGTGGGAATCGTTAACTGCGAATCGAAAGTGAACAATCGTCGGAGTCGACCAGACGGAACGCCTACGTTCGGCGAGCACCTACAGCGGATAGACCGTGTCGACTCTACAGGAAGAAAGCCAAGCCGCACATCCCAGCCCACAGTTCGGGTATGCAGCACTCAATCGGACACTCCGCGAGGACGACGTTCGGACGAACCGGGGCATGCAACAGGCAACGTTCGAAGACCGCGGGCTCGCCTACGCAGGCGAACTCGCCGAACAGAACTGCCGAGGGCTCCGCCGAATCATCGAGTGGAACATCCAAAACGACATCTATTTTTACCGTATTTCGTCGGACCTCATTCCGTGGTACAGCCAGTATGATCTCGATGAACTCCCGAACAGCGAGGCTGTACTGGAGGTACTAACAGAGGTGGGTGAGCTCGCGGACGAACATGACCTGCGGCTCACGTTCCATCCGAGCCACTTTGTCAAACTCGCCAGCCCCACCGAGTCGGTCGTCGACAATGCTATCGTTGATCTCGAATGTCACGGCGATTTGATGGACACCATGGGTTTGTCACGAACGCCCTACAACTCGATTAACATCCACATCGGAGCCCACTACAGCGACAAGGCTGCAACCGCCGAACGGTTCTGCAACGTGGTCGAGTCGCTGCCGCCCGCGGTCAGAGATCGCCTCACAGTCGAAAACGACGACAAGGAATCGCTGTGGAGCGTGCCCGAACTCGTCGAGTCGGTCCATGACGAAATCGGGATCCCAGTCGTCTACGACGAACTCCACCACCAGTTCAGTGATCGCAGACTGAGTTACCGTGAAGCACTCGAAGCCGCCACCGAAACCTGGCCCGATGGAATTCGACCGATTATCCACTACAGCGAATCACGTCGACTCCACGAAGGCGATTCGTCGGTTTCGCCACGGAACCATTCGGATTTCGTCCAGGGGCCGATTCAGTTGTTTGGCAACACAGTCGACGTGATGATCGAAGCCAAAATGAAAGAACAGGCTCTCTTGCAGTATCGCCAAACACACGAGCCGACGGAGTAGCCGAAACAACACGAGCCGACGGAGTAGCTAAAACCACACGAGTCGACGGAGTAGCCGAAAAGCGAGCCGACCGTGACGGTGTAGAGGGCTTTTTATATCGCCATACAATCAATACGATCGAATGGGTTGGACTGTGGCGAGTCTAGCAGCCACGACAGTGCCGCCACTGTCGACCGAGATTCTGCTGATCTTTGGGCTGATTCTCGTCGCGCTCGTCCTTTTTATTACCGAGCCCCTGCCAATCGATATCATCGCCATTGGGGTGCTCGTCTCGCTAGTTGTTCTCGAACCATGGACCGGCGTCGATGCGACCACCGGGATCAGCGGCTTTGCGAGCACGGCGACGGTGACCGTGTTGGCGATGTTTATTCTCAGCGAAGGCATCAGACAGACCGGCCTAGTGAACAGTATCGGCACCAAAATCGCCGAGAAGTACGGCGACAGTCCGTACAAACAGCTGCTGGCCGTGTTGGGCCTTTCCGGCGGGGCTGCAGGATTTATCAACAACACCCCGGTCGTCGCTGTGATGATCCCGATGGTCAACACACTCTCGCAGAAAACCGGGATCTCGCCGTCGAAGCTGTTGATTCCGGCGTCGTACGCTGCCATGCTCGGCGGCATGCTCACGCTGATCGGCACCTCGACGAACATCCTGGCCTCTGACGTTTCGGCACGACTCATCGACCGGCCGTTTTCGATGTTCGAGTTCACGCAACTCGGGTTGATCGTTCTCCTGACGGGTGTTTTCTATCTGGCGACGGTCGGTCGACTGCTGTTGCCCGAGCGGATCAGCATGAACGATGAGTTGATCGAAGGCTTCGAGATGACCGAATACCTCACCGAGGTCGTCGTCGCCGACGACTCCGAGCTGGTCGGCAAACCCATCAGCCAAAGCTTCTC